>NZ_BAABIW010000001.1:0-241821 GCF_039542985.1 Terrabacter aeriphilus
AAGCTAAGCCCTTCAGCGCCGATGGTACTGCACTGGTGACGGTGTGGGAGAGTAGGACGCAGCCGGACACAATTTGTCAGAGCGCCCCAGACGGAACTTCATTGATCCGACTGGGGCGCTCTGCATTGGTGTCCCCTGAACAGATTCACAGAGGTGGCGCCGACCCCGGTCGGCGCGGAAGGATGACGAACATGAGCGACGACGACCGCAGGCACGACCGAGGCGAGCGACGCGACCGTGAGGACGGTCAGCGGGGTCCGCGCCACGGGGGAGGTGCCGGCCGCGGGTCCGGTGCGCCGCGCTCGTCGGGTCCGCGCCGTGACGACCGGGGCGGTCACCGTCCCGATGACCGCGCGCCCCGGCGCGACGACCGGGGTGGCTACCGCTCCGACGACCGTCGTCCTTCGGGCAACCGGGACGACCGCGGTGGGTACCGCTCGGACGACCGTGGGCCCCGTCGTGACGACCGTGGCGGCTACCGCTCCGACGACCGTGGGCCCAGGCGTGACGACCGCGGCGACCGGGGTGGCTACCGCTCCGACGACCGTCGCCCTTCGGGCAACCGGGACGACCGCGGTGGATACCGCGCGGACGACCGCGCGCCCCGTCGTGACGACCGGGGTGGCTACCGCTCCGACGACCGTCGCCCCTCGGGCAACCGGGACGACCGCGGTGGCTACCGCTCCAACGACCGCGCGCCCCGCCCTGACGACCGTGGGCCCCGTCGTGACGACCGCGGTGGCTACCGCTCGGACGACCGCGCGCCCCGTCGTGACGACCGCGGCGACCGAGGCGGCTACCGCTCCGACGAGCGTCGCACGTCCGGCAGCCGGGACGACCGCGGGCCCCGTCGTTTCGACGACCGTGGTGACCGCGGCCCCCGTCGCGACGACCGTCCGCGCGGTGGCGCGGGCCGGCCGCGCGACGACGACCAGCGCGGCGGCCCCCGGCTCACCCCGAAGTCGCCGCGCCGCCCTGAGCCCGCGATCCGGGAGGGCGTGACCGGCCACGAGGTCGACCGCGGCGTCAAGAACCAGCTGCGCACCCTGAGCAAGGAGAACGCCGAGGGCGTGGCGCAGCACCTCGTCATGGTGGCCGAGCTGCTCGACGTCGAGCCCGAGGCTGCCCTGGCCCACGCTGAGACCGCCGTCCGCCGTGCGGGTCGCGTCCCGGCGGCTCGCGAGGCCCTCGGTCTCGTCGCCTACCGGCTCGGTGACTGGGCGCGTGCGTTGGGGGAGTTCCGCACCGTGCGACGCCTGTCGGGTTCACACCACCTGCTGCCGCTCATGGTCGACTGCGAGCGCGCCCTCGGTCGCCACGACAAGGCTCTCGAGCTGGCGCAGTCGGACGAGGGAGCCAACCTCGCGATCGACGACCGGGTCGAGCTCGCGATCGTCGTGTCGGGCATCCGCCGCGACATGGGCCAGCTCGACGCGGCCGCGGCCGGCCTCAGCGACATGGTCAAGCGCATCAACCCCAACCGGCCGTCCGCGGCGCGGCTGTACTACGCCTACGCCGACGCCCGGCTCGCAGCCGGTGACACCGGTGCTGCGCGCGAGTGGTTCGCCCGGGCGGCGGACGCCGACCACGAGCTGACCACCGACGCGGCCGAGCGCCTCGAGGAGCTCGACGGTGTCGACGTCACCGACCTGCTCGGTGACGACGAGCTGGACGGTACTGACGCCAGCGCTGTCGTCGACACGGACCACGACGACGACGACGAAGGCGATGACGACGAAGGCGATGACGACGAGCGCTGAGACTCCTGCGGTGCTGACGGCATACGACGGGGTCGTGTGCGACCTCGACGGTGTCGTCTACCGCGGGGACGACGCCGTGCCGGGTGCGCCGGAAGCCTTGCAGCGCATGGCCGCCCACGGCACGGGCCTCGTCTACGCGACGAACAACGCCTCGCGCGTGCCGGCCGAGGTCGCCGCGCACCTCGCGTCGCTCGGAGCACCGGCCGAGCCCGCCGACGTCGTCACGAGCGCCGAGGCCGGCGCCGAACGACTTGCCGGGCTCGTGCCCACCGGGTCGGGGGTGCTGGCGCTCGGGGGCCCGGGCGTGGTCGAGGCGCTCACCCGCAGCGGTCTGCGCCCCGTCGCGCCGCCGGACGCCGTCGACGGGGCGGCCGTCGAGGTGGCGGCCGTGCTGCAGGGCTTCGGTCGCGAGCTCACGGTGCGCGACTTCGAGACCGCGGCGCGTCTGCTCGCGTCGGGTCTGCCGTGGGTGGCCACGAACGACGACGCCACCCTGCCGCTCCCCTGGGGCCAGTCGCCGGGCAACGGGGCCTACGTCGTGCTGCTCGCGACCGCCACCGGGCGCCGCCCCGAGGTCGTCGGCAAGCCGCACCCACCGCTCTACCGCCTGGCCCTCAACCGCCTCTCGACGGCCCCTGAGCGCACCCTGGCCGTGGGCGACCGCCTCGACACCGACGTCGCCGGCGCGCTGGCGACCGGCATCGACTCCGCGTGGGTGCTGACGGGCGTCGACCGACCGAGCGACCTGCTCGCGCGCAGCCTGCGCCCCACCTACGTGATCGACTCCCTCGCGCAGCTGTTCGAGCCGTATGCCGTCGCGTGGGCGGACGCCGGTGGCTGGCGGTGCGGTGACGCGCGGGTCCACCTCGCCGACGGTGACCTCGTCGTCGACGAGGTGGGGGCGTCGCCCGTCGAGGCCGTGCGCGCGGGCATCGCCGCCTTCGACGGCACGCGGCAGGCTGCCTCGGACGGTCGCACGGGAGCGGTCCCGGACGGCCGACGGGTGGGAACGGCCCTCGACGAGCTGCTCACCGCACCGGCCCGCTGACCGCGGCGCCGACCCGGTAGCGTGACTGCAGGATCCACGAACCGGCACGGAGGCACGGCATGCTCGGCGACAACGACGCCCGACGCGACGACGGGAGCACCGGGGACGCCGAGGCGCCCCTCGGGGTGGTCGAGGAGCTCGACCCGATGGACGACGCCGGCGACGAGACGGACGACCTGGACGACGAGTACGACGAGTACGACACGAACGACTCTGGCGACTCGGACGATCAGGACGACGACGAGGCCGGTCACGACGGCGACGACGACGCCCCTGCGGAGGGCTCTGGCGCCGAGGCGGAGTCCCCGTGGGCACCGGTCGACGCGACCCCGGCCCCGGAGCCGCCGGTGACGGGCGACGAGGCCGTCGACGACGCCACGATGCGGCTCGCCGAGGCACAGTCCGGCACCTTCGCCGAGCGCATCGAGGCGGGTGAGCACGCCCACCGCAGCCTCCAGGGCCGCCTCGGCGGCCTCGGTGGGGCGTGACGACGCGCCGCCTCGACGTCGAGCTCGTGGCCCGGGGCCTCGCGCGCTCGCGCACGCAGGCTCGCGACCTCGTGCTGGCCGGGACGGTGCTCGTGGGCGGCCGACCCGCCGGCAAGCCCTCGCAGCCGGTCACCGCCGACGACGAGGTCTCGCTCACGCGTGAGCCCGACCGGTGGGTCGGGCGGGCGGCGCTCAAGCTGCTCCACGCCCTCGACCGCTGGCCGATCCCCGTCGAGGGCCGCCGCTGCCTCGACGTCGGGGCCAGCACCGGCGGCTTCACCCAGGTGCTGCTCGAGCGGGGCGCCACGCACGTGACGGCGCTCGACGTCGGGCATGACCAGCTCGTGGCCTCGATCGCCCGGGACGAACGGGTGCGCGACCTGCCCGGCACGAACGTGCGCGACGTCGACGCGGCCGCGCTCGGGGGCCGCTTCGACCTCGTCGTCTCCGACCTCAGCTTCATCTCGCTCGCGATCGCCCTACCGGCGATGCGCCCGCTCGTCACCGACGACGGTGACCTCGTCGTGCTCGTCAAACCGCAGTTCGAGGTCGGGCGCGAGCGGCTCAGCCGGAGCGGCGTCGTCACGTCGCGGCACGAGCACGCCCGGGTGCTGCGTGACGTCCTCACGGCGGCGCGCGGGGAGGGGCTGCACCTGCACGGCGCGACGGCCAGCCCGATCACCGGCGGCGACGGCAACCGGGAGTTCCTCTTCTGGCTCGCACCCCGTCCGGTCCCCGGCGCGGCCCCGACCGCCGCGGATGACATGCTGGAGGCCATCGACCTGGACGGAGAGACGTGACGCGCCGGATCCTGCTCGTGGCCCACCCCCGACGCCCCGAGGCCCTGACGGTGGCCAAGGGCGTCGTCGAGCGCCTCACCCACCTCGGCATCGACGTCTCGCTGCAGGCCGACGAGGCCGAGGCGCTCGACCTCACGGACAGCTCTCGCGTGCACATCGCCTCGGCGGAGGAGCAGGTGGCCGACGGCTGCGACCTCGTGGTCGTGCTCGGCGGCGACGGCACCATCCTGCGCGGCGCGGAGTTCGCCCGGAGCGTCGACGTGCCCTTGCTCGGCGTCAACCTCGGCCACGTCGGCTTCCTCGCCGAGGCCGAGCGCGACGACCTCGACGCGACCGTCGAGCACATCGCGAACGACGCCTACGCCGTCGAGGAGCGCATGACCCTGCAGGTCGATGCCAAGCTGCACGGCGAGTTCATCGCGAGCAGCTGGGCCCTCAACGAGGTCAGCGTCGAGAAGGCATCGCGCGAGCGCATGCTCGAGGTGACCGTCGAGGTCGACGGACGACCGCTGTCGAGCTGGGGCTGCGACGGCGTCATCGTGTCGACGCCGACGGGGTCGACGGCCTACGCCTTCTCCGCGGGAGGGCCGATCATCTGGCCCCAGGTGGAGGCCATCCTCCTCGTGCCGAGCGCCGCGCACGCGCTCTTCGCCCGGCCCCTCGTGCTCGGCCCGGACACCAACCTCGCCGTGGAGATCAAGGCCGCGACCGAGGGCAGCGGTGTCATGTGGTGCGACGGGCGTCGGCACGTCGACCTGCCGCCCGGCGCGCGCATCGAGGTGCGCAAGGGCGACCGCCCACTGCGCCTGGCCCGGCTGACGACCGCGCCATTCGCCGACCGGCTCGTCGCGAAGTTCAACCTCTCGGTCGAGGGCTGGCGGGGCAACGGGCCGGCGGGCACGGTCTCCTGAGGCAGCGGTCAGCCGCCCGGCGTCGTCGCCGCTGTGGGAGCTCGGACATAGGGTGGGGCCCGTGTTCAGCCAGATGAGGATCCGCGGCGTCGGGGTCATCGACGACGCCGTGCTCGAGCTGAGCCCCGGGCTCAACGTCCTGACGGGTGAGACCGGAGCCGGCAAGACGATGGTCGTCTCCGGGTTGGGCCTGCTGCTCGGCGAACGGGCCGACACGGGTCTCGTGCGCACCGGTGCCGACAGCGCCCTCGTCGAGGGCGTCGTCCAGCTGCCCGACGGGCACCCGGCCCTCGTCCGCGCCGAGGAGGCGGGGGCCGACCACGACGCCGGCGAGCTCGTCATCGCCCGCACCATCGCCGCGGCCGGGCGCTCGCGCGCGCACGTCGGTGGCCGCACGGCCCCCGTGGCAGTGCTGGCCGAGCTCGGACGACTCCTCGTGGCCGTGCACGGCCAGTCGGACCAGTGGCGCCTCAAGCAGGGCGACGCGCACCGTGAGGTCCTCGACGACTTCGCCGGCCCCGAGCTGGCGGCGCTGCGCGAGCGGGTCGCGCAGCTGCACGACGAGTGGCGGGCCACGGCCCGGGAGCACGCGCGCCTCGTCTCCGAGGCCCGCGAGCGGGCCCGTGAGATCGACTCGCTGACGGCGGCGCTCGAGGAGATCGAGGCGGTCGACCCCCAACCGGGGGAGGACGTCGCGCTGCGCGCCGAGGACGACCGGCTCGCCCACGCCGACACGCTGCGCCTCGCGGCGTCGCAGGCGCTCGGCGGACTGAGCGGTGACGAGTTCGGCCCCGACGCCGGGCCCACGGTGCGCGACCTGCTCGGCGCCGCGCGCGCCGCGCTGGCGCCGGCCACCGACCACGACGAGGCCCTGGCCGCGCTCGACGCGCGCCTGCACGAGGTCAGCACCCTCGTCACCGACCTCTCGGCCGACCTCACGGCCTACCTCGACGACGTCGACCTCGACCCGGGGCGGCTCGAGTTCGTCCAAGAGCGGCGGGCGGCCCTCGGCGCCCTGACCCGCAAGTACGGCGAGAGCGTCGACGAGGTGCTCGCCTGGTCGGGCCGCGCCGCGGCCCGCCTCGACGAGCTCGTCACCGCCGACGACCGGGTGGAGCGGCTCGGTGCCCGGGTCGGTGAGCTGGAGGCGGCCGCCGTCGCGGCCGCCGTCACGCTGTCCGACGCCCGTCGCGCCGCAGGCGACGAGTTCGGCACCCGCGTGTCCGAGGAGCTCTCGCACCTGGCGATGGGCTCGGCCGTCGTGCAGGTCGACCTGCGCCACCGCACCGACCCCGACGGGGTGGCCCTGCCCGACGGCGACCGGGTGCGCCTCGCCCGGCACGGCATCGACGACGTCGAGATCCTGCTGGCGGCGAACGCCGGGGCGGCGCCCCGCAGCGTCGCGCGCGCGGCCTCCGGCGGCGAGCTCTCCCGCGTCATGCTCGCGCTCGAGGTGGTCGGCTCGAGCAGGCACTCGGCCGCGAGCGCCAGCGGCCCGCCGACGTTCGTCTTCGACGAGGTCGACGCGGGCGTCGGCGGGCGCGCGGCGCTCGACGTCGGTGCCCGGCTGGCCGCGCTCGCCGAGCACGCGCAGGTCATCGTCGTCACGCACCTCGCCCAGGTGGCCGCCTTCGCCGACCGGCACCTCGTCGTGCACAAGTCAGACGACGGGCGCATCACCTCGAGCAGCGTCTCCGTCGTCGACGGTCCCACCCGGCTGCGCGAGCTCTCCCGGATGATGGGCGGCGACCCCGACTCCGAGGCGGGCCTCGCGCACGCGGGCGACCTGCTCGAGCAGACCGCCACGGCCCGGGCCCGCTCGGGTGCGCGCGCCCGCTCCTGACCCGGACGCGCGAGCGATCCCGACCGCCTGGCGCGCGCCCGATCCCGACCGTCCGGCCCGCGTGGCCGGTGCGCTCGGCAGGCGCCGCGCGTGGCACGATTGAGGCCATCATGGCCCTCTCCATCCGTCGTCGCGCCGCCCACCCCGGCCCCAGTGGCCCGGGGGTCGTGGGTCCCGCGCGCGTCGACCGGCGCACGAAGAACCTGACCAAGCGCCTCCACGCGGGCGACGTCGCCGTCATCGACCACGCCGACCTCGACAAGGTGAGTGCCGACGCGCTCGTCACGGCCCGGCCCGCCGCCGTCGTCAACGCGAGCGCCTCGACGACGGGCCGCTACCCGAACCTCGGGCCGCAGATCCTCGTCGACGCAGGCATCCCCGTGCTCGACGCCGCCGGTTCGGCGGTGCTGACGATCGAGGACGGCCGGCCGGTGCGCCTCGACGGCCCGCAGCTGTGGTGCGGCGACGAGCTCGTCGCGACGGGCACGGTGCTCGACGCCGAGCTGGTCGCCCAGCAGATGCACGAGGCCCGGGCCGGGCTGGCCGTGCAGATCGAGGCGTTCGCCACCAACACGATGGAGTACATCCGCAAGGAGCGCGACCTGCTCCTCGACGGGATCGGCATCCCGCCGATCACGACCGAGCTGGACGGCCGGCACGCGCTCATCGTCGTGCGCGGCTACCACTACCGCGAGGACCTCGACACCCTCCGCCCCTACATCCGCGAGTACCGGCCCGTGCTCATCGGCGTCGACGGGGGCGCCGACGCCATCATCGAGGCCGGGCACCGGCCCGACCTCATCGTCGGCGACATGGACTCGGTGTCCGACGCGGCGCTCTCGTGCGGCGCCGAGATCGTCGTGCACGCCTACCGCGACGGGCGGGCGCCCGGGCTGGCCCGGGTCGAGGCGCTCGGGCTGACGCCCGTCGTCTTCCCCGCGGCGGGCACGAGCGAGGACGTCGCCATGCTGCTCGCCGACGACGCCGGCGCCGAGCTCATCGTCGCGGTCGGCACCCACGTGACGCTCGTCGAGTTCCTCGACAAGGGCCGCGACGGCCAGGCGTCGACCTTCCTCACCCGGCTCCGGGTGGGTGGCAAGCTCGTCGACGCCAAGGGCGTCAGCCGGCTCTACCGGGCGCGCATCCCGGGCCGCCTGCTCGCGACGATGCTGCTCGTCGGGCTGCTCGCCTTCGTCGCGGCGCTCGCGTCCACCCCCGCGGGGCAGGTGTGGCTGCAGGTGCTCGCCGCGCGCTGGGACGACCTCTGGACCGCCGTCGTGGGGATCTTCACGTGATCGACTTCCGCTACCACCTCGTCTCGATCATCTCGGTGTTCCTCGCGCTCGCCGTGGGGATCGTGCTCGGTGCCGGGCCGCTGCAGGCCAACCTCGGCGACCAGCTCGGCGACCAGGTGGCGGCCCTGCGCACCGAGAAGCAGGCGCTCAACGACAAGCTGACGACGAGCGAGAAGGCCGTCGACGCGACCGCCCAGTACGCCGAGGCCGTGCAGCAGCGCGTCGTGAGCGGGCGCCTCGCCTCGCACCGCGTCGTCGTCGTCGTGCTGCCCTCGGCCGACGGCACGATGGTGACCAACCTCGAGGAGGTCGTGCGCCAGAGCGGCGCGGTCCTGACCGGCACGGTGACCGTGAGCCCCGACTGGTTCGACGCGAGCCAGGCGTCGGACCGCGCGGAGGCCGCACGGTCGGCGGCGGCCACGCTCGGGCTCTCCACGAGCGCGACGGGCGACGACCTGCTCGTCGAGGTCGTCACGGCGCTGACCGTCGGGGTGACGGCTTCCGGCACCTCGGCCCAGCGCACCGCCGCCGTCAAGGTGCTGGCGGATGCCGGCCTCATCGACAGCTCGGCCGCCGAGCTGACCGTCGCCGACCTCGCCGTCGTCGTCTCGGGCGACTACGCCGGCACCGAGGAGGCCGTGGGCGCCCGATCCGACACGGTGCGCGCCCTCGTCACCGCCCTCGCCGGGGCGTCGCGCGGTGCGGTCGTCGCCGGGGGCGAGACCCTCGCGGCGGCCGGCCAGCCGGTCACCTCCAACGCCGTGCAGGCGGTCCGCGAGAAGTCCGAGACCGCCGCGCTCGTCGCGACCGTCGACCACGCGCGCGCCGGCGCCGGCCCCGCGACCGTCGTGCTCGCCCTCGAGGACGTGCTCGACGAGCGCGTCGCGCACTACGGCATCTCGGCCGGGGCCACCGCCACGGTGCCGCGGGTGCTCCCGTGACGCGGAGCCGCCACCGGTCGTCGGCGGGCTCCGCCATGGCCTCCGCCCTGTCCGCCACCGCGCCGTCCACCGTGCCCTCCGCCGTCACCGTGGCCACGCTCGTCGGCGCGGCCGTCGCCTCCGCGGCGGCCCTGCGCCTGGCGCGGCGCCTGCCCGAGACCGCGCGAGCCCCCTGGGAGCGCACGAACCACGCCGGCCGGCCCGTGACCCTGCTCGAGGGCCCCGCCGTCGTCGCCGGGGCGGTGACCGGCGCCGCCGTGGCCGGTGCGGTGACCCGCGCCAGGTCGGGGGCGAGGCCGGATGAGCTCCGATCGGGCGCGCCGACCACCGTCGTCGCGCTCGCGGCGGGCGCGCTCGGCGCCCTCGACGACCTGGCGGGCGGCGTCTCCGACAAGGGCCTCAAGGGCCACCTCGGCGCGCTGGCCCGGGGTGAGGTGACGACCGGGGCGCTCAAGGTCGTCGGGCTGGGCCTCACCGGCCTCGCCGGCGCCGCGCTCGCCGACTCCCGCGCCGCCCGCACGGCACCCACCGCCCGCACGTCCCGGCCGCGGTCCCTCGCCGCGACCCTCGTCGGTGGCGCGGTCGTGGCCGGCGCCGCCAACGCCGTCAACCTCTTCGACCTGCGGCCCGGTCGCGCGCTCAAGGTCACCGTGGCCGCGGCCCTGCCGCTCGTCACCGCGACGCCCGCGGCGGCCGTGCTCGGCGCGTCGCTCGGGGTGGCGCGCGACGACCTCGAGGCCACGGCGATGCTCGGCGACACGGGCGCGAACGCCGCCGGTGCGCTGCTCGGGCTCGCGCTGGTCGAGCGCACCGGCCTCGCCGGTCGGACCGTGGCCCTGACCGGACTCGTCGCCCTGACGCTGGCCTCCGAGCGGGTCAGCTTCACCCGGGTCATCGAGTCGCACCCGACGCTGCGCCGCCTCGACGAGTGGGGCCGGGAGCGCCGATGACCGGGCCCGCCGCCGGTGCCGGGGGCGGGCCGCGCCGCGGGCTCCTCGCCGCAGCCGGCACCATCGCGGTCATCACCCTCGTCGCGCGCGTCGTCGGCTTCGGGCGCTGGTTCGTCTTCTCGCACGCCATCGGGGCCACCTGCGTGGGCAGCACCTACCAGTCGGTCAACGCGGTGCCCAACGTGCTCTTCGAGATCGCCGCCGGTGGCGTGCTCGCCGCCGTCGCGGTGCCGCTCGTCGCGGCCGCCCTCGCCCGCGGCGACCGGGAGGAGGCGGACCACACCGCCTCGGCCCTGCTGACCTGGGTCCTGCTCGTGCTCGTGCCCGTGGCCGTCGTCGTCGCCCTCGCCGCCACGCCCATCGCCGGCACCCTGCTCGGCTCGGCCCGCGACTGCGCCGGCGCCGTCGGGCTCGGTGCCGACCTGCTGCGGGTCTTCGCCCTGCAGATCCCGCTCTACGGCGTCGGGATCGTGCTCGGCGGGGTGCTCCAGGCCCACCACCGCTTCGTGGCCGCGGCGCTCGCGCCCCTCCTCTCGAGCCTCGTCGTCATCGCGACCTACCTCGCCTACGGCGCGCTCGTGCCCGACCCCACGGCGGCCGTCGCCCAGCTGCCGGCGTCGGCGACGACCGTCCTCGGCGTCGGCACGACGCTCGGCGTCGTCGCCCTCGCGCTTCCCCTGCTGGGCCCGGTGCGGCGGGCCGGTGTGCGCCTGCGCCTGACGACGTCGTTCCCGCACGGGGTGGCGACGCGGGTGCGGAGCCTGGCCGTGGCCGGGCTGCTCGCCGTCGCCGGCCAGCAGCTCGCCACGCTCGTCGTCATCCGCCTCGCGAACGACCGCGGCGGCCCGGGCACGCTCAACGTGCACACCTACGTGCAGGCCGTCTCGCTGCTGCCGTATGCCGTCCTGGCCGTCCCGCTCGCCACCGCCGCCTTCCCGTCGCTGGCCGGCAGCGCCGCCACCGACCGGGTCGGCACCCTCGCCGTCCTGGGCCGGGCGTGGCTCGCCACCCTCCTCGCCGGGATCGCGGCGGCGGCGCTGCTCGTCGCGGTCGCCCGGCCCGTGGGCGGCTTCTTCGCGCTGCTCGACGCCGGGCGCGGCGCCGGCACGGGCGCC
The DNA here is from genome assembly GCF_039542985.1 of Terrabacter aeriphilus. Taxonomy (NCBI): domain Bacteria; kingdom Bacillati; phylum Actinomycetota; class Actinomycetes; order Micrococcales; family Intrasporangiaceae; genus Terrabacter; species Terrabacter aeriphilus. The sequence goes on from NZ_BAABIW010000001.1 coordinate 11,152, forward strand.
GCCGCCCTCTCGGCCATCCCCGACGCGCTCGCGCTCCTCGCGCCCGGCATCCTCGCGCTGTCGGTCATCGGGGTGCTGAGCCGGGCCTCCTACGTGCGGGGGCGGGCCCGGGCCGCCGGCGCCGTGGTCGCCCTGGCGTGGCTCGGCACCACCGTGCTCCCGCTCCTCGTGCTCGGCGGCGACGCCGGCCCGGCCGGCACGGTGCGCTGGCTCGCGGCGGGTACGAGCCTCGGGCTGGTGCTGGGTGCCGTCGCGCTGGCCGTGCTCGTGCGGCGCGGGTGGGGGAGCGGCTCCCTCGCCGTGCCGCCCCGCCCGGTCGTCGCGGGCGCGGTCGGTGCCGCCGCCGCGGCCGCTGCCGGGTGGTGGCTCGGCGGGGTCTGGCAGGTCGAGGGGCTCGCGGCTGCAGCCGTGCAGTGCGCCGTCGTCGCGCTCGGGGCCGTGCTCGTGCTCGTCGCGGTGACCCTGCTCGTCGACCGCTCGGTCGTGTCGCGGCTGCGGCATCGGGGCACCGGTCTCCCGCTGCCGGAGTCCGCCGAGGAGGGCACGGTGGGCGGGTGGTGAGGGTGCTCATGGTGCTCGGGCGGGCCGCCGGAGGGGTCGGCGCGCACGTCGACGACCTCACGAGCCGGCTGCGCCTGCTCGGGCACGACGTCGACGTCGTCACCGCCGCCGAGACCGCCGACGCCTTCGGCGCCCTCGAGGCGCAGCGGCTCTGGCCGCTCCACCGGGGCCCGGCCGCCGTGCGCGGCCCGCTCGAGTGGCACCGCGTCATGCGCCTCGCCGGCACCGTCGACGTGGTGCACGCCCACGGCCACCAGGCGGCCGTCGTGGCCGCCGTGGCGGTGGCGAGGGCCCGACCGCGACCCCGCCTCGTCGTCTCGTTGCACAACGACCTCCCACCGGCCGGTGGGTCGCCCGCCCGCCGCGTGGCGGCCGGGCTCTTCGGCCGGCTGCTCCGGTGGTCGCTGCGCCGGGCCGCGCTCGTCACCGGCGCCAGCGACGACCTCGTGCGCCTCGCCGAGGAGCTCGGGGCCCGGCGGGCTTCGCTCGCGGTGGTGCCCGCCACCCGGGTCGGCGAGCTGCTGGCAGCCGCGCCCCTGACGCCGGACGGGCGCCGCGAGCTGTTCGCCTCCGCCGGCCTGGCGCCGGGGCTCGCCGAGCAGCCCGTCGTGCTCACCGTCTCGCGGATCGCGCCGCAGAAGGACCTCCGCACGCTCGTCGCGGCCGCCGCCCGATCCCGCGCGGCGGCCGTCTGGGTCGTCGTCGGCGACGGCGACGAGCGGCTGCGCGCGGCCCTCGTCGACGAGGCCGACGGCATCCGGACTCGGACCGGGGAGCGGCGGGGAGCCGACGTACGCCTCGTCGGTGCCCGTGACGACGTCGCCGCGTGGCTCCGGGCCGCCGACGTGTTCGTCGTCACGAGCCGGTGGGAGGCGCGGGCGCTCGTCGTGCAGGAGGCGATGGCGGCCGGGCTGCCGGTGGTCGCGACGCGCACCGGGGGCCTGCCGGGCCTGATCGGTGACGCCGGTTCCCTTGTCGCGGTGGGCGACCCGGACGCCGTCGCCGATGAGGTCGACCGCCTGCTCGCGGACCCCGACGAGCGGGCCCGGCTCGGCGCCGCGGCCCGTGCCGTGGCCGCGTCGTGGGCCGGCCCGGACGACGAGGCGCGCCGGTGGGTCGGACGCTATCTCGACACCCTCCCGGGATGACGTAGAGTTAAAGCCCGTGGTGGAAACGACGAAGCACATCTTTGTGACCGGGGGCGTTGCCTCCTCGCTCGGCAAGGGGCTCACGGCCTCGAGCCTCGGACGACTTCTGCGATCGCGGGGCCTGCGGGTCACGATGCAGAAGCTCGACCCCTACATCAACGTCGACCCGGGGACGATGAACCCGTTCCAGCACGGCGAGGTCTTCGTGACCGACGACGGCGCGGAGACCGACCTCGACATCGGCCACTACGAGCGCTTCCTCGACGTCAACCTCGTCGGCAGCGCGAACGTGACGACCGGCCAGGTCTACAACAACGTCATCGCCCGGGAGCGGCGCGGGGAGTACCTCGGCGACACCGTCCAGGTCATCCCGCACATCACCAACGAGATCGTCTCGCGCATGCGCGCGCTCGCGACCGAGGGCCCCGACGCGCCCGACGTCATCATCACCGAGATCGGCGGCACCGTCGGCGACATCGAGTCGCTGCCCTTCCTCGAGGCGGCCCGCCAGGTGCGCCACCTCATCGGCCGTGACAACAGCTTCTTCCTCCACGTCTCGCTCGTGCCGTACCTCGCCCCGAGCGGTGAGCTCAAGACGAAGCCGACCCAGCACTCCGTCGCCGCGCTGCGCCAGGTCGGCATCCAGCCCGACGGCCTCGTGCTGCGGGCCGACCGCGAGATCCCCGAGCCGATCAAGCGCAAGATCTCGCTCATGTGCGACGTCGAGGTCGACGCGGTCGCCGCGTGCGTCGACGCCCCGAGCATCTACGACATCCCCAAGGTGCTGCACCGCGAGCGCCTCGACGCCTACGTCATCCGCCGGCTCGGCCTCAACTTCCGCGACGTCGACTGGACGGAGTGGGACGAGCTGCTCCAGCGCGTGCACGACCCCGAGCACGAGGTCGAGATCGCGCTCGTCGGCAAGTACATCGACCTGCCCGACGCCTACCTGTCGGTGACCGAGGCGCTGCGCGCCGGCGGCTTCCACCACGACGCCCGCGTGCGGATCCGGTGGGTGGCGAGCGACGAGTGCCAGACCCCGGCCGGCGCCTCGCGCGCCCTCGGCGGCGTCGACGCCGTGCTCGTGCCCGGCGGCTTCGGCGTGCGCGGCATCGAGGGCAAGCTCGGCGCGCTGACGTGGGCCCGCGAGAAGCAGGTGCCGACGCTGGGCATCTGCCTCGGCCTGCAGTGCATGGTCATCGAGTACGCCCGCTCGGTGCTCGGCGTCGCCGACGCGAGCTCGACGGAGTTCGACGCGGACACCGAGCACCCCGTCATCGCCACGATGGAGGAGCAGAAGGCCTTCGTCGAGGGCGCCGGCGACCTCGGCGGCACGATGCGCCTCGGCGCGTACCCCGCCGCGCTCCGGGAGGGCAGCGTCGTGCGCGCCGCCTACGACGAGGCGCTCGTGCAGGAGCGGCACCGCCACCGCTACGAGGTCAACAACTCCTACCGCGACGACCTCGAGCAGGCCGGCCTCGTCTTCTCCGGCACCTCGCCCGACGGCACCCTCGTCGAGTTCGTCGAGCTGCCGCGCGAGGTGCACCCCTACTACGTCTCGACGCAGGCGCACCCGGAGTTCCTGTCGCGGCCGAACCGCGCGCACCCGCTCTTCGCCGGACTCGTGGGCGCCGCCCTCGAGCGCCAGCGCAGCGAGCGGCTCGTCGAGGTCGAGCGGCACCGCGCCGCCGTCGACGCCGGGGCCGAGGCGCGCGGGTCTGAGCGCGTGGACGAGGCCGCCGAGGCCTTCGCCACCGCGTCGGACGCCGGCTGAGGACGGGGTGGGCCTCCGCTCGCCGCTCGGGACCGGCGCCGACCTCGTCGAGGAGTGGGTGAGCGAGCCCGTCCTCGAGGTGCAGACCCCGTTCCGGGGGCTCATCTTCGACGTGCGCCGCGACCGGGTCGACCTCGGCGCGGGGGGCGTCGTCACCCGTGACCTCGTGACGCACCCCGGCGCCGTCGCGGTCCTCGCCCTGCGCGAGGTCGACGGGGTCCCGCACGTGCTGATGATCCGGCAGTACCGCCACGCGAGCGCCGGCCACGTGTGGGAGCTGCCCGCAGGGCTGCTCGACGTCGACGGCGAGCCGCCGTGGGAGGCCGCGGCCCGCGAGCTCGCCGAGGAGGTCGACCTGCTCGCCGACGAGTGGCACGTGCTCGCCGACGACGTCACCTCCCCGGGGGCCTTCCCCGAGACGGTGCGCATCTTCCTCGCGCGGCAGCTGCGTGACGTGCCGCCCGAGGAGGCGCACCGGCGCACCGCCGAGGAGCTGACCCTGCGCCCGCTCTGGGTACCCCTGGACGACGCGGTCGACGCCGCGCTCGCCGGGCGCATCAGCAACTCGGCCACCCTCGTCGGTCTGCTCTCCGCCGGGCTCGCACGCCAGCGCGGCTGGTCGTCGCTGCGTCCGCGCGACGCCGCGTGGCCGGCCCGCGACGCCCAGCGCAGCCTCCGGTCGTGACCTCGGTCTTCGGCGCCGCGCCCCGCGGTGGTGTGACCGGCGCCGGGCCGTGCCCGTGCGGTTCCGGCAGGCCGTATGCCGGCTGCTGCGGCCCGCTGCTCAGCGGTGACGACCCGGCCGGGACGGCCGAGGCGCTCATGCGCTCGCGCTACACGGCATACCTGCTCGGCGACGTCGGTCACCTCGTGCGCACGTGGCACCCGCGCACGCGCCCGGAGGACCTCGAGCTCGACCCGCGCACGACGTGGACCGGGCTCACCGTGCTGCGCACGGAGCGTGGCGGGCCGGGAGATGGCGACGGTGTCGTCGAGTTCGTCGCGCGCTGGCGCGAGCCGTCAGCGCGAGGGACCGACCGGACGGGTGAGCTGCACGAGGTGAGCCGGTTCACGCGCCGGGCGGGGCGCTGGGTCTACGTCGACGGCGACCTGACCTGACCGCGGGGACCGGCGCGGCCGACGCAGCACGGCCACCCCGACCCCTGCGAGCAGCAGGACGCCCCCGACGAGCTCCAGCAGGTGGGGGCGCTCGCCGAAGGCCACGGCCGCCGCGGCCATGCCGAACACCGGCACGAGCATGGCGAAGGGCGTGACCGCGGCGACCGGGTGGCGGCTGAGCAGGGTGTTCCAGATGCCGTAGCCGACGAGCGAGGAGAGGTAGGCGGTGTAGGCCGTCGACAGCACGGCCGACCACTGCACGTGGGTGAGGGCGGCCCCGATGGCGCCCGGGCCCTCGACGAGGAACGAGAGGGCGAGGGCCGGGAGGGGCACGACGAGGCCCGACCACACGGTGACCCCGAGACCCGCCCCCGGGCCCGTCAGCGCACCGGCGCGTCGGGTGAGCACGTTGCCGACCGCCCACGAGACCGCGGCCAGCACGAGCACGACGAGCGGCAGCAGGGGAGCGGACAGCCCCCGGCCGGCCGCGATGGTGACGAGCCCCGCGCCACCGAGCGCGACACCGATGCGCTGCGCCGTCCTCGGCCGCTCACGCAGCCACCCGGCGGCGATGACGACGGTCAGCAGCACCTGGGCCTGCAGGACGAGGGACGACAGGCCCGGCGGCATGCCGAGGTGCAGCGCGAGGTAGAGCAGGGCGAACTGGCCGAGGCTCGTGAACAGTCCGATGAGCGCCAGGTCGCGCCACGGCAGGGCCGGCCGTCGGACGAGGAGGACGGCCGGCACGCAGACGACGACGAAGCGCACGGCGAGGAACAGCAGGGGCGGCACGGAGTCGAGGCCGGCGCGGATGGCGACGAAGTTGGTGCCCCACACGACGGCGACGAGGACGGCGAGGGCGATGTCACGTCGGCGCATGACGCCATCGTGGGCGCCTGCACCGTTCACGTCCATCAAACATTCGCATCCCTGACTGTGTAGCATCGCTGCATGATTGATCCTGTCGCGCTCCGCTCGCTCGTGGCCGTCGAGACGCACGGCTCGGTGGGGTCTGCCGCCGCGGCCCTCGACTACACGCCGAGCGCCGTGTCGCAGCAGATCAAGCGGCTCGAGTCCCAGACCGGGGTCCAGCTGCTCGAGCGCCAGGGACGCGGCGTGCTGCTCACCGAGGCCGGCCGCACCCTCACCGAGTCGGCGCGCGACCTGCTCGCGCACCTCGAGCGCCTCGAGTCCCGGCTGCACGACGCGAGCGGCGCCGTGGTCGGCACGGTGCGCCTCGCGACCTTCGCCACCGCCTACCGCGGCATCGTCGTCGGCGCGCTCGGCCGGCTGCGGACGGCGGCGCCGGGAGTCGCGCTCCGTCCCGACGAGATCGACCCCTTCGACGCCGTCGACGCCGTGGCGTCGGGATCCCACGACCTCGCCCTCGTGCACAACTGGGAGCCCCTGCCGCTCGCGATCCCCGACCACCTCGAGGTGCGCCACCTCGGGCGCGACCGTGCCGACGTGCTCCTGCACGTCGGCCACCCGCTCGCCGGGCGCACCAGCATCGGCGTGCACGACGTGCTCGACGAGTCCTGGGCCAGTGTCGCCCCCGGGTCGATCTGCCACCAGTGGCTCCAGAAGATGCATGCCGACGTCGGCCGCGCGCCCCGGATCGCCCACGTCGCGCTCGAGTTCGCCACCCACGTGGCGCTCGTCGACCGCGGCGAGGCGATCGCGCTCGTGCCGCGCCTCGGCCGCGGGCCGCTGCCCGAGGGCGTCGTCGCCGTCCCCATCGTCGACCCCGTCTCGGAGCGCACCGTCAGCCTCGTCTGGCGACGGACGATGACCGAGGGCCCGGCGCTCGCCGCGGCTGTGGAAGCCCTTGCGGCAGAGGGCTCCCGCGAGCTGGTGGCGATCTAGCCGGCGTCGACGAGCGCGGGCGAGCGCTGGTGCGCGAGGTGTGGATGCTGCGCCCGGACGGGGGTCCTGCCGCAAGCCCCCTGCGGCGCTATGCCGTGGGAAGGGAGGGGCGCTGCCCCTCCTGCTGTGCCCGCGCGGCGCGGCGCTGCTGCTGTCGGCGCGAGGGCTGGTCGAGACGGAGACGCCCCCGCAGCCGCCCGACCGGACGCTCCACGAGCACCCACGAGAGCCACGACAGGACGACCGCCGCGGCGACGAGCGCGAGGTTGCGCGCCGTGGTGTGCTCACCGAGCAGTCGGCTGTTGATGAGCGTCTGGTGCCACAGGTAGAGCGCGTAGCTGATGGTGCCGAAGAAGACCATGAGGCGGGAGCCCACGACGCGTGACTGACCCGAGACGGCGGCATACACGAGCCACACGCCGAGCAGCGCGAAGACCGCGCCGAGCGGACGGAAGAGCGCGTGGTCGACGTCCGGTGAGTGGCCCGGGAAGGCCGAGACGGCCACGAGCACGACGAAGGGGACGAGTGGACTCGTCGCCGGCAGCTGCCAGCCCTGCGCCCGCACGCCGGCGAGCGCGAAGGCGAGGGCGACGCCGAGCAGGAGCGCGAACGCGTTCGTCTCGGTCGAGATGTCGAGCCGCAGGGCGCTGCCCCGGGTCCACACCGAGTAGAACGTCGCGAGCCCCGCGAGGGCGAGCACGACCGCGAGCGCCCGCCGCCGCAGCCAGGTCATGAGGGCGATGAAGACCGCAGGCCACACGACGTAGAACTGCTCCTCGACGCTGAGCGACCACAGGTGGTTGAGCACCCCGAGATCGGTGCCGGCGATCCGCACCCAGTTGCCGACGTAGAGCAACGACGCGAGGGCGCCGACGGCATACGTCGACAGGCGCTCGTCACCCGTGGCCGCGAGGAGCACGGGCGTCAGGGCCAGCAGGAGCACGAGGGCGGGCAGCAGCCGCAGGGCCCGCCGGCCCCAGAACCGCCACAGGCTGAGCGCGCCCCACGTGTCCCACTCGCGCAGCAGGAGGCTCGTGATGAGGTAGCCGGAGAGGACGAAGAAGAGCGTCACGCCCGAGAGCCCGCCCCACCGCACCGGGAGGCCGACGTGCGCAGCGACGACGAGGAGGATCGCGAGACCTCGGACGCCGTCGAGGTCGCGGTTGCGGGAGTGCTGCACGGCGAAGAGCCTAGGCGCAGGCGGTCTAGGATTGGTCCCCGGTGCCCGCGGCCACAACGCCGAGCGGGCGCGCGCTCTGCCCTGGCGGCCCCGTCGCCGCCCGCCCCCGTCCCCGGAAGGACCCTCCGTGCTCCGCACTCACGAGGCCGGCACTCTTCGTGCCGACCACGCAGGCCAGACCGTCACCCTCACCGGTTGGGTGGCGCGGCGTCGAGACCACGGCGGCGTCGCCTTCCTCGACCTGCGCGACGCCTCGGGCGTGGCCCAGGTCGTGGCCCGCGACGAGGTGCTCGCCGAGGGTGGCGCCCACGACGTGCGCAACGAGTACTGCGTCAAGGTGACCGGCGAGGTGCGCACGCGTCCCGAGGGCAACGCCAACCCCGACCTGCCGACCGGTGAGATCGAGGTCATCGTCAGCGAGCTCGAGGTGCTCAACCCGGCCGCTCCGCTGCCCTTCCAGATCGACGAGCGCGTCACGGTGGGCGAGGAGGCCCGCCTCAAGCACCGCTACCTCGACCTGCGCCGCCCCGGCGCGAGCTCGGCCGGCGCCGCGATCCGCCTGCGTTCCAAGGTGAACGCCGCGGCGCGCGCGGTCCTCGGCGCCCGCGACTTCGTCGAGATCGAGACCCCGACGCTGACCCGCTCGACGCCCGAGGGCGCCCGCGACTTCCTCGTGCCGGCACGCCTCGCGCCCGGCTCCTGGTACGCCCTGCCGCAGAGCCCGCAGCTGTTCAAGCAGCTGCTCATGGTCGCCGGCATGGAGCGCTACTACCAGATCGCCCGCTGCTACCGCGACGAGGACTTCCGCGCGGACCGCCAGCCGGAGTTCACCCAGCTCGACATCGAGATGAGCTTCGTCGACCAGGACGACGTCATCGAGCTCGGTGAGTCGATCGTCTCGGCGCTGTGGCGCCTCATCGGCGTCGAGCTCGACGCGCCGTTCCAGCGGATGACCTACCACGACGCGATGGCGCGCTTCGGCTCCGACAAGCCCGACCTGCGCTTCGGCAACGAGCTCGTCGAGTGCACGGAGTACTTCGCCGACACGACCTTCCGGGTCTTCCAGTCCGACTACGTCGGCGCCGTCGTCATGCCGGGCGGCGCGAGCCAGCCGCGCAAGCAGCTCGACGCGTGGCAGGAGTGGGCCAAGCAGCGCGGCGCGCGCGGCCTCGCCTACGTGCTCGTCCAGGAGGACGGCGAGCTCGGCGGTCCCGTGGCCAAGAACCTCACCGACGCCGAGCGCGAGGGTCTGGCGGCCCACGTCGGCGCCCGCCCGGGCGACTGCATCTTCTTCGCCGCCGGTGCGGCCAAGGCCTCCCGCGCCCTGCTCGGAGCGGCCCGCCTCGAGATCGGCCGCCGCTGCGAGCTCATCGACGAGGACGCGTGGAGCTTCCTCTGGGTCGTCGACGCCCCGCTCTTCGAGCCGGCCGCCGACGCGGTCGCCTCGGGCGACGTCGCCGTCGGTGCGGGTGCGTGGACCGCCGTGCACCACGCCTTCACCTCGCCCAAGCCCGAGTTCCTCGACACCTTCGACACCGACCCCGGGCCGGCGCTCGCCTACGCCTACGACATCGTCTGCAACGGCAACGAGATCGGCGGCGGCTCGATCCGTATCCACCAGCGTGACGTGCAGGAGCGCGTCTTCACCGTGATGGGCCTGTCGGAGGAGGACGCGCAGGAGAAGTTCGGCTTCCTGCTCGACGCCTTCGCCTTCGGCGCCCCGCCGCACGGCGGCATCGCCTTCGGGTGGGACCGCATCGTCTCGCTCCTCGCGCGCACCGACTCGATCCGCGACGTCATCGCCTTCCCGAAGTCCGGCGGCGGCTACGACCCGCTGACGGCCGCTCCCGCGCCGATCACGCCCGAGCAGCGCAAGGAGGCCGGCGTCGACGCCAAGCCGGCCGCCTCCGCACCGGCCGCCCAGGGCTCCCCCGAGGTGAGCCCCAAGCAGAGCTGACCCGAGCGTCAGCGGAGTTCTGCCGGCACGTGGTGCCGGCAGAACTCCGCGGACACCGAGATCAGGGGGACACCGAGATCAGCTCGGCCCCCCATCTGCAGGGGGCACACTGTCGTGGTGACCTCCGTGGAGCAGCGCGCGCCGGACGACGTGCTCGTCCACCTCCGGCGCGCCCGCGACCTCGCCGACCGGGAGTACGCCGCGCCCCTCGACCTCGCCCGGCTGGCCGCGGCCGCGGGTCTGTCGAAGTTCCACTTCCTCCGGCTCTTCCGCACGACCTACGGGACCACGCCGGCCGAGTACGTCTCGAGGCGACGGATCGAGCGGGCCCAGGACCTGCTCCGCGCCACGAACCTCACCGTGACCGAGGTGTGCCACGCCGTCGGCTTCTCGAGCCTCGGCTCCTTCAGCAGCCGCTTCCGGGCCGTGGTGGGCGAGAGCCCCAGCGACTTCCAGGCTCGGTATGCCGCCACCGGAGCGCCGCGCATCCCGGGCTGCGTCATGTTCATGTGGGGACTGGCGGAGAGCTCCGCAACCCGGGAGAAGCACGACCGCCCGTCGCCGTCCTAGCGTGGCCGCATGATCACCAACATCTCCATCGTCAGCGTCTTCGTGAAGGACATCGACGAGAGCAAGCGCTTCTACGTCGACGTCCTCGGTTTCGAGGAGAAGGACGACATCACGCTCGACGGCGGCTACCGCTGGTGCACCGTCGTGCATCCCAACCAGCCGGAGCTGCAGGTCAGCCTCGCGATCCCCGGCCCGCCCTTCCCGGACGAGCTCGTCACGGCGATGCGGCGGGCGCTCGACGCCGGCGGCCTCAACGGCCTCGGCCTCTCCGTCGACGACTGCGAGCAGACGTATGCCGAGCTGACCGCGAAGGGCGTCGAGTTCCTCCAGCCGCCGTCGGCGCGGCCCTACGGCACCGAGGCCGTGTGCCGCGACAACTCGGGCAACTGGGTCGTCCTCGTGCAGGAGGCCGGCCGCAAGGTCGTCGCCGCCGACTTCGCCTGAGGCGTCAGCCGCCCGGCCAGCCGCCCATCAGGGGTCGATGAGGACCGGGCGGCTCGACCAGGCGCACGTGCGGTCGTAGCCGAGCGAGAGGTAGAGCGCCCGCGCCACGGTGTTGTGCGAGTACATCCCGAGGGTGCACACGCCGGCCTCCTGCACCGCCCGTCGGGTCACCGCACCGACGATCGTGCGCCCGAGCCCCTGTCCACGCAGGCGCGTGTCGACGGCGACCGACGAGAGGTGCGGTGCCCCGGCGCGCGTCGTGCCCCAGGCGGCCACCGCGGCGAGGTCGCCGTCAGGCTGCTCGACCGCGAACCAGCGCTCGCCGCGGCCCGGCTCGGTGTCGGCGGTGGGGGAGTGGGCCGCGAGGAAGGCGACGACCTCGTCGGCGCGCCCGACGTCGTCGAGGGCGACGACCCTGTCGTACGAAGGCAGCTCGTCTGGCGCGGTCGTCGTGTGGAACCACTCCCAGTCGCCGCCGTCGAGCACGCGGTAGCGCTCGCGCAGGCGCGCCTCGAGGTGCTGCGGCACGCTGACCGAGAGGGCACGTCGCTTCGGTGCGACGGACGCCGCGATGGCGGGGAGGTGGTCGAGCAGCGCGGCCACGCCCTGGTCTGGGCCGAGCACGCTGACGGTGCGCCGCACCTGCTTGCGGGTGCGCTGGAAGGCCACGGCCCCTGCTGCCGCCCACCACGTGTCGGCGAGGCCGGGGGTCACCTCCCACCGCACGAACGGATGCCGTCCGGTGGCCTCCAGCAGCGCCTCGAGGCCGTGGCCGGTCACGACCCCGGCCGACGTCGCGGTCACTCCGTGATCCCGAAGCGGTCGTGCAGTCGCCGCAGCGGCGCGGGCGCCCACCAGTTCCAGCGCCCCAGCAGGGTCATCGTGGCCGGCACGAGGAGCATTCGCACGAGGGTCGCGTCGATGACGACGGCCGCGACGAGGGCGACACCCATCTGCTTGATGATGAGGATGTCGCCGGCGACGAACCCCGCGAAGACGATGACGATGAGCAGGGCGGCCGACGTGATGATGCGGCCGGTCCGCTGCAGGCCCAACGACACCGAGCGGTCGTTCCCCGCGCCGTGGCGGTGGAACTCGACGATGCGCGAGAGCAGGAAGACCTCGTAGTCCATGGAGAGGCCGAAGCCGAAGGCGAGCACGAGGAACGGCACCAACGACTCGACGGCGCCGACCGAGGTGAAGCCCAGCAGCCCCTCGAGGTGGCCCTCCTGGAAGATCCACACGACGACGCCGAGCGCGGCGCCGAGCGAGATGACGTTGAGCAGCAGGGCCTTGACCGGGATGACGAGCGAGCCGGTCATGAGGAAGAGCAGCACGAGCGTGCCGAGGACCACGAGGCCGACGGCATACGGCGCGCGGGCCGACATCGAGTCGAGGAAGTCGATCTGCCCGGCGGCCTGGCCCGTCGTCAGCGTCTCGAAGGGCGCGCGCGCCGCGCGCACCGTCGCCACGAGCTCCTGCGCCTCGTCGGACGTCGGGCGACCGGCGACGCGCAGGTCGACCCGCTGGTGGTCCGGGCCGAGGGGGCTCACCGTGACGCCCTCGACGCCGGGCTCGGCCGCGAACTGCGCGGCCCAGTCCTGCACCGCCGCGGTGTCGGCCGACCCGGCGACGACGGTGACCTCGGGCGCCGACAGCGCCGGGTAGTCGCGGGCCAGCTGCTCGAAGAAGACGCGCTGCTGGGCGTCCTTGGGGAGCAGCTCGGTGCCCGACGACGTGAGCCGCATCGACAGGGTGGGCAGCGCGAGGGTCACGAGCACGACGGTGACGCCGACGATGACGGCGACGGGCCGGCGCTGCACCCCGGCGGCGAGCCGGGAGAAGACCCCGACGTCGGACGTCGTCGCCGTCGCCCGCCGCGCGAGGCGGCGGCCGCCGAGGACGCAGAGCGCCGGCACGAGGGTGATGGCCACGACCATCGCGACGAGCACGACGCTGACGCCGGCGACCCCGATGGCGCGCATGATCGAGGCCTCGAAGACGAGCAGGCCGGCGAGGGCGATCGCCACCGTCAGGCCGGAGAAGAGCACGGTGCGACCGGCCGTCGCGACGGTGCGCTCGGCGGCGTGCGCGATCTCCTCCCGCGTCGGCGTGCGGTGCGCGCGCTCGCCGAGCTCCTCGCGGAACCGGCTCACCGTGAGCAGGCCGTAGTCGATGGAGAGCCCGAGACCGAGCAGCGTGACGATGTTGACGACGGTCGCGTCGAGCTCGACCGCGTGGGAGAAGCCGAAGAGCGAGAGCAGGGCGCCGCCGATGGCCACGACGGCACCGACGATCGGCATGCCCGCGGCGACGAAGCCGCCGAAGACGAGCACCATGACGAGGAACGTCAGGGGCAGCGCGATGCCCTCGCCGCGGAGCAGGTCGCGCTCGACGGTGCTCGTGATCGCGGTGATGACCTTGCTCGTGCTGCCGACCGATCCCTGGCCGTCCACGGCCGACGCCACCTCGAGCAGCGCCGCCTCCGCCGCCTGCTCGGCGCGGTCCTGGTCCGGCTTCGAGAGCCCGGCCCGGAAGTCGACGACGGTGACGAAGCCGCCGGCGGCGGGGGAGCCGCCGAGCAGGAGGGGGGCCACCGACCGGTCGGACAGGCCGCCCGGTGCGAGGAGCGGCGAGCGCACCTCGTTCACCCCCGGCACCTCCGCGACCGCGCGGGCGGCGCGCTGCCCGGCCGCGACCGTGGCGGCATCGCCGAGGTCGGCGCCCGTCACCTGCAGGGTGAGCGTCTCGAGCGCCGGCTGGCTCTGCGCGATGACGTCCTGGGCCCGCGACGACTCGGACTCGACGGTGGGGGCCCCGGAGTGGAGGCGCTCGAAGAGCGACTCGCCGGTGACGCCGCCGACGGCGACGGCGAAGCAGGCGATCGCGGCGACGGCCCACGCCGCGACCCACGTGCGCGGGTGCCGGGCGATGAGCCCGCCCAGGCGGGCGAGACGGGTGCGCGGCGCCGGGCCGGCAGGAGAGGGGTGCTGCACGCGGATAGCCTTCCACAGTGACGACGAACAGCCCGGGGGACCTCTTCGGTGCGGCAGCCGCCGCCGACCGGGGTGAGGCCCCGGCGTCGGCCGGCGCCGCACCGCTCGCGGTGCGGATGCGCCCGCGCTCGCTCGAGGAGGTGCGCGGGCAGGCCAAGGTGCTGCGACCCGGCAGCCCGCTGCGGCGGCTCATCGAGGGTTCCGGCGGCGCCGCGGGGCCGCTCTCGGCGATCCTGTGGGGCCCGCCGGGCACCGGCAAGACGACGCTCGCCCACCTCGTGGCGACGGCCGCCGAGCGACGCTTCGTCGAGCTGTCCGCCGTGACCGCGGGCGTCAAGGACGTCCGCTCCGTCATGGACGGCGCCGTGCGCGACCGCGACCTCTACGGCCGCCAGACCGTGCTCTTCCTCGACGAGATCCACCGCTTCACCAAGGCGCAGCAGGACGCCCTCCTGCCCGGCGTCGAGAACCGGACCGTCATCCTCGTCGCGGCCACGACGGAGAACCCGTCGTTCAGCATCATCGCGCCGCTGCTCTCGCGGTCGGTGCTCGTCACGCTCGAGTCGCTCTCCGACGCCGACGTCGCCGACCTGCTCGCTGCCGCCCTGACCGACGAGCGGGGCTTCGACGGCGCCCACACCCTGGCGGACGACGCGAGCGAGCACCTCGTGCGCATCGCCGGGGGCGACGCGCGCCGGGCCCTGACCTCTCTCGAGGCCGCGGCCGGGGTGGCCCTCGACGCGGAGCCGGCCGGCCGCACGTCGGACGACCCCGTGGCGATCACCCTCGCGCACGTCGAGCAGGCCGTCGCCCAGGCCGCGGTCCGCTACGACCGGGCGGGCGACCAGCACTACGACGTCGCGAGCGCGCTCATCAAGTCGATGCGCGGCAGCGACGTCGACGCCGCCCTGCACTACCTCGCCCGGATGCTCGAGGCGGGGGAGGACCCGCGCTTCATCGCGCGGCGCATCGTCATCTCGGCGAGCGAGGACGTCGGGATGGGCGACCCGACGGCGCTGCAGACGGCGGTCGCCGCGATGCACGCCGTCGCGCAGATCGGCATGCCCGAGGCGCGGATCATCCTCGCCCAGGCCGTCGTGCACAACGCGCTCGCACCCAAGTCGAACGCGGCATACCTCGGCATCAACGAGGCGATCGCCGACGTGCGCGGCGGGCGAGGCGGTGTCGTGCCGGCGCACCTGCGCGGGAGCGGCTACGCCGGCGCCGAGCGGCTCGGCCACGGCAAGGGCTACGTCTACAGCCACGACGAGCCGGACGGCGTGGCCGCCCAGCAGTACCTGCCCGACGACCTGCACGACGCGGTCAGCTACTACCGCCCGACCGACCGGGGCTTCGAGGAGCGGCTCCGGGCACGCTGGGAATGGCTGGCGGGACGTCTGGGACGCACGCGCCGCAACTGACGCGAGGGCGCCGCGCCGGGGACCGTTTCGGGGATTGTTTCGGGGCGGTCACGCTCGGGCGGACATCGTGCGGCGAGGCCCCGGGGCTCGGTAACGATTTGTCATCCATGCGCGTCTCGGTGCTTGGACAGCGCGAAACTGTGTGGCAGTGTGACGACGTCCCGACGGGGGTGGCACGCGATCGCTGCGGCCACGACGTCGGGGGCCCGCCAGAGCTCGTCGGGCCGATGAGATCCCCCCAGGATGGAGACGACGCGTTGAACGCAATGCCGGAGCCCTCAGCAGGAACGCTGATCGAGGAATCCGAGGAGCAGGGTTCGACGAAGGCCCCCGAGCACCAGGAGGCCCGCACCGGTCGTTCTCCCGGTCAGGTGGCCTGGTCGCGGCTCAAGAAGGACAAGGTGGCGATCGTCTGCTTCGCCATCGTGCTCTTCTTCATCATCGTCGCGATCTTCGCGCCGCTGCTCTACTCCCTCGAGTCCGTCGACCCGCTGACGGGGGTGAAGGCGGACCCCTACGCGACGCACACCGAGCTCATCGACTTCAACGGCCTGCCCGAGGTCGGGGCGAGCTCGGCCCACTGGCTCGGCGTCGAGCCGCGCCTCGGCCGTGACCTCTTCGCCCGCTGGGCGATCGGCGCGCGCCCCTCTCTCATCATCGGCTTCGTCGCGGCGGCCGCCTCGACGATCATCGGTGTGACGCTCGGCCTCGTCGCCGGCTACCTCGGCGGGGTCGCCGACAAGATCATCTCGTGGGTCATCGACTTCTTCCTGTCGCTGCCGATCCTGCTCCTCGTGCTCGCCATCGTGCCGATCATG
Source organism: Terrabacter aeriphilus (assembly GCF_039542985.1). NCBI lineage: Bacteria > Bacillati > Actinomycetota > Actinomycetes > Micrococcales > Intrasporangiaceae > Terrabacter > Terrabacter aeriphilus. The sequence continues at coordinate 27,006 of NZ_BAABIW010000001.1, forward strand.
CAGAAGAGCCTCGCCGGCACCGGCGACCTCACCGCCGACGAGATCTCGCAGATCCGTTTCATCGTGCTCATCGTCATCCTCTTCGTCTTCGGCTGGATGGGTCTGGCCCGCCTGGTCCGAGGAGAGGTCAAGAGCCTGCGTGAACGCGAGTTCGTCCAGGCCGCGCGCGCCATCGGCGTGCCGACCCGCCAGATCCTCTTCCGCGAGATCCTGCCCAACCTCGTGGGCCCGATCATCGTCTCGGCGTCCATCGCCGTGCCCGCCTACATCACGTACGAGGCGACGCTGAGCTACCTCGGCGCCGGCCTCGTCGAGCCGACCGCGTCGTGGGGCCGCACCATCGCCGACGCGCAGAACCTCTTCGCCACGTATCCACTGTGGCTCTGGCCCTCGGTCATCGGCCTGTCGCTCCTCGTCCTCGCCCTGAGCCTGCTCGGCGACTCGATCCGCGACGCCTTCGACCCCACCAGCCGCCGCTAGCCCCACCCCGGCTTCGGCACACCGATGTTCCCGGCAAAGAGCCGGGACAAGCACAAGGGAGCAAACAACAATGCGCTGGACCAAAGTCCTGACCGTGGGAGCCGCGGCTTCCCTCGGCTTCGTCGCGGCCTGCGGCGCCCCGTCCGCCAACAACGGTGGGGCCGGCAACGGCACCAACGGTGGCAACGCGCCTGTCGACCAGGCCGGCGCCGCCCTCGACCCGAACGCCAAGGGCCCCGCCCCGGAGATCCAGGGCGCCAAGCGCGGCGGCATCCTCACGGTGCCCTACGCCTCGGTTCCGGCCAACTTCGACCCGAGCGACCAGTTCTACCAGGACACGGCCGTCATCTTCTCGCTCACCCACCGCGCCCTGACGACCTACGTCAGCCGCGAGGGCAAGCAGGTGCTCGTTCCGGACCTCGCCACCGACCTCGGCAAGCAGTCCGAGGACGGCCTGACGTGGACCTTCACGCTCAAGGACGGCATCAAGTACGAGGACGGCAGCCCGGTCAAGGCCCAGGACATCGTCTTCGCGGCCAAGCGCTCGTTCGACCCCGACCTCGCGGCGAACGGCCCGACCTACCAGCGCGAGTTCTTCAAGGGCGGCGCGGACTACCAGGGCCCCTACAAGGGTGACAAGAACTGGAAGGGCGTCGAGGCCACCGACGACAAGACGATCGTCTTCCACCTCGAGAAGCGCTTCGAGACGCTGCCGTACTTCGTCTCCTTCAACCAGTTCACGCCGATCCCCGAGGCGAAGGACAAGAAGGCCGACTACCAGCTGCACCCGCTCGCCACCGGCCCGTACATGTTCGACAAGTACACGCCCGGCACCGAGCTCATCCTCAAGCGCAACCCCAACTGGGACAAGAACACCGACCCGGCGCGCCACGACTACCCGGACGGCTTCCACTTCAAGTGGGGCGTCGACACCATCAAGACGCAGACCGCCATCCTCGCCTCCAACGGCGACGACGCGACGAGCCTCAACTGGGACCCGATCGACTCCTCGCTCATCCCGCAGATCGAGGGCGACAAGAAGGCGCAGTTCGCCGAGGGCCCGTCCTCGTGCGTGCTCATGGTCAACCTCGACGCCCGCAAGATCCCGCTGCCGATCCGCAAGGCGATCGCCGTGGCGTGGCCCTTCGACTCGATCCACAAGGCCGGCGGTGAGACGACGCACTCGTTCTCGCCCGCCAGCACGATCATCCCGCCGCAGATCCCGGGCCACCTGGACTACACGGCCGAGGCCGCCCCGGGCTTCAAGATGAACGGCCAGGGCGACGGCAACGCCGACGAGGCCAAGAAGATGCTCGCCGCCGCCGGCTACGGCGCCGACAAGCCCTTCGAGCTCATCTACTACTACACGAACGACGACGACACCGCCCAGAAGGTGAACCAGGTCCGCAAGCAGGCGCTGCAGAAGGCCGGCTTCAAGGTCACCGACATCGGCGTGCCGAACGCCGAGCGTCGCAAGCTCGTCGGCGACCCGAAGGGCAAGTACAACATGCTCCAGTCGCCGCGCGGCTGGTGCTTCGACTGGCCGTCCGCCGACTCGATCATCCCGCCCACCTTCGGCACGATCGCCCTCTCGCAGGGTGGCACGACGTTCGGCAACTTCTCCGACGCCAAGATCGACTCCGAGATCAAGCGCATCCAGCAGCTCTCGATCACGGAGCAGGGCCCGGAGTGGGGCAAGATGGACAAGTGGCTGACGGAGACGTACCTGCTCGCCATCCCGGACAACAACGACAAGGGCAACTCGGTCTTCGGCACGAAGGTCAAGAACGTCGTCAACAACCCGAACAAGGGCATGCCGGACCTTAACGACGTGTGGCTCGACCAGTAAGTCATCAGTGACAGCGCCCCCTCGGGGGAGCAGGATCTGACTTGATAGCCGTGGTGGGGGCCCGGGACATCCCGGGCCCCCACCACCGGCGCCCACCTCGTTTGGAAGGCAAACCGTGCTCACGTACATCCTCAGGCGGCTGGCTCTCGCCCTGAGCGTCATCCTGGCCACGCTGGTGTCGACGTTCCTCATCTTCTTCGCGGGACCGTCCGACCCCGCCCGCGCCATGTGCCCCGAGACCCGGTGCAACGCGCAGCGCCTCGAGGCGATCACCAAGAGCCTCGGGCTCGACAAGCCGCTCGGCGCGCAGTTCCTCGACTACTTCAAGGGCCTCTTCGTCGGTCGTGACTTCCTCTACGCCGGCGACACCGTGCACTGCGGTGCGCCCTGCCTGGGCTTCTCGTTCGTGACGCGTCGCTCGGTCAACGACGAGCTCTTCTCCCGCTTCCCGAACACCGTCGTGCTCGCCCTCATGGCCGCCGTCGTGTTCGTGACCATCGGCGTCGCGGTCGGCATCTTCGCCGCCGTCCGCCGCGGCACCGCCCTCGACCGCACCGTCGTCGGTGCCTCGCAGGTGCTCGGCGCCATCCCGTACTACGTGCTCGCGCTGCTCGTCGCGCTCTACCCCGTGATCCTCTGGAACATCCTGCCGCAGTACTCGTCCCTCTCCTCGGGGGTCGGACCGTACTTCCTCGGCATGCTGGCACCGGCGTTGATCCTCGGTTTCGTCACGTCCGCGTCGTACGTGCGCTACACCCGCAACTCGATGATCGAGACGCTGTCGATGGACTACATCCGCACCGCTCGTTCGAAGGGCATCAGCGAGCGGACCGTGCTCCTGCGGCACGGCTTCCGGGCCGCCATGAGCCCGATCGCGACGATCCTCGGACTCGACATCGCAGCCCTGCTCACCGGCACGCTCATCACCGAGCAGATCTTCGGCGTCGACGGCATCGGCCGTCGCGGCCTCGCGGCCCTCAAGGCGCAGGACCTGCCCGTCATCATGGGCACCGTGCTCATCGGAGCCGTGGTCGTCGTCATCATGAACCTCGTGGTCGACATCATGTACTCCTTCATCGACCCGCGAGTGAGGCTCTCGTGACCGCGACCGCAGACACCATCTCCACCCAGGGCGCCGAGGCGCGCAACGCGGGCGACGTCGTCCTCGAGGTCACCGACCTCACCGTGGCGTTCCCGACGGAGGAGGGCCTGGTCAAGGCCGTCTCCAACCTCAACTACAAGGCGCGACTCGGCCGCACGCTCGCCATCGTCGGCGAGTCCGGCTCGGGCAAGTCGGTCAGCAGCATGGCCGTGCTCGGCCTGCACAACCCGAAGCGCACGCAGATCACCGGCAGCATCAAGCTGGACGGCCTCGAGCTCGTCGGTGCGCCGGCCACGACCTTCCAGAAGGTCCGCAGCACCAAGGCCGCGATGGTCTTCCAAGACCCGCAGAGCTCGCTGCACCCGTTCCACAAGGTCGGCAAGCAGATCGCCGAGGCCTACCGCGCGCACCACCGGGTGAGCAAGCAGGTCGCGCTCAAGCGGGCCGTGGAGATGCTCGACCTCGTCGGCATCCCCAATCCGCAGCGCCGCGCCAACCAGTACCCCCACGAGTTCTCGGGCGGCATGCGCCAGCGCGCGATGATCGCCCTCGGCCTCGTCAACGACCCGAAGCTGCTCATCGCCGACGAGCCGACGACGGCCCTCGACGTGACGGTGCAGGCGCAGATCCTCGACCTCGTCAACGACCTCCAGAAGGAGTTCGGCTCGGCGGTCATCCTCATCACGCACGACCTCGCGGTCGTCGCCGAGACGGCCGACGACATCCTCGTGATGTATGCCGGTCGTGGCGTCGAGAAGGGCGACGCCAAGGAGGTGCTGGCGGCACCGTCGCACCCCTACACCCACGGCCTGCTGCAGTCGCTGCCCTCGACGTCCGAGGACCTCGAGGAGCTGCGCGCCATCAAGGGTTCGCCGCCCAGCCTGCTCAACCTGCCGTCCGGCTGCTCGTTCCACCCCCGCTGCGACTTCAAGTCGCAGGTCGAGGGTGACGCGTGCTGGACGCAGCTGCCGGAGTGGCGCCCGACGCCGGGCTTGCTCAACCGCGAGATCCGCTGCCACCTGGCCGATCCCGTCGCCACCCTGAACAACGACGAGGGAGCCCGATGAGCGACCAGACGCTGCTCAAGGTCACCGACCTCCAGCGCCACTTCCCCTTCCGCGAGGTCCAGGGCCTCCGGATGGTGCGGGCCAACGTCAAGGCGGTCGACGGCATCAGCTTCACCGTCAAGCAGGGCCAGACCCTCGGCCTCGTCGGCGAGTCCGGCTGCGGCAAGTCGACGACCTCGCGGCTCGTGACCCGCCTCGACGAGCCCACCGGGGGCTCCATCGAGTTCGAGGGGCGTGACATCACGCACCTCAAGGAGAGCGACCTGCGCGGCATCCGCCGCGACGTGCAGATGATCTTCCAGGACCCCTACTCCTCGCTCAACCCGAGGCACACGGTCGGCTCGATCCTCAGCACCCCCCTGCGCGTGCACGGCCTGCACAAGGGCAAGGAGAAGGCCCGCGTCCAGGAGCTGCTCGAGCTCGTCGGCCTCAACCCCGAGCACATCAACCGCTACCCCTCGGAGTTCTCGGGCGGGCAGCGCCAGCGCATCGGGATCGCCCGGGCCCTCGCGGTCGAGCCGAAGCTCATCGTCGCCGACGAGCCCGTCTCGGCCCTCGACGTCTCGATCCAGGCGCAGGTGATGAACCTGCTCGCCAAGCTGCGCAACGAGCTCGACCTCGCCTTCATCTTCGTCGCCCACGACCTCGGCGTCGTGCGCCACTTCTGCGACCAGGTCGCGGTGATGTACCTCGGCAAGATCGTCGAGTACGGCGACAAGAAGAAGATCTACGAGGCTCCCGAGCACCCGTACACGCAGGCGCTGCTCTCGGCCGCGCCGGACATCAACGTCGCCCGCGGCATCGCCCCCAAGGAGCGGATCCGTCTCGTCGGCGACGTGCCCAGCCCCATCGACCCGCCGAGCGGCTGCCGCTTCCGCACCCGCTGCTGGAAGGCGCAGGACATCTGCGCCACCCAGGAGCCGCCGCTCACGTCGTCGACGGCGGACGAGTCGACGCGCGCCTACCGCGAGGGCGGCGTGCACCTGCAGGCGTGCCACTTCCCGGAGGTCAAGACCAACCTCGTCGCCGAGGTCGAGCGCACCGCCTGACCCGCCGACGCCGTATGCCGCTGGGCCGGCTCCCGCACGAGGGGGCCGGCCCAGCGGCGTGTGGTGACGGCATACGTGGTGGGCCCGCAAGGGCCGGGTCCGTTAGGGTTGACTGACCTCGGCGCGACTGCGTGCGCCGACGAACGAAGGACGACGACCGTGGTTCGAACGGGACCCAGCGCGACCCGGCTGCTCGCCGTGGCGCGAGCGAGGCGAGCTCGCCGGGGGTCAGCCGCGCGCCCGTGACGCGCGCGCTGCCCCCGCCCCGCCTGCCACCTTCCCGACCACTGCAAGGACTTCACCATGGAAACCGCTGAGATCAGGCGTCGTTGGCTCTCGTACTTCGGCAGCCGCGGCCACACCGTCGTGCCGAGCGCGCCGCTCGTGCACGAGGACCCGAACCTGCTCTTCGTCAACGCCGGCATGGTCCCCTTCAAGCCGTATTTCCTCGGCCAGGAGACCCCGGCGTTCAGCCGCGCGACCAGCGTGCAGAAGTGCGTGCGCACCCTCGACATCGAGGAGGTGGGCAAGACGACCCGCCACGGCACGTTCTTCCAGATGAACGGCAACTTCAGCTTCGGCGACTACTTCAAGGAAGGCGCCATCGAGCTCGCGTGGGAGCTCATCACGCGCAGCCAGTCCGAGGGCGGCCTCGGCTTCGACGAGAAGGACCTCTACGCGTCCGTCTACCACGAGGACGACGAGGCGATCGCGCTGTGGAAGAAGGTCGCCGGCCTCTCTGACGACCGCATCGTGCGCCTCGGCCGCAAGGACAACTACTGGAACATGGGCGTCGCCGGCCCCGGTGGCCCCTGCTCCGAGATCCTGCTCGACCGCGGGCCCGAGTTCGGCGCCGACGGCGACTGGGAGGCGGGCGACCGCTACCTCGAGTTCTGGAACCTCGTCTTCATGCAGTACGAGCTCGAGAACGTGCGCTCCAAGGAGGTCTTCGACATCGTCGGTGACCTGCCCAAGCGCAACATCGACACCGGCATGGGCCTCGAGCGCGTCGCGTTCCTGCTCCAGGGCGTCGACAACATCTACGAGACCGACGAGGTTTTCCCGGTCATCGCGGCCGCGGAGGACCTGACCGGTCGCCGCTACGGCGCGAACCACGACGACGACGTGCGCTTCCGCGTCGTGGCCGACCACGTGCGCAGCTCGCTCATGCTCATCGGCGACGGCGTGACGCCCGGCAACGAGGGCCGTGGCTACGTGCTGCGCCGCCTCCTGCGCCGCGCGGTGCGCTCGATGCGGCTCCTCGGGGTCGACGTGCCGACGCTCGAGCACCTGCTGCCCGTCAGCATGGAGCGGATGAAGGCGTCCTACCCGGAGCTCGAGACCGACTTCCGCCGGATCAGCCAGATCGCCTACGCGGAGGAGGAGGCGTTCCGCCACACCCTGAGCTCGGGCACCACGATCCTCGACACGGCCGTCGCCAAGGCGAAGGCGTCGGGCTCCTCGAGCCTCGGCGGCGCGGAGGCGTTCGCGCTGCACGACACCTACGGCTTCCCCATCGACCTCACCCTCGAGATGGCCGCCGAGCAGGGGCTGCAGGTCGACGAGCCGGGCTTCCGCCGGCTCATGGGCGAGCAGCGCGACCGCGCCAAGGCCGACGCGCGGGCGAAGCGGTCGGCGCACGGCGACACGAGCGTCTACCGCCAGGTGAGCGACACCCTCGGCCGCGAGGTCGAGTTCACCGGCTACGACCAGACCGTGACCGACACCCGCGTGCGCGGGCTCATCCGCGACGGCCTCGTCGTCGACCGGGTCGGACCGGGCGACGAGATCGAGCTCGTGCTCGACCGCACCCCGCTCTACGCGGAGTCGGGCGGCCAGCAGGCCGACCACGGCCGCATCCGGCTCGCGAACGGCGCGCTCGTCGAGGTCACGGACGTCCAGCGCCCCATCACCGGGCTCGTCGTGCACCGGGCCACCGTGCTCGACGGTGAGGTCTCCGTCGGCGAGGACGCGGAGGCCGAGGTCGACGTCGTGCGCCGCCGCTCGATCTCGCGCGCCCACACGGCGACGCACATGGTGCACCAGGCGCTGCGCGACGAGCTGGGCGACACGGCCACCCAGGCCGGCTCGGAGAACTCGCCCGGACGCCTTCGCTTCGACTTCAAGTCGCTCCAGGCGGTGCCGACCTCGGCGATGGCCGAGATGGAGGCGCGCATCAACGCCGTGCTCCTCGACGACCTGCCCGTGACGGCCGACATCATGGCGATCGACGCCGCGAAGAAGCTCGGTGCGATGGCACTCTTCGGGGAGAAGTACGGCGACCGCGTGCGCGTCGTCTCCATCGGCGAGTGGTCGCGCGAGCTCTGCGTCGGCACGCACACGCCGCGCGTCGGCCAGATCGGCGTCGTCAAGCTGCTCGGCGAGAGCTCGATCGGCTCCGGCGTGCGCCGGGTCGAGGCGCTCGTCGGTGCGGACGCCTACTCGCACCTCGCGCGCGAGGCCTCGATCGTCAGCCAGCTGACCGACTCGCTCGGCGTGCGCCGCGACGAGCTGCCCGACCGCATCGCCACGATCGTCGCCCGACTGCGCGACGCGGAGAAGGAGATCGCCGCCGTCCGCCAGAGCCAGGTGCTCGGCGCGGCCGCCGGTCTCGTCGCCTCCGCCCGCGACATCGGTGGCGTGACGTTCGTCAGCCACGACGCGGGCGAGGGCGTGACGGGCGACGACCTGCGCAAGCTCGTCACCGACGTGCGCGGCCGCCTGGGCAACGACCGTCCCGTCCTCGTCTCGATGGCCTCCGTCGCGAACGGGCGCCCGGTCGCCGTCGTCGCGACGAACGAGCGGGCCCGCGACATCGGCCTCAAGGCGGGCGCGTTCGTCAAGGTCGCGGCGCAGACCCTCGGTGGTGGCGGCGGCGGCAAGGACGACCTCGCGCAGGGTGGCGGCACCGACGCCTCGCTCGTGTCGGCCGCCCTCGGCGCGGTCGAGGACCAGCTGGCGCGGCGGGGCTCCTGACCTTGGCGGAGCAGCGCTCCCGCCCCGGGGCACGCGTCGGCGTCGACGTGGGCAACGCCCGCGTCGGCGTCGCCGCGTCGGACGCCTCCGGGGTCTTCGCGCACCCGGTGCGCACGCTCCCGCGTGACGTGGCCGGCGGCTCCGACCTCGATGCCATCGTCGCCCTCGTCGAGGAGCTCGAGGCCGTCGAGGTCGTCGTCGGGCTGCCGCGGCTCCTCTCGGGCGAGGAGGGGGAGTCGGCCCGGATCGCCCGCGCGTACGCGAGGGAGCTCGCCGTCCGTCTCGGCGTCCGTGCCGGCGGTGGCGCGGGTACGGTGGAGGTGCGGCTCGTCGACGAACGCTTGACCACGGTGGACGCGCACCGCAGACTACGCGACAGCGGCGTCCCGGGCAGGGGGCAACGGGCCGTCATCGACCAGGCCGCAGCCGTGCTCATCCTGCAGACGGCTCTCGACACCGAGGCGCTCTCGGGCCGGCCACCGGGGGAGACCCTCTCGGCCGAGGGCAAACGGAAGAAGGAGCGCCGTCGATGAAGGACCACCTCGAGTCGTCGATCTTCGGTGACCACGACGACCACGACGTGCCCGCCCACGAGGCGCACGCCCTCGACGTGCACGACGCGCACGAGCAGGACGACCCGCACCACCCGGACGCCGCGGCGGCCACCCCGCCGGCGAGCCGCCGCGAGCGGGCCGACACCGGTGCGGACGGTGGGCGCGGACGCCGGCGACGTCGTGGCGCGCGCCCGGGGAAGGCCCGCACGCTGCGGCGGCTGATCGTCATCGTGCTCGCTCTCGGCGTCATCGGTGGCGGCGTGGCCGTCGCGTGGACGGCCCTGCGGCCGGTCGTCGAGGGGTTCCTCGAGTCGAACGACTACCCCGGCCCCGGCACCGGCGAGGTGCGCGTCACCGTCGCCCAGGGCGCGGGCGGGGCGAGCATCGCCAAGGAGCTCGTCGACAGCGACGTCGTCAAGTCGAGCAAGGCCTTCATCGAGGCCGCGAACGCCGACGCGAAGAGCAGCGGCATCCAGCCCGGCGTCTACGTCATGAAGAAGCAGATGCGCGCGGCCGACGCGCTCGCGATCCTCGTCGACCCGAAGAACCGTCTCGTCACCCGCGTCACCGTGCCCGAGGGCCTCTGGGCGAGTGAGATCTACCCCCGGCTCTCGGCGGCGTCGGGAATCCCGGTGGCGCAGTACCAGGCCGCCGCCAAGAAGGTCGACGAGCTCGGCCTGCCGCCGTCGGCCAAGGGCCGCATCGAGGGCTACCTCTTCCCCGCCAGCTACGAGTTCGGGCCGACCTCGAGCGCCCTCGACCAGCTGACGCAGATGGTGGCCGAGTCGACGAAGCGCCTCGACGCGCTCGGCATCGCGCCGGAGCGGATGGAGCGCGTCGTCACCATCGCCAGCCTCGTCGAGGGGGAGGCCCAGAACGAGGCCGACCGCTCGAAGGTGGCGCGCGTCGTCGAGAACCGCCTCGCCGCCAAGATGTCGCTCGGGTTCGACTCGACGGTCAACTACATCTTCAAGAAGCGGGGCGTGCCGACCCAGCAGATGCTCGACAGCAACAACCCGTACAACACCCGCCGGTTCACCGGGCTGCCGCCCGGCCCCGTCGCGAACCCGGGCGAGAGCGCCCTGGCCGCCGCGGCGAGCCCGGTCGCAGGGCAGTGGCTCTACTTCGTCACCGTCAACCTCTCGACGGGCGAGACGAAGTTCGCCTCGACCTACGCCGAGCACCAGCGCAACGTCGCGCAGTTCCAGCAGTGGTGCACGCAGAACAAGGGCGCGTGCTGAGCGAGCAGCCGGGCCCGGTCACCGCGCACTGCGCCGTCTGGGGCAGCCCCGTCGCGCACTCGCTCTCACCGGTGCTCCACCGCGCGGCCTATGCGGCCCTCGGGCTGACCGGCTGGTCCTACGACCGGCGGCAGGTCGACGAGGCCGGCTTCAGCGGCGCCCTGGCCGGGCTCGACCCGACGTGGCGGGGGCTCTCGCTCACGATGCCGCTCAAGGAGGTGGCGCTCGGTGCGGCCTCCGTCGTCGACGCCACGGCGGCGGCGACGGGCGCGGCCAACACCCTCGTGGCCACCGAGGCCGGATGGCACGCGCACAACACCGACGTGCACGGCATCGTCGCGGCGCTCCGGTCCGCCGGGGCCACCGCGCCCGCGCACGCGCTCGTGGTGGGCAGCGGCGCCACGGCGCGGTCCGCGGTCGCCGCCCTCGGCGTGCTCGGCGCCGCGCGCGTGACCTTCATGGTGCGCGGCACGCCGCGCGAGCAGACCGTCGCGCAGGCCCGGTCGGCCGGTTTGGCGGTCGACGTCGTCGGCCTCGGCGACTGGACGGTGGCGGACGTCGTCGTGAGCACCGTGCCGCCGGATGCCGTCACCCGCCTCGACGACCTCCCGCAGCCGCGGGGCGCGGGGGCCGTGCTCGACGTCGTCTACGGCGACGGCCCGACACCGCTGCAGCGCCGGGCCCGGGCGGCCGGTTGGGCCCTCGCCCCCGGCACCGACATGCTCCTGCACCAGGCGGCTGCCCAGGTGACGCTCATGACGGGCCGGCCGGCGCCGCTCGAGGCCATGGCCGCGGCACTCGCCTCCGTCGTCGATCCCGAGTGGGGCACCCCGGTGCGCGCGGGCGCATGAGCTGGGCCGCGTTCCCGGCCACGCCGGTGTGGTTCGTGCTCGTCGTGGCGCTCGCCGGCGGAGCGGTGGGCGAGGTGCTGCGCCGGCGCCTCGCCACGGGCGGCTACCGCCTCGACGACGAGACCGGCCCGCCGCCCCGCGTGCCCGTCACCGTCGTGCCCGTCGTGCTCGCGCTCCTCTGGGGCCTCATCGCGTGGCGGTTCGGCCCGCTCTCGGAGTGGGCGCTGGCGCCGGCCTACCTCGGCCTGGGCGCCGTGGCGGTCGCGTTGACGTGGATCGACGCGGACGTGCACCGGCTGCCCCGCGGACTGACCCGGCCGGCATACCCCCTCCTCGTGGTGCAGCTCGCGATCGCGTCGGCCGCCTCGGGCGACTGGGGTGCCCTGTGGCGCGCGCTCGTCGTGGGAGCGGTGCTCTGGCTCGTCTACGCCCTGCTCGCCCTCGTGGCGGCGCTGCTCGGCAGCGGCTTCGGCCTCGGCGACGTGACGCTTGCCGGTCTCGTGGGCCTCTCGACCGGCTACCTCGGGGTGTCGGCCACGCTCGTCGCGACGTATGCCGCCTTCCTGCTCTCTGCGGCCTACGGGCTGTCGCGCATCGCCCTGCGCCGCGGTGGCCGCAAGGACGACATCGCCTTCGGGCCGTGGATGCTGCTCGGCCTGCTGCTCGCGCTCGTCGTCGCCGTGCGACCGCTCTTCTGACGGTCGGTCCCGCGGACCGGGCGGGTCGCGAGGGCGCACGGCGCGCGTGGGAGGATCGGGGCATGTTGCGTTGGTTGACCGCCGGGGAGTCCCACGGCCCCGCCCTCGTGGCCATGATCGAGGGCCTGCCGGCCGGGGTCGAGGTCGGCGCGAAGGACCTCCAGGCCGCCCTGTCCCGCCGCCGCCTCGGCTACGGTCGCGGCGCGCGGATGAAGTTCGAGCAGGACGAGGTCGAGTTCCTCGGCGGGCTGCGCCACGGGGTGACCCTCGGCTCGCCGCTCGCCGTGCGCGTCGGCAACAGCGAGTGGCCGAAGTGGACGACGGTGATGAGCCCGGAGGCCGTCAGCGAGGCCGACTACGCGGCCTCCGACGACGTCAACGCCGAGAAGGAGGTCGCGCGCAACAAGCCGCTGACGCGACCCCGTCCCGGGCACGCCGACCTCGTCGGCATGCAGAAGTACGGCCACGAGGACGCCCGCCCCGTGCTCGAGCGCGCCTCGGCGCGCGAGACCGCCGCCCGCGTCGCCCTCGGCGAGATCGCCGCCCGCTTCCTCGAGCAGGCCTACGGCATCCGCCTCGTCTCGCACACCGTCTCGATCGGCACGGCGGGCGTGCCCACCGGCGCCGAGCTGCCGACGCCCGACGACCTCGAGCGCCTCGACGCCGACCCGGTGCGCGCCTTCGACCCCGAGGGGTCAGCCGCCATGGTGGCGGAGGTCGACGCGGCGAAGAAGGACGGCGACACCCTCGGTGGTGTCGTCGAGGTGCTCGCCTACGGCCTGCCGCCGGGCCTCGGCTCGCACGTGCACTGGGACCGCAAGCTCGACGGCCAGCTCGCGCAGGCGCTCATGAGCATCCAGGCCATCAAGGGCGTCGAGGTCGGCGACGGCTTCGAGACCGCCCGCCGCCGCGGCTCGGAGGCCCACGACGAGATGGAGCTCGTCGACGGAGTCATCACCCGGCGCACCGGGCGGGCCGGTGGCACCGAGGGCGGCATGTCGACCGGCCAGGTGCTGCGCGTGCGGGCCGCCATGAAGCCGATCAGCACCGTGCCACGGGCCCTCTCGACGGTCGACGTCGCGACGGGGGAGGCCGCGACCGCCATCCACCAGCGCTCCGACGTGTGTGCGGTGCCGGCTGCCGGCGTCGTCGCCGAGGCGATGGTCGCCCTCGTGCTCGCCGCCTCGTGCCTCGAGAAGTTCGGTGGCGACTCGGTCAGCGAGACCGCGCGCAACCACACGACCTACCTCGACGGCATCCGGAAGGGGCTGCGCACGTGGTGAACGAGTCGAGCACACCGGGCACGCGACCGGTGGCGGTCGTCGTCGGCCCTCCCGGCGCCGGCAAGACGACCGTCGGGCAGGCGCTCGCCGCCCGCCTCGGGGTCGCCTTCCACGACGTCGACGCCGCGATCGAGGCGGCCCAGGGCCGGTCGATCAGCGACATCTTCGTCGACGACGGCGAGTCGGCCTTCCGCGACCTCGAACGCGCCGAGGTGGCGCGCGCGCTCGACGCCGAGGCCGGGGTCGTGTCGCTCGGCGGGGGAGCGGTCATGGACCCCCTTTCCGAGCACGCCCTCGCGGGCCACACCGTCGTCTTCCTCGACGTCGCCATCGCCGACGCCAGCAAGCGCATCGGCTTCGACCGCTCGCGCCCCCTGCTCTCGGTCAACCCGCGCGCGTCGTGGGTGCGGATGATGAACGACCGGCGCCCCACCTACGAGCGCGTGGCGACGGTACGGGTCGACACGGCCGGGCGCAGCCCGGAGGAGGTCGTCGACGTCGTCGTCGACGCGCTCGAGGCGGCCGGCGCGTGAGCGGTGCCGCCGAGCCGACGACCATCGCCGTCGGCTCCGACTACGACGTCGTCATCGGCTCGGGTGTGCTGGGCCGCGTCGGGGGGCTGCTCGGGCCCGACGTCGAGCGCGTGCTCGTCGTTCACCCGCCGACCCTGCCCGATCTGACGGCCCGTGTGACCGCCGCCGTCGAGGGCGAGGGGTACGCGGTGCACGTCGCCGAGGTGCCCGACGCCGAGGCCGCCAAGACCGCGGAGGTCGCGGCCTCGCTGTGGTCCCAGCTCGGCGTGGCCGGCTTCACCCGCACCGATGCCGTCGTGGGGGTCGGGGGCGGCACCGTCACCGACCTCGCGGGCTTCGTCGCGGCGTCGTGGCTGCGCGGCGTGCGCGTCGTGCAGGTGCCGACCACGCTGCTCGGCATGGTCGACGCGGCCGTCGGCGGCAAGACGGGCATCAACACCGTCGAGGGCAAGAACCTCGTCGGTGCCTTCCACCCGCCCGCGGGCGTGCTCTGCGACGTCGACGTGCTGGCCACGCTGCCGGAGGCGGACCTCGTCGCGGGTCTCGCCGAGGTCGTCAAGTGCGGCTTCATCGCCGACCCGGTGATCCTCGACCTGGTGGAGTCCTCGGTCGCGGCGGACCCGGCGCTCGCCCGCAGCGCGGCCAACCCGCACCTGCGCGAGCTCATCGAGCGCGCCGTGCGGGTCAAGGCCGAGGTCGTCGCCGCCGACCTGCGCGAGAGCTCGCTGCGCGAGATCCTCAACTACGGCCACACCTTCGGCCACGCGATCGAGCAGGTCGAGCACTACGCGTGGCGCCACGGCGAGGCGGTGGCCGTCGGCATGGTCTACGTCGCCGAGCTCGCCCGCCTGGCCGGCCACCTCTCCGGCAGCGAGGGCGACGCGCTCGTCGCGCGGCACCGCTCCGTCCTCGAGTCGCTCGGCCTCCCGACGACGTATGCCGCCGGCCGCTGGGACGAGCTGCTCGCGGCGATGCGCCGCGACAAGAAGTCCCGCGGTTCGACCCTGCGCTTCGTCGTGCTCGACGGCCTCGCCCGCCCGAACCGGCTCGCCGGCCCCGACGACGCGCTGCTCCAGGCGGCCTACGGCCTCGTCGCGCGCCGCGGCGCGGCGCGCGCTCACTAGACTCGCCGCCATGACGGCACCCACGGTCTTCGTCCTGTCGGGCCCCAACTTGGGCCGCCTCGGCACGCGCGAGCCGGAGGTCTACGGCTCCGACACGCTCGAGGACGTGCATGCTGCCGTGCAGCGCGAGGCGCGTGACCTCGGGCTCGTCGCCGACTGCCGACAGACGAACCACGAGGGCGAGCTCATCGACTGGCTGCACGAGGCCGTCGACGTCGGCGCCGACGTCGTGCTCAACCCCGGGGCCTTCACGCACTACTCGTACGCCGTGCGCGACGCGTGCGCCATCGTCACGACGAGCGGTCGCAGCCTCGTCGAGGTGCACCTGTCCAACCCGGCCGCGCGCGAGGAGTTCCGGCACACCTCGGTCGTGGCCGGTGTCGCGACGGGCACCATCGCCGGGTTCGGCCTGCAGTCCTACCTGCTCGCCCTCCGCGCTCTCGTCTGATGCCTCGCGGTCCGGCGGGACCGGTGGACGCCGCACGCGTTGAGGCGTCGCCTAGACGCCCCAAACCGAGGGGCGAAGTCGTCCCCACATGCCGATGTGCGTGAACCCAGAGGAGCGGCTTAATCCCGGTTGCTGGCGAGGTCCAGTGCTTCGGCGAGACCGCATGAACACGCAGCATCCGGCGTCCGGCAGCCGCCCTCGTGGTGCCCGTATCGGCGAAGTGCGATGGCGAGGACTCCGAGTTTGCGCTGCAGTTCGGCTTCCGATGGCGCGCGGGGTCTCTGTTCGGCCGTCTCGCCCGGATCTCGTTCTGCCAGCGGCGCGTCGTCGCCCGCCCATGTTCGCGCACGCAGGTATGCCTCGGCGGGGTCGACGCCCAGGCCGATGAGGGCTCCAGACACCAGTGGGTCATCGACCTTGACAACGCCAGCCAGAAGGTGCGCCGTCGTAACACGACTTTGGCCGAGTTCCAGCGAGGTCCGGAGTGCGAGTTCCATGGCCATTTTCGCGTTCGCGGTAAAGGGGATGTGCCCCGAGGACGACCCGAGACGGGATGGTCGGGTACCGACAAGCCGTTCACGAACCCGCAAGAGGGAGACTTGCAGGGCGGCCTCAGCTGCCCCTCCACCTGCGCGCAATACGCCGATCAAGAGGTGCTCCGCCCCAAGTTCGTGGTGGCCCATCGACCGCAGTTCTTCTTGGGCATACACCACCGCTTCGCGCGCATCATTGTCGAACCTGTCGAACACGCCGATCACCTGCCTCCCCGGGGTCGCCCACGATACTCATGTGGTCTTGGTCGAACGTCTACTACGCCTACGCCGTGAGGGCGACAACGATCGCTCGATCATGCCGCGCTGAGGACGGCTACGCTCGTCCGACTTTGCCGCGCGTCGGACGACGTCCGACCATGCCGCTCTGGGTACGGTCACACTCGCCGCGCTGGCGCCCACACAGATCGGACCCGGTGGGCATGCCCATGTCGCTCAATGTGCATGCACGTGCCACGGACTGCCGATCCATCGCCGAACACCTCGAGGGACGGGTGACGACGCGTCCAGCCACGACTCCAACCAGCCCATGCCATCCGCCTGCCACCCGCCCTCGGCGGTCCGACTGATCGAGGCGGCATCGGAGCGGGCATGCACGACGCCGCCAGCCGCGACGCTGAGAATCCACCCATCCAGAACGTCCAGCAGCTCAGCTGAGCCGCTGTCGCATGCATCGCACCCGCAGTCGGGCACGGAGCCCAGGTGCACCGCTGGCCGCGTAGCGGCGCTGACGCCTACATCCACGCCGAAGGGCTGCCCGTCCACCAGCGTCGAAGCAAGGTGCAGTGTGAGCCCGCCCGGGGTCGAAGGGTTCAGTTGCCTGACACGCCACCAGGCGTCCGGGTCGCGCACACCGTCCATCCAGCGAGCCCCCCGGGCGTTCGTGACGTGCGCGAGCCCTTGACGGGCAAGCACTTCGCACCAGGCATCCGCCCGAGCGTCCAAGATCCTGTACTTGCCCGGATCCGAACACCTGGAGTACTCCTCCTCCAGTGCGCTCCGATCCGGGTGTGGATCATCCCAGCCAGGTGTGGCAGCCCCGGTCACGGCGAACGCCTGATCGACGTCCCGCACCAGAGCACTCAGCCACGCTGGGGGAATGGCGGGACTCGGGTCACTCACTTCGGCATCATCAGCGTCCGCCGACACCCGCGCAACGGCTTTGTCTCAAGTGGCGCTCCGCAGGATGCCCGAACGTCCGACCATGCCGTCGACGGTGCGTCGGTCGAGCGTGGACGTCACATGCGCTGTCGCGCTCGGTCCTTGATCTGGGTGATGACCTCCGTCTTGGCGTCGGCGTAAGCGTTCATGTCGGGCCAGTCCTGCGCGACGAGGTCACGTTTGATGCGCACGTACAGCTCGCGGTCGGCTTCGTCGCCGCGTAGGTGGTCGCGTAGGAGGAGGTACTCGGCGATCTGCGGGTCATCGGTCTCGAGGATGTGCACGTGGACATCACGCTCCGGTGTACGCACCAAGCGGTGGCCGGGCTCGCGGACCCGCAGGACGTAGCCGGCGGCGAGGAGCTGGGGGAGGTAGTCCTCTTCGGCGGTGATGTCGCTCACGACCACGAGGATGTCCACGATCGGCTTCGCGGCGAGTCCGGGCACGGAGGTCGATCCGATGTGCTCAATGGCCACGGCACCCCGCGGCCCGAGCGCGTTCCGGATGCATTCCTCGTGGCGCTGATAAGTCCGGGGCCACGTGGGATCGGGATCGACGACGACGAGCTCACGCTTCTCGATGCCACCGACCAGCTCGGCGGTGGTGACGTCTGGGCGTCGGTGAGGGCGTCGCGAAGTAGGCATCAGAGGAGAGTAAGCAGCCGCCACGACTGCCGGCAACCGTCGACGCGGACGTCCGCAGTTACGCTCGCCATAATGGCGCATGCTCACTGCCGACAGCCACGTACACAGTGAGTGGTCCTGGGACACCGGCGGTCCGGACTCCGGTGCTCGCGGCACCATGGTGGCCACCTGTGAGCAGGCACTGCGCATCGGGCTTCCCGCGTTGATCTTCACCGAGCACTTCGACGTCGAGGAGGCGTGGCGCGCCGGCACGGAGGAGTTCCCTCCAGCGGCGTCCCAGCACATCAACGAAGCCGGCTATCTCGTGCCGCCGCCCCTGGACGTCGAGGGCTACTTCGGGGCGATCGCCGAGTGCCGTCGGCTCTTTCCGGACCTCACCATCCTCAGCGGTGTGGAGTTCGGACAGCCTCATCTCGTCGAGCACCGGGCTCGTCAGCTCGTCGACCTTTCGCGCTTCGACCGCGTCAACGGGTCGCTGCACACGCTGCGGGTCGGACCGGACCGCGCTGAACCGATCACGCTCTACCGCCACTGGGGCCCGGACGAGGTGATGGACGCCTACCTGGACGAGGTCCCCGCCATGCTCGCCTCGGACGCCTTCGAGGTCTTCACGCACCTCGACTACGCCGTCCGGCACTGGCCCGTCGAGCAGGCCGGCCGCTTCGACCCGCGTCGCTTCGAGGGACAGTTCCGTGTCGCGCTCCGGGCGGTCGCCGAGTCGGGCCGTGCCCTCGAGATGAACACCCGCCGTCTGTCGTCGTGGCTTCCGCAGTGGTGGACGGAGGAGGGCGGTCAGGCAGTGTCCTTCGGCAGTGATGCCCACGTCCCGACGGCATTGGCCGGCGGCTTCCCGGAGGCCCAGCACATGCTGGAGCACTTCGGCTTCCGACCCGGTCGACGGCCGGAGGACCTGTGGACCCGTCGGCCGGCACCGAGACGGTGAGCTCGGCGCTCACAGAACGAGCACAGGCGGCGCACCGCTGAGACAGGGGCGCGACTCCCAGAGTCTTTCCAGAAGGACCCGTCGGGTCCGCGACGAGAGGCTCGACCATGGCACCGACGACCGACCCGCACAGCCCGTCCGCACCACCCGCGCACGAGTGGATCGACGAGCACGGCAACGAGATCGAGGACCACGACCGTGGCCTCGTCTTCGACCTGCGGACGCTCGTCGACCGACGCCGCGCCCTGACGCTCTTCGGTGCCCTCGGCGTCACAGGGGCCCTCGCCGCGTGCGGCACCGGCTCGACACCGGCAGCGTCCGGAGCCGGCGCGTCCTCGAGCGGTGCCACGTCGAGTGGTGCCGCGTCGAGTGGTGCCACGTCAGCCGGCGCGACGTCAGCGGCGGCTGCGGGCCTCGTCGAGGCACCGGACGAGACGGCCGGGCCGTTCCCGGGTGACGGCTCCAACGGCCAGAACGTGCTCGACGACTCGGGCATCGTGCGCCGCGACATCCGCAGCAGCTTCGGCTCCTCGACGACGACGGCTCAGGGCGTGCCTCTCACCGTCAAGCTGACGGTGAAGGATTTTGCCACGAGCTCGGCCCTCGTCGGCGCTGCCGTCTACGTCTGGCACTGCGACCGTGACGGCAACTACTCGATGTACAGCCAGGCCGCCGCGGGCGAGAACTACCTCCGCGGCGTGCAGGAGACCGACGACTCCGGCACGGCGACCTTCACCTCGATCTTCCCGGCGTGCTACTCCGGCCGGTGGCCGCACATCCACTTCGAGGTCTACTCGAAGGTGAGCGATGCGGTGTCGAGCGGGCCCATCGTCAAGACATCGCAGATCGCCCTGTCCCAGGCAGCGTGCGACACGGTCTACGCGACGAGCGGCTACGAGCAGAGCGTCGGCAACCTCGCGCAGGTGAGCCTCGCGCGCGACAACGTCTTCGGCGACGACGGTGGCGTGCACCAGCTCGCAACCATGTCGGGCGACGCGTCGTCGGGCTACACGGCCGCCTTGACGATCGGGGTCTGACGGGCCGGCGTCGTGGCAGGCTGGGCGTCATGGACGAGGACGAGCCCATCGTCGTCAGCGCGATGGCCATCAACGTGTCGATCCCCGAGCCGTTGCGGTGGACCGACTCACGCCGCGGGCAGGAGTTCCGCCTCGACACGCTCAACGTGCGGATGCTGCCCGACGGGCACCTCGCGGCCAAGGCGTACGGCCGGCCGGTCGAGGGTGGCCGGGGCGCCTACGTGTCCTTCACCGTGCCCGACCGGCCCGAGCTGCACGCCCTCGTCGACGCGGCGGGTCACCGCGCGGCGCAGGTGTGGGCGGCGCACCGCGGGCTGCGCTGAACGGTCAGACGAGGGCCGTCAGGCCAGGGCGTCGGGCAGCGGCTCGGCGTGCACGATCGTCAGCTCCGAGACCGCACGGGTGAGCACGACGTAGAGCCGGCGCAGGCCGGTGCGCGCGTCGGGCTCGGCCGCCGCGATGGCGGCCGGCTCGACGACGACTGTGCGGTCGAACTCGAGGCCCTTCGCGACGCTCGCGGGCACGACCTCGACCTGGTGGTCCTCGTCGTCGCCGTGCTCGAGGTCGAGCCGGCCGTGCTCGACACCGGCCGCGGCCAGCGCCGCGGACAGGCGCTCGACGTCGCGGTCGGGCACGATGACTCCCACCGAGCCGGGTGACGCGGCCGCGCGCTGCGCCGCGACCACGACCTCGGCCGCGAGGCTGTCGGCGCCGACCGGGCGCAGCTCGAGTCGCCCGGGGTTGTCGCGCACCGACACGGGGGCGCCGAGGCCGGGTGCCATGACGGGCAGGAGGCGGGCGGCGTACTCGATGACGACCGCGGGCACGCGGAAGCCGCGGTCGAGCACGACGAGGTCGTGCTCCTCCTTGCCGAGGTGGCGCATCGCCTCCTCCCACGACGCAGTGGCCCACGGGGTCGTGCCCTGCGCGATGTCGCCGAGCACGGTCACCGACCCCGTCGAGGCGCGCCGCCCCACGGCCCGCAGCTGCATGGGCGAGAGGTCCTGCGCCTCGTCGAGCACGACGTGCCCGAGGCTCGGCACGCGCCGCAGCAGGTCGTCGAGCTCGTCGAGCAGGGCCATGTCTGCGAGCGACCAGCGGGCGGCGCCCTTCGTGCGGGCCGGCTTGTCCCACAGCAGCTTTGCCTGCTCGTCCGCGGTCAGGTCGTCGCCGGCCGCCTCCCGCAACGCGTACGAGTCCGACCACAGCCGGTGGAGCACCGCCTGGGGGTCGAGCGCGGGCCAGATCGACGCGACGTACTTCTTCACGGCCGCCGACTTCGCGACGGCGTCCTGCACGCGGTCGTCGGGGGCGTCGCCGGCGCGCTCCATCTCGAGCAGCACGTGGTGGGCGAGCCGCTGCGGCAGCAGGTCCCGCGCGGCCGCGTAGCGCACGCCGCGCGCCGCCAGCTCGTCGACGATCCCCGCGACCTCGTATGCCGGCACGCGCCGCTTGCGCACGCCGCGCGGCACCACGAGCGCCTCCGTCGGTCGTACGAGGCTCGACCAGACGGCCCGGCGCAGCACGGCCGCGAGCCGGGCGTCGCCCTTGAGGGTCGCGACGTCCGCGGGCTCGACGGCGCGCACCCGGCCGTGGTCGAGGAGGGTCTCGATGGTCGCGTGCCCCACGCGCACCTCACCGAGCGAGGGCAGCACCGCGCCGATGTGGTCGAGGAAGGCCCGGTTGGGCCCGACGACGAGCACGCCCGAGCGATCAAGGCGGTCGCGGAAGGAGTACAGCAGCCAGGCCGCGCGGTGCAGCCCCACGGCCGTCTTGCCGGTGCCCGGGGCGCCCTGCACGCAGACGCTGACGGTGACGTCGCTGCGGACGATCTCGTCCTGCTCCGGCTGGATCGTCGAGACGATGTCGCGCATCGGCCCGGTGCGCGGCCGCTCGATCTCGGCGGCGAGGATCGAGCCGGCGGCGCCGTCGGCCGCGTCGGGCTCACGCAGGTGCTCGTCCTCGAGCGCGGTCAGGCGGCCCCGGTCGACGCCGAAGCGGCGGCGCCGCACGACGTCGAGCGGCTCGGTCGGCGACGCGCGGTAGAAGGCGGTGGAGATCGGGGCGCGCCAGTCGACGACGACCGGGTCGCCCGCCTCGTCGGAGACGTGCCGGCGCCCGATGTGGAACTGCTCGGCCGGGCCCTCGGCCGGCTCGACGTCGATGCGCCCGAAGAAGAGCGTCGTGCGCGGGTCGTCCTGGAGGGAGGCGATGCGGCGGGCGAGCACCCAGCCGAGCACCTCGCCCGAGACGGCGTCGCTCGCCTTGGACGCGTCGAGCGACTCGGCCAGCTCACGCATCCGGGCCAGCTGCGCGCGGGCCTCGTCGAGGTAGGCCTGCTCCCGGGCGAGCTCGGAGTCGAGGGCGGTCACGCGAGCACCTTTCTGCACCCCGGCACACCGAGAAGGCGGCAACGCACCGGGATCGGATGCCGGTGGGTCCTGACCTGCACGGTGTGTTGCGGTGGGGATGGACGGAGGAGCGGATCAGGGTACACCGGCGGGGTGAAGCGATTCCGCGATCCGGTGGGCGCCCGGCTAGACTCGTGCGGCAACTCCCCAAGTCAAAGAACGCCCGGGGCTGCGGCGTGCCCAGCGGCACCCGACCGGGCCCGCCGGCATACGAAAGTGGTTTGTGACGATGGCTTCGACCAACGACCTGAAGAACGGCATGGTGCTCAACCTCGAGGGACAGCTCTGGTCCGTCGTCGAGTTCCAGCACGTGAAGCCCGGCAAGGGGCCGGCGTTCGTGCGCACCAAGCTCAAGGCCGTCCTCTCCGGCAAGGTCGTCGACAAGACGTTCAACGCCGGCACCAAGGTCGAGACGAGCAACGTCGACAAGCGGACGATGCAGTACCTCTACAAGGACGGCAGCGACTTCGTCTTCATGGACACGGACACCTACGACCAGGTCAACGTGTCGGAGACCGTGGTGGGCGACTCGGCGAACTACCTCCTCGAGAACCAGAACGCCATCGTCGCCACGCACGACGGCGCTCCGCTCTACGTCGAGCTGCCGGCGTCGGTCGTCCTCGAGATCACGCACACCGAGCCGGGCCTGCAGGGCGACCGCTCGACGGGTGGCACGAAGCCGGCCACCCTCGAGACCGGCGCGCAGATCAACGTGCCGCTCTTCCTCGAGTCCGGCACGCGCGTCAAGGTCGACACCCGCGACGGGTCGTACCTCGGCCGCGTCAACGACTGAGCGGACCAGAACTCCCTTGGCAGCACGCACCAAGGCCCGCACGCGGGCCCTCGACATCCTCTTCGAGGCGGACCAACGCGGCCTCAACGCCGAGACGCTCCTCGACGAGCGCCTGGGCGACCGCGAGTCGCGGGCGGCCAACAACCCCTACACCGCGGAGCTCGTGCGCGGCGTGGTGGGCCACTGGAACGACATCAACGCAGCCCTGACCGACTACAGCCAGGGCTGGACGCTCGAGCGCATGCCCGCCGTCGACCGCGCGATCCTGCGCCTCGGCGCGTGGGAGGTGCTCTGGAACAGCGAGATCCCCGACGCCGTCGCGATCTCCGAGGCCGTCTCGCTGGCGACCGAGCTCTCGACCGACGAGTCGCCGACGTTCGTCAACGGCCTGCTCGGCCGCATCGCCGAGGTCAAGGCGACGATCGTCTGACACCGGGCCGCGCCCAACGCACGAAGCCACCCGCACGCGGGTGGCTTCGTGCGTTCCGGGTGGCCTCAAGCGGTCCGGGACGCGGCATGCCGAGGACTGGACCGGCGTCGGGCCGGTCCCGGTGCCACGCTAGACTCCACGGCGACGACATCCTTTAACCACCGTCCTGTGAGGCGGGGAAGGAGGTCCGGCAGCCATGGCCTGCCCAGACCTGAGTGCATCTGCCCAGTCCTCGAGCGACCGCCCGAGCATCCCCGACGACGCGCGTGACGTCATGACCGCGGGGGACGTCTCCCGGGCGCTGCGGCGCATCGGTCACGAGATCCTCGAGCGCAACAAGGGGAGCGAGGGGCTCGTGCTGCTCGGCATCCCCTCCCGTGGCGTCCCGCTCGCGCGGCGCCTCGCCGCCGGCATCGAGGACGTCGAGGGCACGGCAGTGCCCGTCGGCGAGCTCGACATCACGCTCCACCGCGACGACCTGCGCCGCAACCCGGTGCGCACCGCCCACCGGTCGCGCATCCCCGACGGCGGCATCGACGACAAGGTCGTCGTGCTCGTGGACGACGTGCTCTACTCCGGCCGCACCATCCGCGCCGCCCTCGACGCGCTCTCCGAGCTCGGCCGGCCGCGCGCCGTGCGCCTCGCGGTCCTCGTCGACCGCGGCCACCGCGAGCTGCCGATCCGGGCCGACCATGTCGGCAAGAACCTGCCGACGTCGCGCGACGAGCGCGTGCACGTGCGGGTCGCCGAGGTGGACGGTCTCGACGTCGTGCGGATCAGCGGGGGGGAGACCCGATGACCAAGCACCTCATCTCCTCCGCCGACCTCACGCGCACCGAGGTCGAGGACATCCTCGAGACGGCCGCGTCGATGCACGACCTGCAGCGCCGCGAGGTCAAGAAGGTGCCGACCCTCCGGGGGCGCACCGTCATCAACTTCTTCTTCGAGGACTCGACGCGCACCCGCAGCTCCTTCGAGATCGCGGGCAAGTGGATGTCGGCCGACACGATCAACCTCTCGGCCAAGGGGTCGTCGACGAGCAAGGGCGAGAGCCTGCGCGACACCGCGATGACCGTCGACGCCATGGCCGTCGACGCCCTCGTCATCCGCCACAACGCCTCCGGCGCCTGCCACCAGGTGGCCCAGTGGGTGCGCTGCAGCGTCATCAACGCGGGGGACGGCACCCACGAGCACCCGACGCAGGCCCTGCTCGACGCCTACACCCTGCGCACGCGCCTCGGTGACCTCGACGGCAAGCACGTCGTCATCGTCGGCGACCTCACCCACTCGCGGGTGTTCCGCAGCAACGTCATCACCCTCAAGACGCTCGGCGCCCGGGTCACCGTCGTCGCGCCGCCCACCCTCATGCCGAGCGGGATCGCCGCGTGGAGCGCCGCCGACGGCTTCGCCACGAGCTGGCACCTCGACCCGGTGCTCGCCGGCGAGGGCGAGCACGGCCCCGTCGACGCGGTCATGATGCTCCGCGTCCAGCGCGAGCGGATGAGCGGCGGCTTCTTCCCGACGCCGCGGGAGTACACCGTGGGCTACGGCCTGACCCGCGACCGCCTCGAGACGCTCGTCGCGCGCAACCGCGACGTGCTCGTGCTGCACCCGGGCCCGATGAACCGGGGCCTCGAGATCGCGCCGGAGGCGGCCGACTCGCCGCAGTCGGTCGTGCTCGACCAGGTCTCCGCCGGCGTGGCCGTGCGGATGGCCGTGCTCTACCACCTGCTCGCCGGCGAGGACTCGCCGGCGCCCACCGTCCCCGTCGCCGTCGCCGAAGGAGCCTCCCGATGACCCGCCTCGTGATCCGCGGCGCCCGCCTCCTCGGCGCGGCCGCGGCCGACCTGCTCGTCGAGGACGGCGTCATCACCGAGGTCGGCAGCGTCGGTGCGCCCCGTGACGCCCAGGTGCTCGACGCCGACGGCCTCGTCGCCCTGCCCGGCCTCGTCGACCTGCACGTGCACCTGCGCGAGCCCGGCCGCGAGGACGCCGAGACCATCGCCACCGGCTCGGCCGCGGCCGCCGCCGGCGGCTTCACGGCCGTCTTCGCGATGGCCAACACGAGCCCGGTCACCGACACCGCCGAGGCGGCCGAGCGCATCCTCGACCTCGGCCGCGCGTGCGGGCTCACCGAAGTGGTGCCCGTCGGCGCCGTGACGAAGGGCCTCGAGGGCGCCGAGCTCGCCGAGCTCGGCCTGATGGCCCGATCGCGCGCCCGGGTGCGGGTCTTCAGCGACGACGGCCACTGCGTGCACGACGCGCGGATCATGCGGCGGGCGCTGGAGTACGTCAAGCCGTTCGGCGGGGTCGTCAGCCAGCACGCCCAGGACCCGCGGCTCGCGGGCCGCGAGGCCTGCTGCCACGAGGGCGAGGTGTCGGGCCGGCTCGGCCTGCCCGGCTGGCCCGGCATCGCCGAGGAGTCGGTCGTGGCCCGCGACGTCATGCTGGCCCGCCACACCGGCTCGCGCGTGCACGTCGCGCACGTCTCCACGGCGGGCACCGTCGAGGTGGTCCGCTGGGCCAAGGCGCAGGGCATCGACGTCACCGCGGAGGTCACCCCGCACCACCTCGCCCTGACGACCGACCTGCTCGTCGGCTACGACCCCGTGTTCAAGGTGAACCCGCCGCTGCGCCCGACGGAGGACGTCGAGGCGCTGCGGGCGGGGCTCGCCGACGGCACCATCGACGCGGTCGCCACCGACCACGCGCCGCACGCGCGGCACGACAAGGAGCACGCCTTCGTCGACGCGGCCTTCGGCATGCTCGGGCTCGAGACGGCCCTCTCGGTCGTCAGCGACGTCATGGTGCGACCGGGCCTGCTCGACTGGGCCGACGTCGCGCGCGTCATGTCGAGCGCGCCGGCGCGCATCGGCGGACTCGCCCACCAGGGAAGGGATCTCGCCGTCGGCAGCCCGGCCCACATCACCCTCGTCGACCCCGACCGCGAGGTCATCGTCGACGCCGCCGCGAGCCTCAGCCGCTCGCGCAACAACCCGTGGCACGGACGCACCCTCCGCGGCGCCGTCCAGGCGACGGTCCACGCGGGCCGCGTCACCCACGACGTCCGCAGCGCGGCGGACACCGGCACCACCCACCGAGAACTGACGAACGCGACCACGGGAGCAGACCTGTGACCACCCAGACACCGCTGACCGTCCCGAGCCGGGACGGCCGCCCCACCCGCGCGCGCGGCGCGGCCACCCTCGTCCTCGAGGACGGCCGCACCTTCCGTGGCGCCTCCTACGGCGCCGTCGGGCAGACGGTGGGGGAGGCGGTCTTCTCCACCGGCATGACCGGCTACCAGGAGACGCTGACCGACCCGAGCTACCACCGGCAGGTCATCGTCATGACCGCGCCCCACGTCGGCAACACCGGCGTCAACGCCGAGGACGACGAGAGCGCGCGCATCTGGGCCGCCGGCTACGTCGTGCGCGACCCCGCGATCCGCTCGTCGAACTGGCGCGCCACGCGCGAGCTCGAGGACGAGCTCGCCGACCAGGGCGTCGTCGGCATCTGCGACATCGACACGCGCGCCCTGACCCGCCACCTGCGCGAGCGCGGCGCGATGCGCGCCGGCATCTTCAGCGGCGACGCGGCCGACCGCTCCGAGGCCGAGCTGCTCGACGCGGTGCGCACGAGCCCGCAGATGGCGGGCGCGGCCCTCGCGGCCGAGGTGACGACCGCCGAGCCGTATGCCGTCCGCGCCGTGGGCGAGAGGCGCTTCACCGTCGCCGCCGTCGACCTCGGCATCAAGGCGATGACGCCAACGCTCCTGGCGCAGCGCGGCATCGAGGTGCACGTGCTGCCGGCCACCGCGACGATCGAGGACCTGCTCGCCGTGGGGGAGTCCGGACCGGACGGCGTCTTCTTCTCGAACGGTCCCGGCGACCCGGCGTCGGCCGAGCACGAGGTGGCCCTGCTCCGCGAGGTGCTCGACCGGAAGATCCCGTTCTTCGGCATCTGCTTCGGCAACCAGCTCCTCGGCCGGGCGCTCGGCTTCGGCACCTACAAGCTGAAGTACGGCCACCGCGGCATCAACCAGCCCGTCATGGACCGCACGACGGGCAAGGTCGAGGTGACGGCGCACAACCACGGCTTCGCGGTGGACGCCCCGCTCGACACGGACAGCGACACGGCATACGGCCGGGTGCGCGTCTCGCACGTGTGCCTCAACGACGACGTCGTCGAGGGGCTGGAGTGCCTCGACGTGCCCGCCTACTCCGTGCAGTACCACCCCGAGGCGGCGGCCGGCCCGCACGACGCCGCCTACCTCTTCGACCGCTTCGTGGAGCTCATGACCGACCGACAGACCGCCCACCAGACCACGGAGGTCAGCGCCTGATGCCCAAGCGCGACGACATCAAGAGCGTCCTCGTCATCGGCTCCGGCCCGATCGTCATCGGCCAGGCCTGCGAGTTCGACTACTCCGGCACGCAGGCCTGCCGCGTGCTGCGCGAGGAGGGCATCCGCGTCATCCTCGTCAACAGCAACCCGGCGACGATCATGACCGACCCGGAGTTCGCCGACGCGACCTACGTCGAGCCGATCACCCCCGAGGTCGTCGAGGCCATCATCGCCAAGGAGCGCCCCGACGCCGTCCTCGCGACGCTCGGTGGCCAGACCGCCCTCAACTGCGCGATCTCCCTGCACGACAACGGGGTCCTCGAGAAGTACGGCTGCCCCCTCATCGGCGCCAGCGTCGACGCCATCCAGCTCGGCGAGGACCGCGAGAAGTTCAAGGGCGTCGTCGAGCGGTGCGGCGCGGAGTCGGCGAAGTCCGTCATCTGCCACTCCATGGACGAGCTGCTCACCGCCGCGGACGAGCTCGGCTACCCGGTCGTCGTGCGCCCGTCGTTCACGATGGGCGGCCTCGGCTCGGGCTTCGCCTACGACGAGGCCGACCTGCGGCTCCTCGGCGGCGCCGGCCTGCAGTACTCCCCGACGACCGAGGTGCTCCTCGAGGAGTCGATCCTCGGCTGGAAGGAGTACGAGCTCGAGGTGATGCGCGACCACGCCGACAACGTCGTCGTCGTCTGCTCCATCGAGAACCTCGACCCGATGGGCGTGCACACCGGCGACTCGATCACGGTCGCGCCGGCCCTGACGCTCACCGACCGCGAGTACCAGCGGCTGCGCGACATCGGTATCGCCGTCATCCGCGAGGTCGGCGTGGAGACGGGTGGCTGCAACATCCAGTTCGCCGTCAACCCGGCCGACGGTCGGATCATCGTCATCGAGATGAACCCGCGCGTCTCGCGATCGAGCGCCCTCGCGTCCAAGGCGACCGGCTTCCCGATCGCCAAGATCGCGGCGAAGATGGCGATCGGCTACACCCTCGACGAGGTGCCGAACGACATCACCCGCGAGACGCCCGCGAGCTTCGAGCCGACGCTGGACTACGTCGTGGTCAAGGTGCCCCGCTTCGCCTTCGAGAAGTTCCCCGCGGCCGACCCGACGCTGACCACGACGATGAAGTCGGTCGGCGAGGCCATGGCGATCGGGCGCAACTTCACCGAGGCGCTGCAGAAGGCGCTGCGTTCGCTCGAGAAGAAGGGGGCGACCTTCCACTGGGAGGGCGAGATCACCCGAGCGGCCGCCGAGCGCGCGCTCGAGGCCGCCCGCACACCCACCGACGGCCGGATCGTCCTGGTGCAGCAGGCCCTTCGTGGCGGCCTCACCGTCGAGGAGGTGCACGACGCCACGGGCATCGACCCGTGGTTCCTCGACCAGATCGCGCTCGTCAACGACGTGGCGGCCATGGTGGCGGACGCCGACCAGCTGACGCCCGAGCTGCTGCGCCTCGTCAAGCGGCACGGCTTCAGCGACGCCCAGCTGGCCACCCTGCGGCGGATGCCCGAGGCGGTCGTCCGCGGTGTGCGGCACGCGCTGGGCGTGCGCCCGGTCTACAAGACCGTCGACACCTGCGCGGCCGAGTTCGCGGCCGCGACGCCCTACCACTACAGCTCCTACGACGAGGAGACCGAGGTCGCGCCGCGCGAGCGACCGGCCGTCATCATCCTCGGCTCGGGGCCGAACCGCATCGGCCAGGGCGTCGAGTTCGACTACTCCTGCGTGCACGCGTCGTTCGCCTTGCGCGACAAGGGGTTCGACACCGTCATGGTCAACTGCAACCCCGAGACGGTCTCGACCGACTACGACACGAGCAGCCGGCTCTACTTCGAGCCGCTGACCCTCGAGGACGTGCTCGAGGTCATCCACGCGGAGAGCCAGGCGGGCCCGATCGCCGGCGTCATCGTGCAGCTCGGCGGCCAGACGCCGCTCGGGCTCGCGCAGGCCCTCGAGGACGAGGGCGTGCCGATCGTCGGCACCTCGCCGAGCGCCATCCACCTCGCCGAGGACCGCGGCGCCTTCGGCCAGGTGCTCGCCCGCGCCGGCCTCATCGCCCCGAAGCACGGCACGGCCTACAGCGCCGACGAGGCGCTCGTCATCGCGCGCGAGATCGGCTACCCGGTGCTCGTGCGCCCCTCCTACGTGCTCGGCGGACGGGGCATGGTCATCGTCTACGACGACGACTCCCTCGTCACCTACGTCGAGAAGGCCACGGAGGCCTCTCCCGACCACCCGATCCTCGTCGACCGCTTCCTCGACGACGCCATCGAGATCGACGTCGACGCCCTCTTCGACGGCGAGGACA
Source organism: Terrabacter aeriphilus (assembly GCF_039542985.1). Lineage (NCBI taxonomy): Bacteria > Bacillati > Actinomycetota > Actinomycetes > Micrococcales > Intrasporangiaceae > Terrabacter > Terrabacter aeriphilus. The sequence goes on from NZ_BAABIW010000001.1 coordinate 56,889, forward strand.
TGTACCTCGGCGGCATCATGGAGCACGTCGAGGAGGCCGGCATCCACTCGGGCGACAGCTCGTGCACGCTGCCGCCCGCGACGCTGGGCGACGGCGAGCTCGAGCGGGTGCGGGTCGCGACCCGGAAGCTCGCCGAGGGCATCGGCGTGCGCGGCCTCATGAACGTCCAGTTCGCCCTGGCGCAGGACATCCTCTACGTCATCGAGGCCAACCCGCGGGCCTCGCGCACCGTCCCGTTCGTGGCCAAGGCCACCGGCGTGCCGATCGCGACCGCCGCCGCCCGCGTCATGCTCGGCGCGACGATCGCGGAGCTGCGCGAGGAGGGCGTGCTGCCCCCCACGGGCGACGGCGGATCGCTGCCCGACCACGCGCCGGTCTCGTGCAAGGAGGCGGTGCTGCCGTTCAAGCGCTTCCGCACCAAGGAGGGCGTCGCCGTCGACTCGCTCCTCGGGCCCGAGATGCGCTCGACCGGAGAGGTCATGGGCATCGACCGCGACTTCGGCTCCGCGTTCTCCAAGGCGCAGCAGGGCAGCGGCTCCGGCCTGCCGCGGTCGGGCGCGATCTTCGTGTCGGTGGCCAACCGCGACAAGCGCGCCATGCTCTTCCCGGTCAAGCGCCTCGTCGACCTCGGCTTCACGATCCTCGCGACGAAGGGCACCGCCGCGGTCCTCAAGCGCAACGGCATCCCGGCGACGGTCGTCCGCAAGATCACCGAGCGCTCCGGCGAGGGCGACCCCACCGAGCGCTCGATCGTCGACCTCATCACCGACGGCACCGTGCAGATGGTCGTCAACACGCCCTCCGGCCAGGACGCCCGCGCCGACGGCTACGCCATCCGCGCGGCGACGACGAGCGCGGACAAGCCGATCATCACGACGATCGCGACGCTCGCGGCCGCGGTGCTCGGGATCGAGTCGCACATGACCGAGGAGATCCGCGTCACCTCGCTGCAGGACCACGCCCGCGCCCTCGACCTCTACGGTCGGCACGCGGCGGTCGCCGGGGCGGAGGTGCAGGCATGAGCCCCGCCCCGCTGCGCGCCCGCGTCACGCAGGAGGTCGCCGAGGTCATCGCCACGAAGCGGGTGGGCGCCTACCAGCACCTGACGCTCGTCGCGCCCGGGGTGGCCGAGCTGGCCCGGCCGGGACAGTTCGTCGCCCTCGCGGTGGGCGGCGAGACGTCGGGCACGCTGCTGCGCCGGTCGTTCTCGATCCACAAGGTGAGCCCGAGCGGCACCTACGGAGGCACCGTCGAGATCGTCGTCTCGGCGGTGGGCGCCGGCACGCGCTGGATCGTCGAGCGCGTGCCGCACGACACGATCGACGTCGTCGGGCCGCTCGGCAAGGCGTTCCCCCTGCCCACCGAGGCGGTGCCGTGCGTCCTCGTCGGCGGCGGCTACGGCAGCGCCCCGCTCTTCTGGCTCGCGAGCGAGCTGCGCGAGCGCGGCTGCCACGTCGAGATGGTGCTCGGCGCGGCGAGCGAGGACCGCCTCTTCGGCGTCGTCGAGGCCCGACGCAGCTGCGACGGGGTGACGGTGACGACCGACGACGGCTCCGCGGGACAGCAGGGCTGGGTCAGCGACGTGCTCCCCGGCATCATCGGCCGCACCGGGGCCGGGGTCGTCTACGGCTGCGGGCCGATGGGGATGCTCGGCTCGATCACCCGCATCGCCGAGGCCCACGGCGCGGTGGCCCAGGTCGCCGTCGAGGAGGCCATGGCCTGCGGCGTCGGCGTCTGCATGACCTGCGTCATGCCGGTCGTCGGCGGCGACGGGCGCACGCGGATGGTCCGCTCGTGCGTCGAGGGCCCCGTCTTCCGGGGCGACCGCGTGCGCTGGGACGCCTTCGACGGCGGGCGGGCCCGGGTGCCCGACGACGCGGTCGGGGCGCCGAAGGTGGGAGGTCACTGATGACGACGACGCACGACACGACACGGCACCCGGTCGCCCCGACGGCGACCGTCGACATGGCCGTCGACCTCGGCGGCGGGCACCGCCTGCCCAACCCGCTCATGACCGCGTCGGGCTGCGCAGCCAACGGCCGCGAGCTGCACCGCTTCTTCGACGTCGCCGACCTCGGCGCGTTCGTCACGAAGTCGGTCATGGCCGACCCGCGCTCGGGCCGGGGCACGCCCCGCATGGCCGAGACGCCCTCGGGCATGCTGAACTCGATCGGCCTGCAGGGGCCCGGCATCGCCGCGTTCGTCGACGACGACCTGCCGTGGCTGCACTCGGTCGGGGCGCGCGTGCTGCCCTCCATCGCGGGCGGGTCGAGCACGGAGTACGCGCACGTGGCGGCGACGCTGCGCGCGAGCCGTGCCTTCGACGCCGTCATCGGCGTCGAGGTGAACATCTCGTGCCCCAACGTCGCCAACCGCGGCCTCGTCTTCGCCTGCGACCCGATGGCCTCGGCCAAGGTCGTCGCCCTCGTGCGCGAGCAGCTGCCCCGCAACATCCCCGTCTTCGCCAAGCTCAGCCCCGACGTCACCGACATCACCGCGATCGCCGCGGCGTGCGTCAAGGCCGGCGCCGACGGCCTCACGATGATCAACACCCTGCTCGGCATGTCGATCGACACCGACCGGATGCAGCCGCACCTCGGCGGCGTCACCGGCGGCCTCTCCGGCCCCGGCATCCGGCCGGTGGCGGTGCGCGCCGTCTGGCAGGTGCGCCAGGCCATGTTCGAGGGCCGCATCCCCACCGTGCCGATCATCGGCGTCGGCGGCGTGCGCACCGGGCGCGACGCCCTCGAGCTCGTCGCGGCGGGCGCGAGCGCGATCCAGGTCGGCACGGCCGTCTTCAACGACCCGTCGGCGCCCGTGCGGGTGCTCGCCGAGCTGACCGAGCTGCTCGGCGAGCGGGGCTACGCCCGGTTCACCGACGCCGTCGGAGCGGCCCACGGACGGGGACGCCCGTGAGCGCCGGGTCCGGCGCACCGTTCGGCGCGCGCCTGCAGGCGGCGATGCGAGAGCGCGGGGCGCTCTGCGCCGGGATCGACCCGCACCGCGCGCTCGTCGAGTCGTGGGGGCTCACCTACGACGTCGCGGGTCTCGAGCGTTTCGCGCTCACCTGCGTCGAGGCGTTCGCCGGCCGGGTGGCCGCCGTCAAGCCGCAGTCGGCGTTCTTCGAGGTCTTCGGCAGCCGCGGCATCGCCGTGCTCGAGCGCGTGCTCACCGAGTTGCGCGAGGCGGGCACGCTGACGATCCTCGACGCGAAGCGCGGCGACATCGGGTCGACGATGACGGCATACGCCCACGCCTACCTCGCCGACGACGCCGTGGCACCGCCCGACGCGCTGACGTTGAGCCCCTACCTCGGCTACGAGTCGCTGCGGCCCGCCATCGACCTCGCCACGCGCACGGGCAGGGGGCTCTTCGTGCTCGCGCTCACCTCGAACCCCGAGGGCGCGCAGGTGCAGCACGCGCGCCGCGACGGGGAGGCGGTCGCGGCCTCGATCGTGCGCGGGGCGGCGGGCGACAACGCCCCGGCCCGCGCGCGGGGCGAGCTCGGCAGCGTCGGCCTCGTCGTCGGCGCCACGGTCGGCACCGCCGTGGCCGACCTCGGGCTCGACCTCGTCGCAGCCGCCACGCCCGTCCTCGCCCCCGGCTTCGGGACGCAGGGCGGCACCGTCGCATCGCTCGGGACCACCTTCGGCGCGGCCCGGGGGCAGGTGCTCGCGGCCTCGAGCCGTGAGGTGCTCTCGGCCGGCCCGGAGCCGAGCCGGCTCGCCGCGCAGGCGCTGCGCATCGCCGAGTCGCTGCCCGTCTGAGCACCGGCGGGGGGCCCGCGTTGCGGCGCGGACGCGCGGCTCGCTAGGTTCGGCGGATACACATGACCGAACAGGACGGGGGGCGCGCGGCGCTCCCGCAGGCATCGAGGAGACCGACCACCGTGGCGCTTCCACCGCTCACCCCGGAGCAACGGGCCGCAGCCCTCGAGAAGGCCGCGGCCGCTCGACGGGAGCGGGCAGCGGTCAAGAACCGCCTCAAGTACTCGAGCGGCTCGCTCGCCGAGGTGCTCGAGGACGGCAAGGCCGACCCGGTCATCGGCAAGATGAAGGTCACCGAGCTGCTCGAGTCGATGCCCGGCGTCGGGCGGGTGCGGGCCCGGGCGATCATGGACGAGGTCGGCATCGCCGAGTCCCGGCGCGTGCGCGGCCTCGGGGCCAACCAGGTCGCCGCCCTGCTGCGCCGCTTCGAGAAGCCGTGATGGCCGCTGCGACCACCCCGACCGACCCGAGCGACCCGACCGGCCCCACCGGCCCCGACGCGCAGGAGCGGCCGCGCGGGCGCCTCACGGTGCTGGCCGGGCCCACCGCGGTCGGCAAGGGCACCATCGCCGCCTACGTGCGCACGCACTTCCCCGGCGTGTGGTTCTCGGTGTCGATGACGACCCGCCGCCCCCGCCCGGGCGAGGTCGACGGCGTGCACTACCACTTCGTCGACGACGCCGAGTTCGACCGGCTCGTCGAGGCGGGGGAGTTCCTCGAGTACGCCGTCGTGCACGGCGCCGCCAAGTACGGCACGCCGCGCGGCCCGGTGGAGCGGGTCATCCGCGAGGGCCGCGACGCCCTGCTCGAGATCGACCTGCAGGGCGCGCGCCAGGTGCGCGAGACCTGGCCCGAGGCGCTCTTCGTCTTCCTCGCGCCCCCGAGCTGGGACGAGCTGGTGCGCCGGCTCGTCGGCCGGGGCACCGAGGACGAGGCCGAGCGGGAGCGCCGCCTCTCGACCGCGCGGGCCGAGCTGGCCGCCCAGAGCGAGTTCGACGAGGTCGTCGTCAACGACGATGTTCGGCGGGCCAGCGAAGAACTCGTATCATTGATGAGATCGGGACGCGCCGAACGGTGAGTCCCGATCCCGTTCGCGTGCTCGCACGCGAGCGTGACCCTGCTGAAACCAACGAAACGAGATCACTGTGTCCGGTACCCAGGCTGCTCCCATCGGCATCACCAACCCGCCGATCGACGACCTCCTGACCGCCGCCGACTCGAAGTACGCGCTCGTCATCTACTCCGCCAAGCGCGCGCGCCAGATCAACGCCTACTACTCCCAGCTGCAGGAGGGCCTGCTCGACTACGTCGGCCCGCTCGTCGAGACCGAGGTCCACGAGAAGCCGCTGTCGATCGCCCTGCGCGAGATCAACGAGGGCCTGCTCACCTCGACGCCCACCGAGGCCTGAGCGACGCGATGCGGGTCGTCCTCGGTGTCGGTGGGGGCATCGCCGCCTACAAGGCCGCGTCGCTCCTGCGCCTCTTCACCGAGGGCGGGCACGAGGTCCGCGTCGTGCCCACAGCGGCCGCCCTGCAGTTCGTGGGCGCGCCGACGTGGTCGGCCCTCTCGGGCCAGCCCGTCAGCACCGACGTCTGGACGTCGGTGCACGAGGTGCCGCACGTGCGCATCGGCCAGGCGGCCGACCTCGTCGTCGTCGCGCCGGCCACGGCCGACCTGCTCGCCAAGGCCGCGGCCGGCCTCGCCGACGACCTGCTGACGACGACCCTGCTCACCGCCCGGTGCCCGGTCGTCTTCGCGCCCGCCATGCACACCGAGATGTGGGAGCACGCGGCCACCCGCGCCAACGTCGCGACGTTGCGCTCGCGCGGTGCCCACGTCGTGGAGCCGGCCGTCGGCCGCCTGACCGGCAAGGACACCGGCGCCGGCCGCCTCCCCGAGCCCGACGAGTTGTATGCCGCGTGCCTCGAGATCGTCGCGGGTGCCGGCGCCGCAGCGGCCGTCGACGGCCCCGCGGCGGCGGGGCATCCGCGGCGCGACCTCGAGGGGCGCCGCGTCGTCGTCTCCGCCGGTGGCACGCGCGAGCCGCTCGACCCCGTGCGCTACCTCGGCAACCGGTCCTCGGGCAAGCAGGGCGTGGCGATCGCCCGGGCGGCCGTCGCGCGCGGCGCGCACGTGACCCTCGTCGCCGCGAACGTCTCCGTTCCGCTGCCCGCCGGCGTCGACGTCGTGCCGGTCGGCACGACCCTCGAGCTGCAGCGGGCCGTCGAGGAGGCCGCCGAGGGGGCCGACGTCGTCGTCATGGCCGCCGCCCCCGCGGACTTCCGGCCCGCCGCCGTGAGCGGCAGCAAGATCAAGAAGTCCGCCGACCCCGGCGCCGGCCTCCGGGTCGAGCTCGTCGAGAACCCCGACATCGTGCGCGGCCTCGTGGCCGCCCGTGTGGCGCGCGGGTCGAGCGGCCCCTACATCGTCAGCTTCGCGGCCGAGACGGGCGACGCCGACGGCACCGTGATGGAGCACGCCCGGGCCAAGTTCGCCCGCAAGGGCAGCGACCTGCAGGTCGTCAACGAGGTGGGCACCGACCTCACCTTCGGCAAGGACGACACGACGGTGCACCTGCTGCGCCGCGGTACCGACGAGGTCACGACCGTGGGCCCGACGTCGAAGGACGCCGTCGCCGACGTGCTCTGGGACACCCTCTCGCCGCTGCTGGGCTGAGCACTAGACTCGCGCAGCGACGTGACCCGCCGCCGAGCCATCCACCGGCGCCCGGCCACCGAACCACACCCAGCCACCACGCACCCACCCCGCACCGAAGCTAGGGAGAGCACGTGTCCGCACGCCTGTTCACGTCCGAGTCCGTCACCGAGGGACACCCGGACAAGATCTGCGACCAGATCAGCGACTCCATCCTCGACGCCCTCCTCGCGGAGGACCCGCAGGCGCGCGTCGCCGTCGAGACGATGGTCACGACCGGTCTCGTCCACGTCGCGGGCGAGGTGTCGACGACGGCATACGTGGAGATCCCGCGCATCGTGCGCGAGACGATCCTCGAGGTCGGCTACGACGGCTCCCAGAAGGGCTTCGACGGGCGCACCTGTGGCGTCTCGATCTCGATCGGCGCCCAGTCGCCCGACATCGCCCAGGGCGTCGACACCGCCCACGAGCACCGTTCGGGCGACGTCGACGACCTGCTCGACAAGCAGGGCGCCGGCGACCAGGGCCTGATGTTCGGCTACGCGTGCGACGACACGGCCGAGCTCATGCCGCTGCCGATCCACCTCGCGCACCGCCTCTCCGAGCGTCTGACGCAGGTGCGCAAGAACGAGCAGCTGGCCTACCTGCGCCCCGACGGCAAGACGCAGGTCACGATCTCCTACGAGGGCGACCGCGCCGTCGCGCTCGACACCGTCGTGCTCTCGACCCAGCACGCGCCCGACGTCTCGCTCGAGGGCATGCTCGAGCCCGACATCCGCCAGCACGTCATCGACCCCGTGCTCGCGGAGCTGCGCGAGAGCGGCACCGACCTCGACATCAGCGGCTACCGCGCGCTCATCAACCCCACCGGCCGCTTCGAGATCGGCGGCCCGATGGGCGACGCCGGCCTCACCGGCCGCAAGATCATCGTCGACACCTACGGCGGCATGGCCCGCCACGGCGGCGGCGCCTTCTCCGGCAAGGACCCGAGCAAGGTCGACCGCTCCGGCGCCTACGCGATGCGCTGGGTGGCCAAGAACATCGTGGCGGCCGGGCTGGCCCGTCGCTGCGAGGTCCAGATCGCCTACGCCATCGGCAAGGCGCAGCCCGTCGGCCTCTACGTCGAGACCTTCGGCACCGAGACCGTGCCCGTCGACAAGATCCAGCAGGCCATCGGCGACGTCTTCGACCTGCGCCCGGCCGCGATCGTCGACGCCCTCGACCTGCTCCGCCCGATCTACCGCCCGACGGCCGCCTACGGCCACTTCGGCCGCACGAGCGCCGAGGGCGTCGAGCACCCGTTCACGTGGGAGCGCACCGACCGCGTGGAGGCCCTGCGCTCGGCCGTCTCCGGCTGAGGCTAGATTCGCCCCCGTGGGCGAGCAGAGCACGACGACGACGCAGCGACCGGCCGGGCGGCCGGTCGCTGCCGTCGTCGTGGAGACCCCGCTCGCGCACCTCGACCGCGTCTTCGAGTACGCGGTTCCGGGCGAGCTGGCCGACGACGCCGTTCCGGGCGCCCGGGTGCGGGTGCGGTTCTCCGGGCGCGAGCTCGACGGCTTCGTCGTCGAGCGGCGCGAGGCGCCCGAGCACGACGGCCGGCTGACCCCGCTGCGCCGCGTGGTCAGCCCCGAACCGGTGCTGACCGCCGAGGTGCTCGCGCTCTGCCGCGCCGTCGCCGACCGGTATGCCGGCACGCTGAGCGACGTGCTGCGCCTCGCCGTGCCGAAGCGCCACGCGACGGCCGAGCGCAACCTCGCCTCCGAGGCCCCACCCCGCGAGGAGGTCACGACGCCCGACCCCGGGCCCTGGGCGGCCTACCCGGCCGGTCCGGCGTGGCTGCGCCGCGTCACGGCGGGTGAGGGCCCGGCCGCCGCGTGGGCGGCGCTGCCGGGGCGCGCGCCCGACGCCGACTGGCCCGAGGCCATCGCCGTGGCCGTCGCCACCGCCCAGGCCGCAGGACGCGGCGCGCTCGTCGTCGTGCCCGACCACCGCGACGTCGACCGCCTCGACGCCGCCCTGACCGGCCTGCTCGGCAAGGGGCGCCACGTGCGGCTCACGGCCGACCAGGGCCCGCAGGCGCGCTACACGGCGTGGCTCAAGGTGCTGCGCGGCCACGTCGACGTCGTCATCGGCACCCGCGCCGCGGCCTTCGCCCCGGTGCGCGACCTCGGGCTCGTCGCGTGGTGGGACGACGGCGACGACCTGCTCGCCGAGCCGCGGGCCCCCTACCACCACGTCGGCGTCGTGCTCGGACTGCGCGCCGAGGCGACCGGCGCGGCCCTGCTCGCCGGCGGCTTCGCCCGCAGCCTGCGCGTGCAGGTCGGTGTCGAGTCCGGCGCCCTCGTGCCCGTCGAGGCAGACGGGCCGACCCTGCGCGCGGCCGCGCCCCGGGTCACGATCGCCGGCGAGGGCGTCGACGAGGAGCGCGACGGCCCGGCCGCCCGGGCACACCTGCCCTCCCGCGCGTGGCGCGTGGCCAAGGACGCCCTCGTCGACGGGCCGGTGCTCGTCCAGGTGCCCCGGCGCGGCTACCTCCCCTCGCTCAGCTGCGCCGAGTGCCGCACCCCGGTGCGGTGCACGCGCTGCCAGGGACCGGTCGCGCTCGGCGCGTCCGGCGCGGCCCCGACGTGCCGGTGGTGCGGCCTCGCCCTGTCGGCCCACGGCTTCGAGTGCGGCCACTGCGGCTCGCGCCGGCTCCGCTCGTCGATCACCGGTGCGCGCCGCACGGCCGAGGAGATCGGCCGCGCCCTGCCCGGCGTGCCGGTGCACACCTCGGGGTCCGGGGAGGTGCTCGCCACGGTGGGCCGTGAGCCGGCGCTCGTCATCGCGACGCCGGGCGCCGAGCCGGTGGCGGAGGGCGGCTACACGGGCGTGCTGCTGCTCGACGCCTGGGCCAGCCTCGACCTGCCGGTGCTCGACGCCCCGATCGAGGCGCTGCGCCGGTGGATGTCAGCGGCCGCGCTGGCGCGCCAGGGCCGGGCGGTCGTGCTGTGCGGTGCGCCCGAGGCCGTCGCGCTGCCGGCCGTCGAGGCGCTCGTGCGGTGGGACCCCGCCTGGCTCGCCGAGCGTGAGCTGCTCGAGCGCCGCGAGCTCGGGCTGCCCCCGGCGGTCCGGGTGGCCCAGCTGACCGGGGGGCGACGTGCCCTCGAGGAGGCGCTCGGGCAGGCCGACCTGCCCGCCCACGCCCAGGTGCTCGGTCCGGTGCCGCTCTCGCAGCCCGGCACGCAGCCGCGGCGCGGTGGGCAGCCCGACCCGGACGGCGAGCGCGCGCCGGCCGACCACCACGTGCTCGTCCGCGTGCCGCCCGAGGGCACCCTCGAGCTGACGCGGGCGCTCATCGCGCTCAAGGCGTTCCGGTCGGCACGCAAGGAGCCGGCCGCCGTCGCGGTGCGCGTCGACCCGCTCGACACCTTCTGAGGCCGGGTCGCGGACCGGCCCGTGACAGAGTGGCGGCATGGCTGAACGAGACCTCGACATCGTCCTCTACGGCGCCTCCGGGTTCGTCGGTGCCCTGACGGCCGCTCACGTCGCCGCGCAGGCCGGTCCCGAGCTGCGGGTGGCCCTCGCCGGCCGGTCCCGCGAGAAGCTCGAGGCGCTGCGCGTCGAGCTCGGTCGCGCCGCCGCCGGCTGGGAGGTCGTGACGGTCGACGCGAGCGACGCCGCGGGCCTGCGGGCGCTCGCCGAGCGCACCCGGGTGCTCGCCACGACGGTGGGGCCGTATGCCGTGCACGGCAAGCACGTCGCCCGTGCCTGCGCCGAGGCCGGCACGCACTACGCCGACCTCACCGGTGAGGTGCTTTTCGTCCGGTGGTCGCTGGACGAGCTCGACGCGCTCGCCCGTGGGTCGGGTGCCGCTATCGTGCACAGCTGCGGGTTCGACTCGATCCCCTCCGACCTCGGCGTGCTGACGACGGCGCACCGCGCGGCGGCCGACGACGAGGGCACGCTCACCGACACGACGCTGCTCGTGCGCTCGCTCAAGGGCGGCATCTCGGGCGGCACCATCGACTCCGGGCGGCAGCAGGCCATCGCGGCTCGGTCCGACGCGGCGGCCCGCCGCGTCATCGGCGACCCCTACGGCCTCAGCCCCCGCCGGTCGGAGGAGCCGTCGTCGGGGCGCGCCCCGGCCCGCGGGCTGCTCGAGCGGGTGCGCCGGTCGGTGCCAGTCGACCGCGACCCGGCGACGGGGCGCTGGACCGGCCCATTCGTCATGGCCTCCTACAACACCCGCATCGTGCGGCTGTCGAACGCGATCACCGACTGGTCCTACGGGCGCGGGCTGCGCTACCGGGAGGTCACGGACTTCGGCTCCGGGCCGATGTCGCCGGTCCTGGCCGGTGGCATGGCGATCGGCCTCGGCGGCGTGCTCGCCGGGCTGTCCTTCGCCCCGACCCGCGCGGTGCTCGACCGGTTCCTGCCGAAGCCGGGGGAGGGGCCGTCGCCCCAGACCCAGGCCGCCGGTCGCTTCCGCCTCGACGTCCGGGCCACGACGACGACGGGTGCCCGCTACCGCACGCGGGTCGGCGCCGACCTCGACCCTGGCTACGGGGGCACCGCCGTCATGCTCGGGCAGACGGTGCTCGCGCTGGCGGCCGACGACGGGCTGCCGCTGCGGGCCGGTGTCGGCACGCCGGCGACGGCGCTCGGCGACGCCCTCGTCGAGCGCCTCCGAGCCCAGGGCTTCACGTTCGAGGCCGAGCGGGTGTCGGCGGACTGAGGCAGGATGACCGCACCGGTCACTCCCGGTGCGACGTGCACCGGGCCGGCCCGACGGGGAGGCACGCTGTGGGACGCATCGAGGTGCACGAGTTCATCTCGCTCGACGGGGTCTTCGAGGAACCGAGCTGGACCGCGGACTTCCCCTTCGACCCGCTCATGGGTGCGGCGATCGGTCGCCTGACCGAGCCGGGCTCGGAGCTGCTGCTCGGCCGCCGCACCTACGAGATGTTCGCCCCGGCGTGGTCCTCGCGGGCGGACGACGACGACCCGGGCGCGACGTTCTTCAACGGCGCCCGCAAGAACGTCGTCTCGACGACGCTGCGCGACCCCGACTGGAACAACTCCCGGGCCATCGGCGGCTACGACCCCGAGCGCATCGCCGCGCTGCGCGACGAGGTGGAGGGCTCGCTCTACGTCAGCGGCAGCGGCACGCTCGTGCGCGCCCTGCTGCGCGACGGGCTCGTCGACGGCCTGCACCTCTTCGTCTTCCCCGTCGTGCTCGGCTCGGGCGAGCGGCTCTTCACGTCCGAGCGCGTCGGTGGGCTGCGGCTGGCCGAGACCGAGGCCTACGACAGCGGCGTCGTGCACCTCGCCTACAGCCAGTCCTGACCGAACCTCCAAAGAAGTGCTTGACGGTCGTCGGGAGGTGACGGCATACTCCCAAACATGTCTTTGGGAGAAGAGCGGATCAGCGAGCTGCGTGCGACGGCCCACCCGTTGCGCCTGCAGATGCTCTCGCTGCTGACGGGCGCCGAGCTGAGCGCCGCGGAGGTCGCCCGTGAGCTCGACGTGACGCAGGCCAACGCGAGCTACCACCTGCGGCTGCTGCACGCGGCCGGGCTCCTCGAGGTCGCGGGGGAGGAGAGCGTCCGGGGCGGGAAGGCCAAGAAGTACCGACACGTCTGGGACGCCGAGCGTCCGAGCGGTGACCGGCCCTCGAGCGACGACGAGAGCCTCGCCTACGCACGCGTGCTCGCCGAAGCCATCCCTCGCCGCTACGCCGAGCGCGAGCGGCGGCCGGGACGTGCGAAGGCACTCTTCACCGACGCGGAGCTCTGGGTCGAGCCGGAGGCGTGGGAGCGCGTGTTCGACCTCGTCAGCGAGGCGAGCCGGCTGCTGCACGCGAGCGCCCGCCCCCCGCGTACGGAAGGGACGGTGCGCGCCAACCTCTCCGTCGCGGCGTTCCGCATGGACCCCGGCTCCGGCGCGACGAGCGGCGGCTCGGGCGGGGGTGCGCGGTGAGGCCCCGCGAGTCGCTCGGGGCGCTCGGCGACCGTCGCTTCGCGTGGTACTTCACGGCCCGCACGGTCTCGACCGCGGGCTCGGTCATGGTGCCCGTCGCGCTCGCCTTCGCGGTGCTGCACATCGACCAGTCGGCGGGCGCGCTCGCGCAGGTGCTCGGGGTGCGCACGCTGACGATGGTCGTGTTCCTGCTCGTCGGCGGGGTGGTGGCCGACCGGTTCTCGCGCATCGTCGTGCTCCAGGTCTCGCACGTGCTCACCGGCGTCACCCAGGCGCTCGCGGCCGGCCTCATCATCAGCGGGCACGCGACGCTGACCCAGCTGACGGTCATCGAGGGCGTCAACGGCGCGGTGTCGGCCTTCACGATGCCGGCGATGATGGGTGTCGTCCCGCTCGTCGTCGACCGCCGCCGGCTCCAGCAGGCCAACGCCCTGCTGTCGTTCAGCCGCAGCGGGCTCGCCATCGTCGGGCCGGCCGTCGCCGGGCTGCTCGTCGTCGGGGTCGGTCCGGGCTGGGCGCTCGCGGTCGACGCGCTCACGTATGCCGTCGCCATCGTCTGCCTCGCCCGCGTCGGGCTGCCCCGGCGCCAGGAGGGCGCCGAGGCGCGGCACTCGATGGTCGCGGAGCTGCGCGAGGGGTGGACCGAGTTCACGAGCCGCGAGTGGCTCTGGGTCGTCGTGCTCGTCTTCGGCGTCATGAACGCGATCCACGTCGGTGTCGTGGGGGTGCTCGGACCGCTCATCGCGAGCTCCACCGAGGCCATCGGTGAGGCCGGCTGGGGGCTCGTGCTCAGCGCCGAGGCGCTCGGCACCGTGCTCATGACGCTCGTCATGCTGCGGCTGCGCCTCGCCCACCCGCTCCGGGCCGGCATGCTCGCGATGGGCGTGCTCGCGGTGCCGATGGTGCTGCTCGGGGCGGCGCCCGCGCTCGTGCCGGTGGCTGTCGGCTTCCTGCTCGCGGGGGCGGCCGTCGAGGTCTTCGGCGTCGGCTGGAGCACCGCCCTGCACGAGCACATCCCGGTGGCCGTGCTCTCGCGGGTGTCGAGCTACGACGCGCTCGGCTCCTTCGTGGCGATGCCCATCGGCACCTTCCTCTACGGCTGGCTCGCGACGTCCGTCGACATCGAGACGCTCGTGCTCGTCAGCGCCGCGGTCTACGTCCTCGTCGCGCTCAGCGCGCTGGCGTCGCGGTCGGTGCGCGACCTCGGCCGGTCGGTCGAGGATCCCGCGGTCGACCCCGCGGTGGACCCCGCGGGCGAGGCGGCCGCCGGGAGCGCGGGCGCCGAGTCCACGGCGCGGCCCTAGACTGTCGGTCGAATCCCGTTCGTCCCCGTCCGTCCCCAGGAGATCCGTGTCGATCCAGGACATCCGACTCTTCGGTGACCCGGTCCTGCGCACCGCGGCCGCCGAGGTCGTCGACTTCGACAAGCAGCTGCGCGTCCTCGTCAAGGACCTCGAGGACACCATGCTCGACGCGCCGGGTGCGGGCCTCGCGGCGCCGCAGATCGGGGTCGGCCTCCGGGTCTTCACCTACTGGGTCGACGGCGTGCTCGGCCACCTCGTCAACCCGCTCCTCGACCTCTCCGACGAGGAGCAGGACGGCCCGGAGGGGTGCCTGTCGATCCCCGGGCTGGCGTTCGACACGAAGCGCTCGCTGCACGTCGTCGCCAGGGGGCAGAACATGTTCGGTGAGCCGGTCGTGCTCGAGGGCACGCAGCTGCTCGCGCGCTGCGTGCAGCACGAGACCGACCACCTCGACGGCATCCTCTTCGTCGACCGCCTCGACCCCGAGGCGCGCCGCGCCGCGATGCGGGCGATCCGCGAGGCCGAGTGGTTCGCCGACAACCCGCCGGAGGTGCGGATCAGCCCGCACTCCACCTTCGGCCGGGCGATGTGAGATGAGGGTCGTCTTCGCGGGCACCCCCGAGGCCGCGGTGCCGAGCCTCGACGCGGTCGCCTCCTCGAGCCACGAGCTCGTCGGTGTCGTCACCCGCCCGGACGCGCCGTCCGGGCGGGGGCGTCGCCTCGAGGCCTCGCCCGTGCGCCGGCGCGCCGAGGAGCTCGGCGTCCCCGTGCTGACGCCGGCCCGCGTGCGGGAGCCGGAGTTCCTCGACGCGCTGCGCGCCCTGGCCCCGGACGCCTGCCCCGTCGTGGCCTACGGCAACCTCGTGCCACCCGAGGCGCTCGAGATCCCCCGCCTCGGGTGGGTCAACCTGCACTTCTCGCTCCTGCCGGCCTGGCGGGGCGCCGCGCCCGTGCAGCACGCGATCATGGCCGGCGACGAGGTCACCGGCGCCTCGACCTTCCTGCTCGAGCGCGGCCTCGACACCGGCCCCGTGCTCGGGGTGATGACGGAGACGATCCGTGCGACCGACACCGCGGGCGACCTCCTGGGACGCCTCGCCACGGCCGGCGCGGGGCTGCTCGTCGCGACGCTCGACGGCCTCGAGGCCGGCGAGCTCGTCGCACGGCCGCAGCCGGCCGAGGGGGTGTCGCTCGCCCCGAAGATCGAGGTCGACGACGCGCGCATCGACTGGCGGCACCCGGCCTCGGCCGTCGACCGACGGGTGCGCGGCTGCACGCCGGCGCCCGGGGCGTGGACGACGTTCCGCGGCGAGCGGCTCAAGGTGTCGCCGGTGGCCGTGGTGAGGGCCGACGGTGGCTTCGACGACGGTGGTTTCGACGACGGTGATGGCGCGCTCGCGCCGGGGGAGCTGCACGTCACCAAGCGCGCCGTGCTCGTGGGCACGGGCACCGTGCCGGTGCGCCTCGGCACCGTGCAGGCGCACGGCAAGAAGGCGATGGCCGCGGCCGACTGGGCGCGCGGCATCCGCATCAGCGAGGGAGAACGGGTCGGCGATGAGTGACGGGCGACGCGGAGAACGTCAGCGGCCGCCGGCGCGGGAGCGGTCGGCCCGGCACCGCTCCGACCAGCGGCCCTCGGAGCGGGCGCGCCGCACCGACCCCGCGCGCCTCGCCGCCTACACGGCGATGCGCGACGTCGCCGACGGTGGATACGCCAACCTCGTGCTGCCGAAGCTGTTGCGCGACAAGAAGATCAGCGGCCGCGACGCCGGCTTCGCGACGGAGCTCGTCTACGGCGCCACCCGCCTCTCCGGGCTCTACGACCGCGTGATCGCCGTCGCAGCCGGTCGCCCCGTCGAGAAGATCGACGCCAACGTGCTCGACACGCTCCGCCTGGGAACGCACCAGCTGCTCGGGATGCGGGTGCCCAGCCACGCCGCCGTCGACGAGACCGTCGCGCTGGCGCGCCAGGTCAACGGCGCCGGCGCGGCCGGCTTCGTCAACGCCGTCATGCGGCGCGTCAGCGAACGCGACGCCGACGCGTGGGTCGAGCTCGTCACCGAGGGCATCGCCGACCCGGTCGAGCGGCTCGCGGCGCGCACGTCGCACCCGGTGTGGATCGCCAAGGCCCTCCGGGCCGCCCTCATCGGCCACGGCACGGCGTCGGCCGACGACGTGGAGGCCTCGCTGACCGCGCTGCTCGAGAGCGACAACGCCCCGGCGAAGGTCTCGCTCGTCGCGCGGCCGGGACTCACCACGCTCGACGAGCTCGAGGACGCCGGCGCCGAGCGGTCCGGCCTGAGCCCTGTCGGCGCGACGCTTCCCGAGGGCGACCCCGGCGCCATCGCGGCCGTGCGTGACGGTCGGGCGGCCGTGCAGGACGAGGGCTCGCAGCTGCTCGTGCTCGCCCTCGCGGCAGCCGACGCGCAGGGTCAGGCGGCCACCGACGAGCGGTGGCTCGACCTCTGCGCGGGCCCTGGCGGCAAGGCGGGCCTGCTCGCCTCTCTCGCCATCGAGCGACGGATCCCGTTCGTGGCCAACGAGATCAGCGAGCACCGTGCCGACCTCGTGTGGCAGACGCTCGCGGCGGCGCGCGTCGTGGCCCGCGAGGAGGACGTCAGCCTCAAGGTGCGCCACGGCGACGGCCGCGACCTCGGCGAGGTGGAGCCGGGCGGCTTCAGCCGGGTGCTCGTCGACGCGCCCTGCACCGGCCTCGGCGCGCTCCGTCGGCGACCCGAGGCGCGCTGGCGCCGGAGCGCCGGCGACGTCGCCGCGCTCGCCGGGCTGCAGCGCGAGCTGCTGGCCTCCGCCGTCGACGCCACGGCGTCGGGTGGCCTCGTCGGCTACGCCACGTGCAGCCCTCACCTCAACGAGACCCGGTTCGTCGTGGCCGACCTGCTCAAGCAGCGCGACGACGTCGAGGTCGTCGACGCGCGCCCCTGGTTCGTCGACGCCGCAGGTCACGAGCTCGAGGGGCTCGGTGACGGTCCCTACGTGCAGCTGTGGCCGCACGTGCACGGCACGGACGCGATGTTCTTCGCCCTCCTGCGCAAGCACTAGGTCGCCGGCCCCCGCCGGGCCTCGAGGGCAGCGGCCCTAGGCTGACGGCGTGCAGATCTCACCGAGCATCCTCTCCGCCGACTTCGCGAACCTCGAGTCGGAGCTGGGCCGCATCGCCAACGCCGACTGGGCCCACGTCGACGTCATGGACGCGCACTTCGTGCCCAACCTGACCCTCGGCCTGCCGGTCGTGGAGGCCCTGCTCAAGGTCAGCCCCGTCCCGATCGACGCGCACCTGATGATCGAGGACCCCGACCGCTGGGCGCCGCAGTACGCGGAGGCCGGCTGCCAGTCGGTGACCTTCCACGTCGAGGCGGCCCGCGACCCCCGCGCCCTCGCCCGGGCCCTGCGCGCCGCCGGTTCCCGCGCGTCGATGGCCATCAAGCCCGGCACCGACTTCGCGCCGTACGCCGACCTGCTGCCCGAGCTCGACATGGTGCTCGTGATGACCGTCGAGCCGGGTTTCGGCGGCCAGTCGTTCATGGCCGACCAGATGCCCAAGGTGCGTCAGGTCCGCGAGGCGGTGAAGCGGCACGGCGGCGAGATCTGGATCCAGGTCGACGGCGGCGTCAGCGCCGACACCATCGAGGCGTGCGCCGAGGCCGGTGCGGACGTCTTCGTGGCCGGCTCCGCGGTCTACGGCGCGGAGGACGCAGCCGCCGCGGTCGACGAGCTGCGGTCCCTCGCCTCCCGACACCGCCACTGACGCCAGCCCCCTGGATCGGCGCGTTCGCGGGCGTGCGGGTCGCCCCTGTGCGAGGGTGTGGAACCGTCAGCGGCGCAGGGGCGTCCACGACGTACTCGACACCAGGGGAGCCCATGCCATTCCACCCGCTGCCACGACGCCAGCTGCCACCGCGCCTCCTGCGCCTCGTCGTCCTGGGCGTGGTCGCCACGGCCCTCGGGGCCTGCTCCGGCACCGACGGCGCCGACGGCGACGGACCCCACCCGGTCGCTGCGACACCCACCTCGACGGGACAGCTGGCCGACACCCTCTGGGTCGACCGCAGCAAGCACGTCGGCGACAACAGCAAGGTCATCGCGCTCGTCGCCGACGTCGGCCTCGCGGCCCCCGGCCGGCCCACCCTCGAGCTCCAGACGAGCGCCCGTCCCTACGGCGTGACGATCCGGTATGCCGACGGCGTGCACGCGGACCCCACCGAGCTCACGCGCCCCGCCACCCTGCTGCTCGGCACCATCGGCAACCTCGGCCGCGTCCGGGTCGAGGCGGACGGGACGACCTTCACCCTCTCCGCAGCGGACGCCACACGGGCGCTCGGCTACGACGTCAAGCGACTCGGCCAGGACCGGAGCGCCCTCGAGGCCTACCTCCGCGAGGGGCGCTGAGCGCGTCGTCCGTGGTCAGCGGACCCTCGCCGCGGACAAATGGGTGGCGCGGACCTCGTCGATCCACACCTGGCGCGAGGTCGGGCCCCCGAAGCGGGCCTCGTCGTAGCCCGTGAACGGAGGTTCGAGGGCGTCGAGGCGGTCCACGGCCGCAGCGAGGCGGGACCGCGACCCTCGTCCCCGCCCCAGGGCGGCGATCTCGGCCTGGATGGACTCGATGGCCTCGGTCTTGGCCTTGATGGTCTCGGGGGTCACGGACCACAGGCAGACGTACTGGCCGGACAGGTACCCGTGCGTCCACTCGCCCTCGGCGACGTCTTGCTCGCCCTCGGACCAGTGGCCGACGAACCACGCCTTGAGGCCTCCGAACGAACCTGCCCGGCGCAGGGGCTCGAGGTAGTCGGGATGCACCATCGGAGTGCCGTCCGAGAGCAGGTAGGAGGGGAGTGGGAGCTCGCGGCGAGCCATCCGGGTGAGCAGCTCGTCACGCGAGTGCTCGCCCGTGGCCGGGACCGGGACGAAGTGCCGGCGTACGTAGGCGTCGTCGGCCGCACTCATCGGGTGCCTGCCGTTGACCTCCACGTACAACCGCTGGACGCGCTCGAGGGTCATGGCTCCAGGGTAGGGATGTGCACCGACACCTCCTCCGGTGGCAGCCGAGCCTGCTCGCGATCACGGTGAGGACGAGCACCTGGTGGGGGTCGTCACGTGGCCGTGGCATGCAGGCGGCGGGCGGTCGGGTGCATACTGGCCCTACGTGCTCCGGGGTCGGTGTAATTCCGAGCCGGCGGTGACAGTCCGCGACCCGATCGCCTCCAGCGACCGGTTGACCTGGTGGAACTCCAGGACCGACGGTGAAAGTCCGGATGGGAGGCAGCACGAGACAGGCCGTCGTGGCCTGGGCCGTCGGCGTTGCCTGTCGACCGGTTCCGGACCACGTGGGCGTGTGGAGTACCCCCGGAGTTCGTCCGACCCACGACGAACCATCCAAGGACGACCACCACATGCAGGCTCCAGCTCTGGCCGACCAGGCGAAGAACGTCTTCCAGCAGGCCATCGACGCGACGATCCCCATCGGGCCCTACCAGCTGCACTGGCTCGAGCTCGTCGGCGTGCTCATCGGGCTCGCGTCCGCCTACCTCGGCATGCGCCGCTGGGTGTGGGCCTGGCCCGTGGGCATCCTCGCGAACGTCATGCTCTTCTTCGTCTACCTCGGCGCGGTCTTCGGTGCCGACGAGCGCATCCCGCTCTTCGGCCAGGCCGGGCGCCAGGTCTTCTTCATCATCACGAGCATCTACGGCTGGTGGCGGTGGTCGCAGGTGCGCCGGCTCAACCACGCCGACGACGCGAGCGGGGTCGCCATCACGCCGCGCTGGGCCAGCACCCGCGAGCGCGTCGCCGTCGTCGCCTTCTGGCTCGTCGGGACTGTCGTCGTGCACCAGGCCTTCGTCTGGCTCTGGAACCTGTCGCCGAACCCGTTCTTCACGCCCGAGTGGTGGTTCTACTGGTGCGACGCGTGGATCTTCGTCGGCTCCATCGTCGCCACCTACGCGATGGCCCGCGGCTGGAACGAGTTCTGGCTCGCCTGGATCGCCGTCGACCTCGTCGGGGTGCCGTTCGCCTTCGCCACGGACTACGTGCCGACCGGGGTGCTCTACACCTTCTACGGCCTGTTCGTCCTCTACGGCTTCACCCAGTGGGTCAAGGTGACCCGGGCCGAGCGGCCCGACGTCGAGCCCGAGCTCGTGCGGGCGTCGAGCTGACCGTGGGCGACACGTCAGCGTCGGCCTGGATGCGGCGAGCGCTCCAGCTCGCCGCGGCCGGGCCGTGGCCCGACCCCAACCCGCGCGTCGGCTGTGTCGTCGTAGCCCCCGACGGCACCGTCGTGGGGGAGGGCTTCCACCGGGGCGCCGGCACACCGCACGCCGAGGCCGAGGCCCTGGGCGCGGCCGGCCTCGCCGCCCGCGGAGCCACGGCCTACGTCACGCTGGAACCCTGCTCGCACCGGGGGCGCACCGGCCCGTGCGCCGACGCCCTCGTCGAGGCCGGCGTCGCCCGGGTCGTCTTCGCCCAGTCGGACCCGAACCCCGACGCCGCCGGTGGTGCCGAGCGGTTGCACGCGGCCGGGCTGCACGTGACGGGCGGGGTGCTGGCCGACGAGGCCGGCGCCCTCAACGACCGCTGGGCCCGCACCGTCGCCCTCGGGCGCCCGCTCGTCACGTGGAAGCTGGCGACGACCCTCGACGGTCGGAGCGCCGCCGCCGACGGCACGAGCCAGTGGATCACCGACGAGGTGGCGCGGGCCGACGTGCACCGGCTGCGCGCCACGCGCGACGCGGTGCTCGTCGGCACCGGCACCGTCCTCGCGGACGACCCGCGGCTCACCGTCCGGCTGCCGGACGGGTCGCTCGCCCCGCGCCAGCCCCTCCGCGCGGTGATGGGGCTGCGCGAAGTGCCCGCCGGCGCGCGCGTCGACGACGCAGCCGGCACCGTCGTCCGCCTCACCACCCGCAATCCCGGCGAGGCGCTCGACCGGCTGTGGCACAGGGGAGTCCGCGACGTCTGGCTGGAGGGCGGCCCGACGCTCGCCGCGGCCTTCCTGCGCGCCGGCCTGGTCGACGACGTCTACGCCTACGTCGCCCCCACCCTGCTCGGGGCCGGTCGTGCGGCCGTCGACGACCTCGGCATCGGCACGCTCGCGGACGCCAGGCGGCTCGAGCTCGCCGACGCGGCGGTCGTCGGGGGCGCCGTGCGCATCCACGCCGTGGCGCCGCCGTCGCCCGTCACACCCTCCGCCACCGGTACCGCCACCGTCGCCGACACCACCGCGTCCACACCAGCACCAGCACCAGCGAAAGCCTGAGGAGAGAGCCATGTTCACCGGAATCGTCGAGGAGCTCGGCACCGTCGTCGCGGTCGAGCACGGCCCCGAGTCGGCCGTCCTGCGCATCGACGGCCCGCTCGTCGTCGCCGACGCCACCCACGGGGCCTCGATCGCCGTCAACGGCGTGTGCCTCACCGTGACGGCGCACGACGCGTCGGGCTTCGCCGTCGACGTCATGGCCGAGACGCTCCGGCGCAGCAGCCTCGGGACGCTCGCCGCGGGCGACCGCGTCAACCTCGAGCGGGCGATGCGGGCCGACGGGCGCTTCGGCGGCCACGTCGTGCAGGGCCACGTCGACGGCACCGCGACCATCACGGGACGCACGCCGGGGGACCGCTGGGAGACCGTCGACTTCACGCTCCCGACGGGCCTCGCGGCATACGTCGTCGAGAAGGGCTCGATCACCGTCGACGGCGTCTCGCTCACGGTGTCGCACGTCGGGGACGACGCGTTCGGGGTCTCGCTCATCCCGACCACGCTCGAGCTGACCACACTGGGGCACAAGGGGATCGGTGACGTCGTCAACCTCGAGGTCGACGTCATCGCGAAGTACGTCGAACGACTGCTCAGCCACCGCACGGAGGTCCTCTCATGACCGCCCTGTCGACCATCGAGGCAGCCCTCGAAACCCTCCGAGCCGGGCGGCCGGTGCTCGTCCTCGACGACGAGGGGCGCGAGAACGAGGGCGACCTCGTGCTGGCGGCGCAGACCGCGACCGAGGAGTGGATGGCCTGGACGATCCGCCACTCGTCGGGCTACCTCTGCGCGCCGATGCCCGACGAGGTCGCCGACCACCTCGCGCTGCCGCTCATGGTCTCCGAGAACCGCGACCCGCTGCGCACGGCCTACACCGTCTCGGTGGACGCCGCGTCGGGCGTCACGACCGGCATCAGCGCCGCCGACCGCCTGCGCACCGTGCAGGTTCTTGCCGACCCGGGCGCGACGCCCGCCGACCTCATCCGCCCGGGCCACGTGCTGCCGCTCCGGGCCCGCCACGGCGGGGTGCTGACGCGTCCGGGACACACGGAGGCCGCCGTCGACCTCGTCCGCCTCGCGGGCCTCTCACCCGTGGGCGTCATCGGCGAGCTCGTGCACGACGACGGCACGATGATGCGGCTCGACGCGGTCGTCGAGCTCGGGCGGGAGTTCGACCTGCCGGTCGTCACCATCGAGCAGCTCATCGACTGGCGCCAGCGCCTCGACCGCGTCGAGCGCCTCGCCACGACCCGCATCCCCACGGGGCACGGCACGTTCACCGCGCACGGCTACCGCGACACCCTCTCCGGAGAGGAGCACGTCGCGCTCGTCAGCCCGCGGGGTCTGCGGGGCCGGGCGGACACCGGGCCGGTGCTGACCCGGCTGCACTCCGAGTGCCTGACCGGCGACGCGTTCGGGTCGCTGCGCTGCGACTGCGGCCCCCAGCTGCAGGCGTCGCTCGCGCGGGTGGGCCGGGAGGGCGGCGTCGTCGTCTACCTCGGTGGCCACGAGGGCCGCGGGGTGGGGCTGGTCGACAAGCTGCGCGCCTACGCCGAGCAGGACGGCGGTGCCGACACCGTCGACGCGCAGACCGCGCTCGGGCTCCCGGTCGACGCGCGGGAGTACGCCGCGGGCGCCGCGATCCTGCACGACCTCGACGTGAGCCAGGTCGTGCTGCTGACCAACAACCCCGCCAAGGTCGCCGCGCTGCGCGGCCTCGGGATCGACGTCGTCGCCGTCGAGCGGCTGCACGGGCCGGTGGGGTCCGACAACGAGCGGTACCTGACGACCAAGCGACAGAAGCTCGGTCACGACATCCCGGTCCTTGGTGACCGGCACGGCGAGGAGACGGCATGAAGCACGGCGCACCCACCATCGAGACCGACGGCAGCGGCCTGCGCGTCGCGGTCGTCGCGGCCAGCTGGCACCAGCAGGTCATGGACGGCCTCGTCGACGGCGCCCTGCGCGGGCTCGCGGACGCCCACGTCGCGCGCGTCGACGTGGTGCGCGTGCCCGGCACCTTCGAGCTCTCCGTCGCGTGCGCGACGCTCGCGCAGCGCTACGACGCGCTCGTGGCCCTCGGCGTCGTGATCCGCGGCGGCACCCCGCACTTCGACTACGTCTGCCACGCGGCGACGACCGGCATCACGGAGGTGTCGGTGCGCACGGCCACGCCGATCGGCTTCGGTGTGCTCACGTGCGACGACGAGGCCCAGGCGCTCGACCGCGCGGGGCTCCCCGGCTCGGCGGAGGACAAGGGCCACGAGGCCGCGACGGCGGCGGTCGCCACGGTCGCCGCGCTGCGCGCCGCGGTCCCGTCGTGAACCGGCGTCGAGAGCAGCCCGCACCGGCCCGTAGGCTGGGGCATCGTGAAGAGCTTTGAGCAGCTGTACGCCGAGCTGGCCGAGAAGGCGCAGACGCGACCCGAGGGGTCGGGCACCGTCGCGCAGCTCGACGCCGGGGTGCACGCGATCGGGAAGAAGATCGTCGAGGAGGCCGCCGAGGTGTGGATGGCCGCCGAGTACGAGTCGAAGGCCGAGGCAGCGGAGGAGATCAGCCAGCTGATCTACCACCTGCAGGTCCTCATGCTCGCCAAGGGCATCTCGCTCGACGACGTCTACTCACACCTCTGAGGACCCGATCCATGCTGCGAATCGCCGTGCCCAACAAGGGCTCCCTGTCCGATGCGACCGTCGAGCTGCTGCGTGAGGCGGGCTACCGCACCCGCCGCGACAGCAAGGAGCTCGTCGTCAACGACGCCGAGAACGACGTCGAGTTCTTCTACCTGCGCCCCCGGGACATCGCGGTCTACGTCGGCTCGGGCACGGTCGACGCCGGCGTCACCGGCCGCGACCTGCTCCTCGACTCCGGGTCCACCGCGGTCGAGGTGATGTCGCTGGGCTTCGGTGCGTCGACGTTCCGGTATGCCGGCCGGCCCGGCACCGTCGGCACGGTCGAGGAGATCGCCGGCAAGCGGGTCGCCACCTCGTACGCCGGCCTCGTGCGCGCCGACCTCGGCGCGCGCGGCCTCTCGGCCGAGGTGGTGCGCCTCGACGGCGCCGTCGAGACGGCCATCACCCTCGGGGTGGCCGACTGCATCGCCGACGTCGTCGAGACCGGCACGACGCTGCGCCAGCAGGGCCTCGAGGTCTTCGGCGAGCCGATCCTGCGCTCCGAGGCCGTCCTCATCCGCGGCGACCGCCCCGGTGAGGACCAGGCCGTCGAGGTGCTGCAGCGCCGCATCGCCGGCGTCATCACGGCCCGTACCTACGTCATGCTCGACTACGACTGCCCCCGGGCCCTCGTCGACGAGGCGTGCGCGCTGACGCCGGGCCTCGAGTCCCCGACGGTCTCGCCCATGCAGGACGAGGCCTGGGTCGCCGTGCGCGCCATGGTGCCGCGCATCGGCCGCAACCGCCTCATGGACGAGCTCTACGACCTCGGCGCCCGCGCGATCCTCGTCACCGACATCGCCGCCTGCCGCTTGTGACCGCCGACCCGCCCGTGCCGCCGCCGGCCACCGCTGCCCTGGCGCCGTTCCGGCCGCGCCGCGGGCGCGCCGTGGCGCTCGGCGTCGTGTGGTCCTCGCTGCTCGTCTTCGGCATCATCGCCGTGCTCATGCCCAGCGAGGGCGGCCGGTGGGGCATCGGCGACCGGCTCATGTTCTTCGGCCTCGGGGTGGTCGTGGCCCTGACGGCGTGGCGCTACGCCTCGATCGTGGCCGTGCCGAGCCGGTCGGGGCTCGTCGTGCGCAACCTCGTCGTCACCCGCACGCTCACCTGGCCCGAGATCGTCGGCATCCAGTTCGGTGGCGGCGAGCCCTGGGTGACGCTCGACCTCGAGGAGGGCGACACGATGGCGGTCATGGCGATCCAGAAGGCCGACGGGCCGGTGTCGGGCCGGGAGGCCTCGCGCCTCGCGGCGCTCGTGCAGGCCTTCGGCGAGTCGCCGGAGCCCGGGCGGTCGGGGGAGTCGGGGGAACCGGGGCGGTCGGCGCAGTGACGGACGTGACCGGCGAGCCCACCCCCGAACCAGGCGCCGAGCCCACCCCCGAGCGGATGCGCCACGCCCTCGGGCACTTCGCGACGGGCGTCACCGTCGTCACCGGCTTCGGGCCCGAGGGCGAGCCCGTCGGCTTCGCCTGCCAGTCGTTCACCTCGGTCTCGCTCCACCCGCCGCTCGTGCTCTTCTGCGCCGACCACCGCGGCCGGTCGTGGCCCCGGATGCGCGACCAGGGCGTCTTCACCGTCAACGTGCTCGGCCACGGCCAGCGCGACGTCGTCCAGCGTTTCGGCTCCGCCGCGGGGGCCCGCTTCGACGGGCTCGACTGGGAGCGCTCCGGGCCCGGCGGCCCGAGCCTGCCCGGCGCGCTGGTCCGCGTGCACTGCACCGTCGAGCAGGTGCACGTCGCCGGCGACCACGACGTCGTCGTCGGTCGGGTCCGTGGCCTCGACGACGGTTCGTCGGGCCGCCCGATGCTCTTCTACCGCGGACGGTTCACGGTGACCGAGCGCCGCGGCTCGGCCGTCGCCGCCGACACCTCCGACGAGTCCGGCGTCGAGCCGATGGACGACTACTGGGGCTGAGCCGCCGCGGTGCCATCGCCGTCGACGAGCCCGTCCCACGACCAGCGCGGGACGTCGAGGCCGTCGGGGACGTCGCTCGCCGAGTCGTGGTGGATCCCCAGGCGGTCGGTCGCCCACCGGAAGTAGGCGACGAGGACTGCGGCGAGCGCCGGGTCGGCCGTGAGCCCGACGTCGTCCACCGCCGCGGCGAAGCAGTCGACGGCGCGCTCGTCCATCTCGTGGTGGTCACCGTTGCCCGCGTGCATCCGGACGACGTCGCTCTCGCTCGCGATCGTTTCGGTGTAGTCCCGGGGCCCGCCGAGCGCCTCGGCCCAGTAGAGGGCGAGGCGGTGCGAGTGGTCGGGGTGGTGCCCGTGCGAGAAGGCGTGTGCCACCACGGGATCGGCGATGCAGCGTTCGTGCCAGGCGTGGGCCAGCGACTCGAGGGCGGGCAGGCCGCCGACGGCCTCGTAGACGGTCTCGGTCACCCGGGCAGGGTCCCAGCCGACCGGTCCCGCGACAAGGGCCCCCGTCGTCAGCGGAAGTGGATGAAGTTCGACGGCCACGAGGAGCTGCCGCGGCTGATGATCCGGCGACCGCTCATCGAGGTGTAGGTCTTGCCGAGCACGTAGCCGCCGTAGCCGCTCTCGGAGATGGCGACCTGGTCGCCGTCGGAGCTGACCCAGTCGACGTAGGCGACGTGGTTGGAGTTCCACTGCGCGATGTCGCCGACCCGGGGCCGTTGGTCGACGGCGAAGCCCTTCGAGCGGGCGTTGTCGTCCCACGACGTCGCGTTGCCGAGGTTGCCCGGGTTCCTGACGCCGTCCTGCGAGAGGCGGAAGGCCGAGTAGTTCGTGCAGTTGTTGCCCCACGCGTCGACGGGGTAGTTCCAGGCGCGCTGGCCGTAGTAGCCGAAGCGCTCGATGCAGTCCTGCGTCGCGCGGGAGTAGCACGTCCACCCCGACGGGGCGGCCGCGCCGACGGCGGTCCAGAGGACGGACGATGGCCCGTAGACCGCGGCGTTCGCGTTGTTGAGGACGCGGATGACCGACCCCGGCGTGCTGGTGCGCGTCGACCAGATCGTCGTCCCGCTCGCGTTGCGGACGACGAAGTTGCCGCCCGTCAGCATCTTGGCGTAGTTGCCCGCGCCGCTCGTGTACGCCGTCCACTGGCGCGCGCCGGTGCTCGAGCGCAGCTCGAGCCCGCCGTCGGTGCCCATCGTGAGGCGGTAGGCGCCGTTGGCCGAGACGATCGACTCGCCGCCGCGGAGGACCTGGCCGGGGAGCATCCGGTCGTAGCGGTTGCCCCGGTGGTCCCAGACGGTCGTCGTGCCGGAGCGGACCTGGAGGATTCCGTCGTTCGTCAGGGTGACGAGGCCGCCGGTCCACCCCGAGGTGCCGCTCGACCACGCGACCGAGCGGTCGGGGCGGACGATGTCGATGTCGCCGTCGGCTCCGACCACGAGGCGGCTCTGGGCACCCTTCGAGCCGCTCGCCCAGCGGCGCGCCCCGGCGGCGGTCGTGATGACGAGGTTGCCGTCGGGCTGCATCGTCGCGAAGTAGGCCCCGTTGGGTGAACGCAGGGCGGTGCCGGACGAGAGCACCTGACCGGTCCGGAGGGTGGCGCCGGAGACGAAGGTGAAGGCATCCCACTCGACGACGGTGCCGGCTCGCGTCGAGACGCGCATGGGCACCGCGCCGGTGGCGACACGGGGCGGCGCGACCGCCGTCAGGGTCGTCGCCGACACGCGGGTGAACGACTGAGCCGCGACGCCGTTGAACCAGACGCCCGTGACGTCGGTGAACGACGTGCCGCGGAGGGTGACGACGGTGCCGCCGGCGAGCGGACCCGATGCGGGGGAGACCGCGGCGACGGCGGGCGGGTCCTGGAAGGTGAAGCGGCCCGCTGCGACGACGGGCGAGGTGCCGCCCGGTGTCGTGACGCGGACGTCGACGTCCTGCTCGGCGTGCGCCGGCAGGGTGACGCGCAGCGTCGTGTCCGACACCGTCGTCACCGCCGGGGCGTCGGTGCCGCCGAAGGAGACGGCCGAGACGCGGGTGAACCCGGTGCCGGTCACCGTGACGATGGTGCCGCCGTCGGTGCGTGCCAGGCCCGGCGAGACCGTGCGGAGGGTCGGCACCGGCTGGTACTCGAACGTGGCCGACGGGCCGGTGGCCGAGACCCCGCCCGGCGTCGTGACGCGGAGCGCGGTCGGGCCCGCGGCGTGCGCAGGTGTCGTGACCCGCAGCTCGCGGTCGGAGACGACGGTCAGGGCGCTGCCGTCGGCGCCGTCGAGCTCGACCTGCGTCGCGAGCGCGAGGCCCGAGCCGCGCACGACGAGGACGGTGCCGCCCGCGATCGGGCCGGCGGGCGCGGAGAGCGAGGCGACGACCGGTACGGCGACGTAGCGGAAGAGCGTGGCGGGGCCGACGGGGCTCGTGCCGCTCGGCGTCGTGACGGTCACGGTGACGGTGCTCCCGGCGTGCGCCGGTGTCGTGACCCGGATCGTCGAGTCCGACACCCGCGTCAGCCCGGTGGCGGTGGAGCCGCCGAAGCGCACCTGCGTCGCGTTGCCGAGGTGGGCGCCGGTCAGGGTGACGACGGTGCCGCCGGCCACGGGTCCCGCGGTCGCCGACATGGCCCTGAGGACCGGCGGGAAGCCGAAGAGGAAGCGCGCCCGCGAGGTGGCGGGCGACGTGCCGCCCGGCGTCACGACCCGGACGTCGACCGGACCGGCGTCGTGGGCGGGCGTCGTCGCCCGCACCGTCGTCGCCGACACGCGCACGACCGACCGGGCCGGCGTGTCGCCGAAGCGGACCTCGGAGGCCCGGGAGAGGTCGGTCCCGGTCAGCGTCACGACGGTGCCGCCGGTGGCGGACCCGACCGTCGGCGACACGGACGTCAGGGTCGGCGTCTCGACGTAGGCGTACGCGTTCGCGGCATACCCCTTCGAGCTGCCCGACGCGGTGGCGACGTGGACGTTGACGAGCCCGGCGGCGTGGGCGGGCACGGTGGCGCGCACGCTCGTCGCCGACAGGACGGTGAAGGTGGCGCGGGTCGAGCCGAAGGTGACCGACGTGGCGCCGGCGAGGTCGCGTCCGCCGATGACGACGACGGATCCGCCCGCGAGGGGACCCGCGACGACGGAGAGCGAGGTGACGACCGGGGCGCCGACGTAGGTGAATCGGCCGGTGGCGACGGCCGGGGAGGTGCCGTGCGGCGTCGTGACGCGCACGTCGGCGGAGCCGGCGCCGTGGGCCGGCGCGGTGGCTCGCACCCGGGTGGCGGAGACGCGGACGAGCTTCGTCGCGGCGACGCCGTCGAAGGTGACGCGCGTCGCTCCGGTGAGCCGCACGCCCGTGACGGTGACGACGGTGCCGCCCTTGACCGGGCCGGACGACGGGGCGAGCCCTGCCACGACCGGCGCGGTGGGCACCGGCACCGGCTTGGGCGCGACGTAGAGGAAGCGGGCGCGGGTGCTGACGGCGGAGTTGCCGCCGGCGGAGGTCGTGACGCGGACGTCGACGGTGCCGGCGGAGTGGCGCGGGCTTGTGACGCGGACCTGGGTGGCGGAGACGCGGACGAGGCGGGTGCCGGTGGTCGCGCCGAAGAGGACGCGGGTGGCGCCGGTGAGGCGCTGGCCGGTGAGCGTGACGACGGTGCCGCCGGCGGTCGAGCCGGAGCGGGTCGACAGGCCGGTGACGACGGGGGGCAGCGGGGCCGGGACGGGCTTGGGCGCGACGTAGAGGAAGCGTGCGCGGGTGCTGACGGCGGAGTTGCCGCCGGCGGAGGTCGTGACGCGGACGTCGACGGTGCCGGCGGAGTGGCGCGGGCTCGTGACGCGGACCTGGGTGGCGGAGACGCGGACGAGGCGGGTGCCGGTGGTCGCGCCGAAGAGGACGCGGGTGGCGCCGGTGAGGCGCTGGCCGGTGAGCGTGACGACGGTGCCGCCGGCGGTCGAGCCGGAGCGGGTCGACAGGCCGGTGACGACGGGAGTCAGCGGCGCAGGCTGCGCGGGAGCGGCATACCTGAAGCGTCCGGCGGCGACGACGGGCGACGTGCCACCCGGAGTGGTGACCCGCACGTCGACGACGCCGGCCGCGTGGGCGGGGGCCGTGACGCGCACCTGGGTCCTCGACACGCGCGTCAGGCCGGATGCCGGGGTGGTGCCGAAGTGGACGGAGCTCGCGCGGTAGAGCCCGGAGCCGGTGATCGTCACCGTGGCCTGGCCCGCCGTGGACGACGTGCGGGTCGACAGGCCGGTGACCGACGGGACCGCCTCGTAGGCGAACGTCGAGCGCAGCGTGAGCGGCGAGGTGCCCGCCGGGGTCGTGACGCGGACGTTGACGAGCGCGGCGGCGTGCACGGGGGTCTTGACGCGCACGCGGGTCGCCGAGACCCGCGTCACTTCGGTGACGCTCGCGGCGCCGAACCAGACCCGCGTCGTCGCGCCGACGCCGGGGCCGGAGAGGTCGACGCTCGTGCCGCCGCGCACGGGACCGGCGACGACCGAGAGGCTGACGCCTTCGGGGGCCGGGACGGCGGCCGTGGCCGTCGGTGCCCCGACGAGACCGGGCACCCCGGCGATCATCGCGAGCGCGAGCAGCACGGAGAGGGTGCGCCCTGCCGCTCGTCGGTGGCCTCCCGGGGCGGGGGCGGTGGATCGGGTGGGGCGGGGCAGCATCCGTCGTCTCCTAGGCAGGTTCGCACGTCCGGCGAGCATTGTGCCCAGGAAAATCGTCCCTTGTATGCGCTTTCGTCCGAATTGCTCTGTTTCAGAGGTCCGGCGTCACCGGCCTACTCGACGCGGCGGAGGTCCGGCCGCAGGCGGAGCAGGACGAGGGCCTGCACGACGCCGATCACCGCGAGCACGCCCCACACGGGCGAGAGCCCGCCGGTAACGTCACGGAGCAGGCCCATCGCGAGTGGCCCCACCGACGCGATGCCGTAGGAGATGAGGAAGGCCATGCCGGTGAGGCGACCGCTCGCCTCGGGGGTGCGGGCGTAGCGCACGAGGAGCACGAGCGCGAGCGAGAACGCGGCACCCTGGCCGAGGCCGGTGACGACGGCCCAGAGCCACGGGGCGGCCGTCGGGGCGAGCCAGATGCCGACGGAGCCGATGACGCCGAGCACCGCGGCCGGCAGGAGCAGCCGGCGCATGTCGCTCGCGCGGTCGCTCAGCACGGGCCCGAGCAGGCCCGAGACGATCTGCGCGCCGCTGAAGGCCGCGGCGAGGTAGCCGGCCGACGCGCGCGACCAGCCCTGCTCGACGTAGGTCGGCGCGAGCCACGTCACGGCGGAGTAGAAGCACCAGGACTGCAGGGCGAGGTAGCCCGCCACGAGCCACGCCGTCGACGAGCGCCACGGCAGCCGGCCGGGCCCCTCCTCGCCCGGCGTGTGGTGCGGGTTGGCGCGCACCGTGAACGGGCCCCAGGCCAGGGCGCCGACGAGCGCCAGCACGCTCCACGACCCGAGCGAGGCCTGCCAGCTGCCGAGCCGGTCGGCGAGCGGCACGGCCACGGCCGAGCTGAGCGCGGCGCCGCCCATCATCGCCAGCATGTAGAGGCCGGTCACGAGGCCCGTGCGCTCGGGCGGGAAGTAGGTCTTGACGAGCCGCGGCAGCAGCGTGCCCGCCACGGCGATGCCCACGCCGCAGAGGAAGGTGCCGGCGTAGAGCACGACGACGTGGCCACCGGCGAAGCGGCTCAGCGTGCCGGCGAGGATGCTGAGCACCGCGAGCAGCACCGCCCCGGCCGCGCCCGTGTGGTGCGCGATGCGGCTCGCGACCGGCGCGAAGAGGCCCATGCAAAGGACCGGCAGCGTCGTCAGGGCGCCGGCCGCCGCGTGGCTGAGGCCGAGGTCGGCCGAGATGGCGTCGAGGAGCGGCGGCACGCTCGTGATCGCCACCCGCAGGTTGGCGGCGACGGCCACGAGGGCCACCGCCATGACCCAGACGGGCGGCAGGGGGCGGAGGACGCGGTCTCGGCGCAGCACTCTCAGAGACTAGATGTGTCGAGCACGAGGTCGGCGCGCGCCCTCGTCGAGTCGGCACCGAAGAGCGCCGTCTCCTGGTCGGCCCACCGCTGCCACTGGGGCTCGTACGCCGGGCCGTCGCGGTCGACGCCGCGACGGTGCCGCAGCGCGACGTCGGCGTCGACGAAGACGGCGAGCGCCGCATACGGCCGCGCGGGGCCGACGCTCGAGCCGCACCCCTCGACGACGAGGAAGCGGCACGGCGGCACGTCGCGCGTGCCCGCCCACTCCTCGCGCACCCAGCTCCAGATCCGGTATGCCGCGCGCTCCCCCCGCGAGAGGGGCTCGAGCACCTCGGTGGTGAGCAGCCCCGGCGCCTCGGACAGCCCGTCCCAGCCGGGGTACAGGTGGTCCATGTGGACGACGGAGACCGGCCCGTGGGCGGCGAGCGCGAGCTCGACGCCGCGGGCCAGGGTCGTCTTGCCGGCACCGCTCGGGCCGTCGAGGGCGACGACGACGACGTCGCCGCACCGCGGAACCGACCGCAGGGCGTGCGCCACGACCGCCTCGACGTGCTCCCGGCGGGGCTCCCGCGTCACCTCGTCCCACATGCGCGCGACCCTACCCACCCGGGGGCGCCCCGGGCGCTGCCCTAGATTTGTCGGCATGCCGGTCGCCACGAGAGTCATCGCCTGCCTCGACGTCGACGCCGGGCGCGTCGTCAAGGGCGTCAACTTCGAGAACCTGCGCGACGCCGGCGACCCGGTCGAGCTCGCCAAGCTCTACGACGAGCAGGGCGTCGACGAGCTGACCTTCCTCGACGTGACGGCGAGCAGCGGCGACCGCGAGACCACCTACGACGTCGTGCGCCGCACGGCCGAGCAGGTCTTCATCCCGCTCACCGTCGGCGGCGGCGTGCGCACCGTCGACGACGTCGACCGGCTGCTCCGGGCCGGCGCCGACAAGGTCGGGGTCAACACGGCGGCCATCGCCCGCCCCGAGCTCGTCGCCGAGATCGCGGCGCGCTTCGGCGCGCAGGTGCTCGTGCTGTCGGCCGACGTGCGGCGCCGTCGCGCCGACGACGGCACGCCGACCGACGACTTCGTCATGACGACCCACGGCGGGCGCACGCCGGTCGACCTCGACGCCGTCGAGTGGTGCGCGCGGGCCGCGGAGCTCGGCGCGGGGGAGATCCTGCTCAACTCGATGGACGCCGACGGCACCAAGGACGGCTTCGACCTCGAGCTGATCCGCCGGGTGCGCGCGGCCGTCTCGGTGCCCGTCATCGCCAGCGGCGGCGCCGGCCGGGTGGAGCACTTCGCCCCCGCCGTCGAGGCCGGTGCCGACGCGGTGCTGGCCGCGAGCGTCTTCCACTTCCGCGAGCTGACGGTCGGCGAGGTCAAGGACGCGCTGCGCGCGGCCGGCATCACCGTGCGCTGACCGCCGCGCCGGAGCGGGCGGACGCGCGCTCCGGGAGCTCAGCCGAGGCCGAGCTCGGCGTCGTGCAGGGCGGCGACGTCGTCGGCGTCGCCCTCGAGCTCGACCCGGGCCACCGACGTGCGACCGTACGCGTAGAGCACGAGCTCGGCCGGCGTGCCGCGGAGCACGACGGTGCCGTGCTCGTCGGGCAGCTTGGCGGCATACCGGCCGTGGCCCTCGGCGATGAGCACGATGCCGGTGGCCGACCGGCGGAACATCAGCCGGGCCGTGCGCCGCAGTGCCGACCACAGCGCGGCCTGCAGGCGGGGGTCGAGGTCGCGCGGGCGCCAGTCCGGCTGCGCGCGGCGCACGTCCTCGTGGTGCACGAAGTACTCCACGAGGTTGGCCAGCTCGTCGACCTTCGGCAGGGCCATCGGGTTCCACGCGGGCGCCCCACCGCGCACGCGCTGGACGAGCGCGGCGTGGTCACCGTGCGCCAGCCGGCGCTGCTCGCGTTCGAGCCGTCCCGACAGGAAGGGCAGCAGCACGCCCGCGGCGAGGTCGGGGCGGTGCTCCCGGACGTAGAGGTGCGCGGCGAGGTCACCGGTCGCCCAGCCCTCGCACATCGTCGGCGCGTCGGGGCCGAGCCGGTCGAGCTCGTCGCAGAGCAGGAGGCGTTCGGAAAGGGCGTGGCGCGTCATGGGCCCATCCTGTCAGGATCGCCCGGTGATCGAGCTCGTGCGTCCGACCGTCGACCTCGCCGACTCGTGGTGGGCGATGGTCGACGACTTCGGCGACGAGACCATGCACGGGTCGAGCTACCGGCCGGGCGACCGCGACGTCCTGCGCGACCCGGAGGCGTTCGAGGAGTGGGTCGACTGGCTGGGCCGGATGGAGCGGCCCGACGAGGCCCTGCCCGAGGGGCGCGTGCCGTCGTCGAACCGGTGGATCGTGCGCGACGGTCGGGTCGTCGGCACCATCGCGGTCCGCCACGGGCTCACCCCCTCGCTCCTCGTCGAGGGCGGGCACATCGGGTATGCCGTCGCGCCCGGGTCGCGCCGTCAGGGCGTCGCGGGCGAGG
The DNA here is from genome assembly GCF_039542985.1 of Terrabacter aeriphilus. Classification (NCBI taxonomy): domain Bacteria; kingdom Bacillati; phylum Actinomycetota; class Actinomycetes; order Micrococcales; family Intrasporangiaceae; genus Terrabacter; species Terrabacter aeriphilus. The sequence continues at coordinate 90,885 of NZ_BAABIW010000001.1, forward strand.
CGCTGGGTCTCGCGCTCGCGCTCGCCGCCTCCCGGGGCATCGACCCGGTGCTCGTGACGTGCGACGCCGAGAACACGGCGTCCACGCGCACCATCCGCTCGCGCGGGGGCATGCTGGAGGACGAGCGCGACGGCGTGCTGCGCCACTGGGTGCGCACGGGCGCACCCGCGCAGCCCATCGGTGCGGGGCCGGTCGAGACGAGGCAGGCGCGGCTGGTCCCGATCACGGGCCCGGAGGCCGTGGCCATGCGGGCGGGTGAACGGCGCGCCGACTGGGCGGAGGGCTACCCCCGCGAGGACGACCTCGACGCCGTCGGGATGATGAGGGGTGACCCCGACGCGTGGTCCCCGCGGCACGTCGTGCGGCGCAGCGACGGGCTCGCCGTCGGCTCGATCGGCTGCTTCGGGCCGCCGGAGGACGGGGTCGTCGAGATCGGCTACGGCCTCGTGCCGGAGGCCCGCAGCCGTGGGCTCATGACCGACGTGCTCTCCGCCATGGTGCGCTCGCTCGAGGCCGCCGGCCTGTCGGTCGTGGCGCACACGGAGCCGGGCAACGTGCCGAGCCACCGGGTGCTGGCCCGGCTGGGGTTCACCCGGGTCGAGGAGACCGGGAGCGGGACATCGGGCGAGCCGGGGGCGGAGTGGCTCTGGGCGCGTGACGTGAGAGGCTGAGGGGTCGAGCACCGGGCACGACATCGGCACGACACCAGGGGAGCAGCGCACCGTGAACGTCCCGCCCACCTCGACCCTGCGGGAGGGTCTCGCCGTCATCGGCCGAGGCATCAAGGGCCAGCCGCGCTGGTTCTCCCTCGCCGTGCTCGGCAGCGTCGTCTACGGCGTCATGACGAGCCTCACCGCGGCCGCCATCGGCTACGTCGTGCGCGAGGCGGTGACCCCCGCCATCGCGGCGCGGCACGTCACGGCCGGGCAGCTGTGGTTCATCGGCGGGGTCATGGCGGCGGTCGTGCTGACGACCATCGTCGGCGTCATCGGCCGGCGCATCGCCGGCGGCGTGGCGATGTACAACCTCGGCGCGATGTACCGCCGCCGCGTCACCCGCCAGTACCTCCGGCTGCCGCTGCGCTGGCACCACCGGCACCCGTCCGGGCAGCTGCTGTCGAACGCGAACGCCGACGTCGAGGCGACGTGGAACATCTTCGCGCCGCTGCCGATGGCCCTCGGCGTCATCGTCATGCTCGTCTTCGGCATCGTCCAGATGGTCGTCGTCGACCCGTGGCTCGCGGTCGTCGGCCTCACCGTCTTCCCGATGCTCTTCCTCGCCAACGTCGCCTTCCAGCGCGCCATGTCGCCGCGGGTGACGCGCGCCCAGCAGCTGCGCGCCGACGTGTCCGAGGTCGCGCACGAGAGCTTCGAGGCCGCCCTCATCGTCAAGTCGCTGGGCCGCGAGGACCACGAGGCCGAGCGCTTCCGGGCGGTCACGCACGAGCTGCGCGACGCCAACATCGAGGTCGGCCGCACCCGCGGGCGCTTCGACCCGGCCATCGAGGCGATCCCGACGGTCGGCACGCTGGCCGTGCTCTTCGTCGGGACCCTCCGCGTGCGCAGCGGCCTGCTCTCGGCTGCGGAGGTCGTGCAGATCGCCTACCTCTTCTCCATCCTCGCCTTCCCGGTGCGGGCCCTCGGCTGGGTGCTCGCCGAGCTGCCCCGCGCGGTCGTCGGGTGGAACCGCGTCTCCGCGGTCCTCGACGCGACCGGGAGCATGGCCTTCGGCGACCGGTCGCTGCCGACCGGCGCCGCGAGCCACCTGCAGGCCGAGCGCCTGGCCTACGCCTACGAGATCGAGGACGAGGCGGGCGACGCCGACCTCAACCCCGCCGTCGTCGACGTGACGCTCGACGTGGCGCCGGGCGCCACGGTCGCCGTCGTCGGGCCCACGGGCAGCGGCAAGTCGACGCTGACCAACCTCGTCATGCGGCTCGTCGACCCCGACAGCGGCGCGGTGCTCGTCGACGACGTCGACCTGCGCGAGGTGCGGCACGGCGGGGTCAGCGAGGTCGCCGCCCTCGTGGCGCAGCAGACCTTCATGTTCGACGACAGCGTGCGGGGCAACATCACGCTCGGCGCCGAGCACGGCGACGACGCCGTGTGGCGGGCCCTCGACGTGGCGCAGGGCACCGGCTTCGTCGAGAAGCTGCCGCAGGGCCTCGACACCCACGTGGGGGAGCGCGGCGCCAGCCTCTCCGGCGGCCAGCGCCAGCGGATCGCCCTGGCCCGCGCGGTGATCCGCCAGCCGCAGCTGCTGATCCTCGACGACGCGACGTCGGCCGTCGACCCCAGCGTCGAGCAGGCCATCCTCGGTCGGCTGCGCGAGGCGAGCAGCGGCACCACCGTCCTCGTCGTCGCCTACCGGATGGCGACGATCCTGCTCGCCGACGAGGTCGTCTACCTCGAGGGTGGGCGCGTCGTCGACCACGGCTCGCACGCCCAGCTGCTGGGGCGGTGCGTCGGCTACGAACGGCTCGTCACGGCATACGCCCGCGAGGCCGCCGAGCGCGACGCGATCGCGGCGGACGAGGAGGTCTCCCGATGAGCATGCGCTCCCAGCAGGTCGTCGAGCACCACGGTGTCGCGACGGGCACCGAGATGACGACGTGGCAGACGCTGAAGCGCGGCGTCGTGCTCTCGCCGGAGCTGCGCAAGGGCATCGGGGTCACCGTGCTGCTCGCGGTGCTCTCGACGCTGGGGCGCGTGCTCGTGCCCTTCGTCGTGCAGCGCATCACCGACGAGGGCATCCTCGCCGAGGGCGGCCCCGACACCGGCGTCGTGGCGGCCTACATCGGGGTGGCGCTCGTCGGCGTCGTCGTGACGGCGTTCTCGGCCTACTTCGTCAACATCCGTCTCTTCCGGTCGTCCGAGAACGGCCTGGCCACATTGCGGCTCAAGGCTTTCCGCCACATCCACGACCTGGCGATGCTGACCCAGAACACCGAGCGGCGCGGCTCGCTCGTCTCCCGCGTGACCTCCGACGTCGACACGATCTCGATGTTCGTGCAGTTCGGCGGGCTCATGCTGCTCATCAACCTCGCGCAGATCACGCTCGCGACGGTGCTCATGGTCGTCTACAGCCCGCTGCTCGGCCTCGTCGTGTGGCTCTGCTTCGTGCCGCTCTTCGTCATCATCCGCAAGTTCCAGGGCATCGTCGGGCGGGCCTACACCCGGGTGCGCGAGCGGGTCGGCGACATGCTCGGCGCCATCTCCGAGGCGGTCGTCGGGGCGCAGGCGATCCGCGCCTACGGCGTCGAGGAGCGCACGGCCGAGCGCATCGACACGGCCATCGAGGCCCACCGCAAGGCCGCGATCGGCGCGCAGGCGCGCTCCGTCGTCGCCTTCACGTCGGGCCAGCTCGTGTCGGGGCTCACGACGGCCGTCGTCCTCGTCGTCGGCACGGTGCTCGCGGCCCGCGGCAGCCTGACCCTCGGCGAGCTGCTCGCGTTCCTCTTCCTCGTCAACCTCTTCACGCAGCCCGTGCAGCAGGCGACCGAGATCCTCAACGAGATGCAGAACGCCGTCGCGGGGTGGCGTCGCGTCATCGGCATCATCGACACGCCCGCCGACGTCTCCGACCCGGGCGACGACGGGGTCACGCTGCCGCGCGGCCCCATCACCGTGCAGTTCGACGGAGTCGGGTTCGCCTACCCCGGTGGGGAGCCCGTGCTCCACGACATCGACCTGACGATCGCCCCGCGCAGCCGGGTCGCCATCGTGGGGGAGACCGGGTCGGGCAAGTCGACGCTCGCCAAGCTGCTGACGCGACTCATGGACCCGAGCAGCGGCGTCGTCCGGCTCGACGGCGTCGACCTCGGCACGGTCCGCTTCTCGTCGCTGCGCTCGCGCGTCGTGCTCGTGCCGCAGGAGGGGTTCCTCTTCGACGGCACGCTGCTCGAGAACATCCGCTTCGGCCGGCCCGAGGCGAGCGCCGACGACGTGCGGCTCACCCTCACCGAGCTCGGCCTCGACGCCTGGGTGTCCACCCTACCGCTCGGCCTCGGCACCGACGTCGGGCAGCGCGGCGAGTCGCTGTCGGCGGGGGAGCGCCAGCTCGTCGCCCTCGCGCGGGCCTACCTCGCCGACCCCGACCTGCTCGTGCTCGACGAGGCGACGTCGGCCGTCGACCCCAGCACCGAGGTGCGCCTGCAGCGCGCCCTCGACTCGCTGACCCGCGGCCGCACGTCCATCGCCATCGCGCACCGGCTCTCGACGGCCCAGGCGGCCGACGAGGTCATCGTCGTCGACGCGGGTCGCATCGTCGAGCGCGGCCACCACACCGAGCTCGTGCGCCTCGGAGGTGTCTACTCCAGGCTCCACGAGTCCTGGGTGGCCCAGCAGCAGGCCGTCTGACGCGCCGGGCCATCCCGGGAGCGCGCCCGCTCGCAACACACCGTGGAGGTCACAACCCACCGGGAACGGATGCCGGTGTGTTGCGACCTACTCGGTGTGTTGCCGGGGCGGGGGTGTCGGGGCGCCGGCGCCCCGCGACAGCTGCGCCACGAGGGCGAGGACGGCGTCGGCCACGGCATCCGGCTCGGCGAGCAGGTGCAGGTGCCCGCCGTCGAGGTCGGCGACCGGCCACCCCCGGCGGGCGGCGAACGCCCGCTCGTCGGCGTACGTCGTGCCGAACGCCAGGTAGGCGTCGGGCTCCGCGGCCCACCCCGGCGGGGCGGTCAGGGTGGTGTCGAACCAGCGCAGCGGCAGCCGGGGGCACGTGCGGTCGAGGTCGTCGAACTGCCCGGTGGGAAGCGCCTGCTCGAGGTCCTCCCTCGGCCACCAGCGCGTCCACGGCGGCAGCAGGCCCTCGTCCTCCGCGAGCTCGCCGAGCCACGAGCGGAGGGCGGGCGGTGCGAGGCGGTGGTGGCCCGACGGCGGCGGCAGGGCCGCGTCGACGAAGACGACGGGACCGCCCGTGCCGGCGGCCCTGCGCACGTGCGGTGCGAGGTAGCCCGCGTTGCTGTGGGCGACGACGACGGTGCCGCTTCGCACCTGCCGCGCCCACCGGTCGACGAGGTCCGGCGGGCCCTCGCCCGGCGCGAGGTCCGGGGCGGCCACCGTGGCCGGCAGGCCGGCCCGGCCGAGCGACACGGCGAGGTCGTCCATGACGTGCCCGGGCAGGAGCGGGCTGGGCAGCAGCAGCGCGCCGTCGGCATACCGGCTCGTGGTCACGGCCCGAGCGTACGACCGGCAGAATGGCCCTGTGACCGATGCGACCGATGCGACCGACCCCGTGCTCGACCCGCAGATCGCCGGACTGCTCAAACGCGACGAGCACGGCCTCGTCGCCGCCGTCGTCCAGCAGCACGACACGGGCGACGTGCTCATGGTCGGCTGGATGGACGACGAGGCGCTGCGCCGCACCCTCGGCGAGGGGCGGGTGACGTTCTGGTCGCGCAGCCGGCAGGAGTACTGGCGCAAGGGCGACACGAGCGGGCACGCGCAGTGGGTCAAGGGCGTGCGCCTCGACTGCGACGGTGACGCGCTGCTCGTCACGGTCGACCAGGTCGGCGCGGCCTGCCACACCGGTGACCGCACCTGCTTCGACGCGCGGGTCCTCCCGGCCACCGTCGGCGAACCCCAACCCACCCCTTAACCGTCGAGAGGCCAGACTTCGCGGGCCTTCACCCGTCGAGAGGCCAGACTTCGCGGGTCTTCACCCGTCGAGGGGCCACCATTGACGACTCCGCTCGGATATCGGTCCGTCGCGCCACAACTGGCCCCTCGACGGTCACGCACCCGCACACAATGGCCTCTCGACGGTCAGGCACCCGCACACAATGGCCTCTCGACGGTGATGCACCCGCACACAATGGCCTCTCGACGGTGGAGGGGTGGCGGCGAGGGGTGATGCCGTGGGCCAGAATGGGGCGGTGCCCGACTCGAACACCTCGCTCGCCGCTGCGTCGACGCCCCACGCGGACCTCACGTGGGGGCAGACCTGGCCCAGTCTCGAGGTGTTCACCGAGCTCGCGCTCGAGCACCGGCGCGTCATCCCCGTCGTGCGCCGCGTGCTCGCCGACGCCGAGACGCCGGTCGGGGTGTACCGCAAGCTCGCGCAGGACGCGCCCGGCACCTTCCTGCTCGAGTCGGCCGAGCACGGCGGTGTCTGGTCGCGCTACTCGATCGTCGGCGCCCGTAGCGCCGCGACCCTCACCGAGCGGGACGGCCGGGTGCACTGGATCGGCGACCCGCCGGTCGGGCTGCCGACCGACGGCGACCCCACGGCCGCCGTGCGCGACGTCGTCGCCGCGCTCGCGACGCCGCGCATCCCGGGGCTGCCCCCGCTGACGGGCGGCCTCGTCGGGGCCATCACCTACGACGCCGTGCGCCGCTGGGAGCGGGTGCCCGACGGCGGCCGCGACGAGCTCGACCTGCCCGAGCTCGCGATGATGCTCGCCACCGACCTCGCCGTCTTCGACCACAGCGACGGCTCCCTGCTGCTCGTCGCGAACGCCGTGAACCACGACGCCACCGACGAGCGCATCGAGGACGCGTGGGCCGACGCGGTGGCCCGGCTCGACCGGATGGTCGAGCAGCTCGCCGCCCCCGCCCCGAGCACGGTCGCCACCATCGAGCCCGCAGCGAGCAGCCCGACGAGCAGCCACACGCAGTCGGAGTACGAGTCCATGGTCGAGCAGGCCAAGGAGGCGATCCGCGCCGGCGAGGCCTTCCAGATCGTCGTCTCGCAGCGGTTCACAGTGCCCTGCCCCGCCGACGCGCTCGACGTCTACCGCGCCCTGCGGGTCAGCAACCCGAGCCCGTACATGTACCTCCTGCGCCTGCCGCACCCCGACGGCTCGGCCTACGACGTCGTCGGCTCGAGCCCCGAGGCGCTCATCAAGGTGACCGACCGGCAGGCCATCACCCACCCCATCGCCGGCTCCCGCCCCCGGGGCAAGACGCCGGACCACGACGCCCACCTCGCGGAGGAGCTGCTCGGCGACGCCAAGGAGCGCGCCGAGCACCTCATGCTCGTCGACCTGGCCCGCAACGACCTCCAGCGGATCTGCCGGGCGGGCACCGTCGACACCGTCGACTTCATGTCGGTGCGCCGCTACAGCCACATCATGCACATCGAGTCGACCGTCGTCGGTGAGCTGCGCGAGGACCGCAGCGCCTACGACGCGCTCGTCGCGACGTTCCCGGCCGGCACCCTGAGCGGCGCCCCGAAGCCGCGGGCCATGGCGCTCATCGACGAGTACGAGGGCCTGCGGCGCGGCCTCTACGGCGGCGTCGTCGGCTACCTCGACTTCGCCGGCGACCTCGACATGGCCATCGCGATCCGCACCGCGCTCATCAAGGACGGGCGCGCCCACGTGCAGGCGGGAGCGGGCATCGTCGCCGACTCGGTGCCCCACCTCGAGTTCGAGGAGACGGTCACCAAGGCGGCCGCGGCCCTGCGCGCGGTGGCCGCCGCGGCCGGCCTGCGCCCGCTCGGGGGCCGGGGCGCATGACGCTGTCGAAGAAGGCGGCGGCGCTCGCCGTCCTCGGACCCGCCGCGCTGCTGCTCGGCGCGAGCACCCAGCCGTGGGCGACGGGCGAGTCGCGCGACGTGCTGAGCAGCGCGGCCACGTCGGTGACCGGTGGCGCCGCGGCGCCCGGCGTCGTCGGGCTCCTCGCGGTGTGCGTCGTGGCGCTGCTCGGCGTCATGACCGGCGGCCGCGTCATCCGGACCGTCGCGGCGGGGGCGCTCGTGCTCGCCGCCGCCGGCGCGGCAGCCATGACGGTGCTCGTCGCGCTGCGCCCGGTCGCCACCGTCGCCGACGCCGTGGCGCGCGAGCTGGCCCGCACGACCGCACCGGCGGCGACCGGCTCGAGCACCGCCTGGGTGTGGGCGGCCGCCGTCCTCTCGCTCCTGCTCGTGGTCGGCGCGGTGCTGACCGCGATGTCGAGCAGGTCCTGGGCGGGCCTGTCGAGTCGCTACGAGCGCGGCGACAAGCCCGCGAGCGGCCCGCGGGGCGAGGTGCGCACCACGTGGGACGAGCTGAGCGAGGGCGGTGACCCGACCCTGCGCGACGACCCCCACGCGACCTGACAGAATGAAGGCCACGAACGGGTCGGCGCGCACGCGTGCCGCCGACCGGACCAGAGAGGACGCCATGGAAGAGCAGCACGAGGACCACGGGCACAGCGTCGCGGCCTGGACGGCCGTGGGAATCATCCTGATCGGCTCGGCCATCGCCTCCGTCGCGGTGCTCCTGCCCAACGTCGTGCTCGGGATCGTCGGTGCCGTCGTCATCGTCGCCGGCGCCGTCACGGGTCGCGTCATGTCGATGGCCGGCTACGGCGGCTCGGCCCGCCACGCGCAGTCGGGCTCGCTCGTCGACGCCCCCGACGAGGCCGGCGCCCCCACCCTCGGCAAGAGCTGAGCCCCGTGGCGACGGTTCTCGACGGGATCATCGGCGGCGTCCGCGAGGATCTCGGGCGCCGTCGCGCCGCACTGCCGCTGACCGAGCTCGAGGGCCGGCTCGCGGCCGTCGCCCCGGCCCTCGACCCGATGCCCGGCATCCGGGGCGCCGAGGGCGTCGCGGTGATCGCGGAGGTCAAGCGGTCGAGCCCGAGCAAGGGCGCGCTCGCCGACATCCCCGAGCCCGGCCTGCTGGCGAGGTCGTATGCCGCCGGCGGGGCGAGCGCCATCAGCGTCCTCACCGAGGAGCGCCGGTTCTCCGGCAGCCTCGCCGACCTCGACGAGGTGCGGGCGGCCGTGCGGACTCCCTTGCTGCGCAAGGACTTTATGGTCGACGCCTACCAGGTGACCGAGGCGCGCGCCCACGGCGCCGACCTCGTCCTGCTCATCGTCGCGGCGCTCGACGACGCGCTCATGCGCGACCTGCACGACCAGGCCCGCGAGCTCGGCATGACGGCCCTCGTCGAGGTGCACGACGCCGCCGAGCTGGAGCGGGCCCTCGCGCTCGGGCCGGCCCTCGTCGGCGTCAACGCGCGCAACCTCAAGACCCTCGAGGTCGACCCCCGCACCGTCACCGAACTGCTGCCCCGCATCCCCGACGGTGTGGTCGGCGTCGCCGAGTCCGGCGTGACCGGCCCCGCCGACGTGGCGACCTACGTCCGCGCGGGCGCCGGAGCCGTGCTCGTCGGCGAGGCGCTCGTCAAGGACGGTGCCCCCGAAGCCGCGATCCGCGCCTTCATCGACGCCGCGTCCGCGGTCCGGGCCACGGCCCGCCCCGGCGCGGCAGGAGAGTGAGCATGACCACGACATCCAACGTGCCGGCATACGGCCGCTTCGGCGGCTTCGGCGGACGCTACGTCCCGGAGGCGCTCGTCCCCGCGCTCGAGCAGCTCGAGGAGGTCTGGCGCAAGGCCGTCGTCGACCCCGAGTTCGTCGGCGAGCTCGAGCGGCTGCAGCGCACCTACACCGGTCGGCCGAGCATCATCACCGAGGTGCCACGGTTCGCCGAGCACTGCGGCGGCGCGCGCGTCATCCTCAAGCGCGAGGACCTCAACCACACCGGCTCGCACAAGATCAACAACGTGCTCGGCCAGGCGCTGCTGACCAAGCGGATGGGCAAGACGCGCGTCATCGCCGAGACCGGCGCCGGGCAGCACGGCGTCGCGACGGCCACCGCGGCCGCGCTGCTCGGGCTCGACTGCGTCGTCTACATGGGCCGCAAGGACACCGAGCGCCAGGCGCTCAACGTCGCCCGCATGCGCCTGCTCGGCGCGGAGGTCGTGCCCGTCGACAACGGCAGCAAGACCCTCAAGGACGCCGTCAACGAGGCCTTCCGCGACTGGGTCGCCAACGTCGCGACGACGCACTACGTGCTCGGCACCGTGACCGGGCCGCACCCGTTCCCCGAGATGGTCCGCGACTTCCACCGCGTCATCGGCGTCGAGGCGCGCCAGCAGGTGCTCGACCTCGTCGGCCGCCTGCCCGACGCCGTGCTCGCCTGCGTCGGCGGCGGCTCCAACGCGATGGGCATCTTCCACCGCTTCATCGACGACGCCTCGGTGCGCCTCATCGGCTTCGAGGCCGGGGGAGAGGGCGTCGAGTCCGGCAAGCACGCCGCGCGGTTCTCGGCCGGCATCCCCGGCGTGCTGCACGGGGCCTTCACCTACGTCATGCAGGACGAGGACGGCCAGACCGTCGAGTCGCACAGCGTCTCCGCCGGTCTCGACTACCCCAGCGTCGGTCCCGAGCACGCGCACCTGCTCGAGTCCGGCCGGGCCGAGTACCGCCCCATCACCGACGACGAGGCGATGGAGGCCTTCTCGCTCCTGTCGCGCACCGAGGGCATCCTGCCCGCCATCGAGAGCGCGCACGCCCTCGCCGGCGCCATGAAGGTCGGGCGCGAGCTCGGTCCCGACGCCGTGCTCCTCGTCAACCTCTCGGGGCGCGGCGACAAGGACGTCCACACGGCCGCCGAGTGGTTCGGGCTCATCGCCGACGACGGGACGCCGCAGCTGCCCGACGACGACGGAGCCAAGGGCGCGGGGGTCCAGCAGTGAGCGTCGCCGGCATCATCGAGGCCTGCCGCGAGCAGGGCCGACCCGCCCTCGTCGGCTACCTGCCCGTCGGCTTCCCGACCGTCGAGGGCTCGATCGCGGCGATGAAGGTGCTCGTCGACTCCGGCGTCGACATCGTCGAGATCGGGGTGCCCTACAGCGACCCCGTCATGGACGGCCCCGTCATCCAGGACGCCGCCGTGCGGGCCCTCGAGAACGGCGTGCACCTCACCGACATCTTCACGGCCGCCCGCGAGGTCTCCGGCGCGGGCGCCGGCGCCCTCGTCATGACCTACTGGAACCCGGTCATGCGCTACGGCGTCGAGCGGTTCGCCGCCGACCTCGCAGCGGCCGGTGGCGCGGGTCTCATCACGCCCGACCTCATCCCCGACGAGGCCGCCGACTGGATCGCGGCGGCCGACGCGCACGACCTCGACAAGGTCTTCCTCGTCGCGCCGAGCTCGACGCCCGAGCGCCTCGAGGCCGTGACGTCCCGGTGCCGTGGCTTCGTCTACGCGACGGCCGTCATGGGTGTCACGGGGGCACGCGCCAGCGTCGGTGCGGCCGCCGACGCCCTCGTCTCGCGCACCCGCGAGCACACCGACCTGCCCGTCTGCGTGGGCCTCGGCGTCTCCACCGGCGACCAGGCGGCCGAGGTCGGCCGCTACGCCGACGGGGTCATCGTCGGCTCGGCGCTCGTGCGGTGCCTCACCGAGGCCGAGTCCGAGGAGCAGGGGCTCGAGGCGCTCGGCGCCCTGGCCCGCGAGCTCGCCGACGGCGTGCGCCGGAGCCGGGCGTGAGCCTGCTCGCCGCGCTGCCGGCCGCTCTCCCGGCCGCCCTGCCGACCGAGATCCCGTCGCCCAGCGTCGGCGTGTGGCACCTCGGCCCGCTGCCGATCCGCGGGTACGCCATGTGCATCCTCGCCGGCATCGTCGTGGCCGTCTGGCTGACGCAGCGGCGCCTCGAGGCGCGCGGCCACCGGTCCGGCATCGCCATCGACATCTCCGCCTGGGCGGTGCCGTTCGGCATCGTCGGCGGGCGCATCTACCACCTCATCACGACGCCGCAGCCGTACTTCGGCGAGGGCGGCGACCCGTGGAAGGCCTTCGCCATCTACGAGGGCGGGCTCGGGATCTGGGGCGCCGTCATGCTCGGCGCGCTCGGCGCGTGGATCGGCTGCCGCAAGAACGGCGTCTCCTTCCGCGACTTCGTCGACGCCGCGGCCCCCGGGCTCGCGATCGCCCAGGCCATGGGTCGCTTCGGCAACTGGTTCAACAACGAGATCTACGGCGGCCCCACCGACCTGCCGTGGAAGCTGCGCATCTACGAGTGGGACACCTCGGCCGGGCGTGCCGTCGTCGACGCCGCGGGCAACCCGGTGGTCAAGGGCTACTTCCACCCGACGTTCCTCTACGAGGCCCTCTGGTGCCTCCTGCTCGCGGCCGTGCTCGTCTGGATGGGCCGCCGTCTCGACCTCAAGGCGGGCCAGGTCTTCGCCGCCTACGTCATCGGCTACCCGATCGGGCGCTTCGTCATCGAGAGCATGCGCAGCGACTCGGCCAACCTCATCCTCGGCCACCGCGTCAACACCTGGGTGAGCCTGCTCGTCATCGTCTTCGGGCTCTACCTCTGGCGGCGCTTCGGGCGCCTGCCGCAGCCGCCCGCGCCCTCCGCACCGGCCGACCCGCCCGCCGCAGATCCTGCGGTGACCGAGGCCGCCGACGGGTCGAACGACGGCGCGCGGGCCGAGGCCGACGCGGAGCGTCCCGCCCAGTCCTGAGATCGCCCACACGGGGGGAGCGGCACACCACCCGAGCACGACGTCTCACGATGCGGAATCCGGCGTATCAACAGGTAGGACGGGCGGCCGCTCCGATATCGTCGTCGCCAACGCCTGTGGCCAGCGCCGTCCACATGCCCTCAGTCATGTCATGTGGTCGCGCGCGCCTCCTCGCCGCAGGCCCAGCAGAAGGACGGTGAAGATGTCGCCGCACACCCGCACCCGGGGCCTGTTCAGTGCCCACCCGGAGAACTCCGGTCTCTACCGGCGCGAGCTCGAGCACGACGCCTGCGGCGTCGCCCTCATCGCGACGATGCGGGGGACGGCGGGCCACGACATCGTCGACCACGCCCTCACGGCGCTGCGCAACCTCGACCACCGCGGCGCCACGGGCGCCGACCCGCTCGTCGGCGACGGCGCCGGCATCCTGACGCAGATCCCCGACGCGTTCTTCCGCGCGACCGTGCCCTTCACGCTGCCCAACGACGGGGCGTATGCCGCCGGGATCGCCTTCCTCCCGCAGGACCCCGCCGAGCGGGCCGTGGCCAAGGCCCGCATCGAGGAGCTCGCCGTCGCCGAGAACCTCAAGGTGCTCGGCTGGCGCGAGGTGCCCGTCGAGGCGGACCTCGTCGGCACCGTCGCGCGCGAGTGCATGCCGTTCTTCGAGCAGCTCTTCGTCAGCAGCTCGATGGGGCGCCAGGTCGCGCTCGGGCTCGACCGGCTCGCGTTCTGCCTGCGCAAGCGCGCGGAGCACGAGGTCGACGTCTACTTCGCCTCGCTCAGCTCGCGCACCATCGTCTACAAGGGGATGCTGACGACCGGCCAGCTCGAGCCGTTCTTCCCCGACCTGTCCGACCCGCGCTTCGCGAGCGAGCTCGCGCTCGTGCACTCGCGCTTCTCGACGAACACCTTCCCGTCGTGGCCGCTCGCGCACCCCTACCGCTTCATCGCCCACAACGGCGAGATCAACACCGTCAAGGGCAACCGCAACTGGATGCACGCCCGCGAGAGCCTGCTGACCTCCGACATCATCCCCGGCGACCTCGAGCGGGTCTTCCCGATCTGCACCCCCGACGCGTCCGACTCGGCCAGCTTCGACGAGGTGCTCGAGCTGCTGCACCTCGGTGGCCGGTCGCTGCCGCACGCCGTGCTCATGATGATCCCGGAGGCGTGGGAGAACCACGCGACGATGGACCCCGCGCGCAAGGCGTTCTACGAGTTCCACTCGACCTTCATGGAGCCGTGGGACGGCCCGGCCAACGTCTGCTTCAGCGACGGCACCCTCGTCGGCGCCGTGCTCGACCGCAACGGCCTGCGCCCCGGTCGCTACACCGTCACCGACGACGGCCTCGTCGTGCTCGCGTCCGAGTCGGGCGTGCTCGAGCTCGACCCGGCCACCATCGTGCACCGCGGGCGCCTCCAGCCCGGCAAGATGTTCCTCGTCGACACCGAGCACGGCCGCATCGTCGGCGACGAGGAGATCAAGACCCAGCTCGCCGCCGCCAAGCCGTATGCCGAGTGGCTGCACGCCGGTCTCATCCGCCTCGAGGACCTCCCGGAGCGCGAGCACATCGTGCACACGGCGGCGTCCGTGGTCCGCCGCCAGCAGACCTTCGGCTACAGCGCCGAGGAGCTGCGGATCCTGCTGACGCCGATGGCGCGCTCCGGCGCCGAGGCGCTCGGCTCGATGGGCACCGACACCCCCATCGCCGTCCTCTCGGCGCGACCGCGGCTGCTCTTCGACTACTTCACCCAGCTCTTCGCGCAGGTGACGAACCCGCCGCTCGACGCGCTCCGCGAGGAGCTCGTCACCTCCCTCGGCACCTACATGGGCCCGGAGGGCAACGCCCTCTCGGCCACGCCGAGCCACGCCCGCCAGCTCGTGCTCGACTTCCCGGTCATCGACAACGACGAGCTCGCGAAGATCGTGCACATCAACGCCGACGGCGACCTGCCCGGCTACGCGACCCACGTGGTGCGCGGGCTCTACGACGTCACCGGGGGAGCGGCCGCCATGCGCGACCGGCTCGAGGAGATCTTCGCCGAGGTCTCGACGGCGATCTCCCGCGGCGCGCGCTTCGTCGTGCTGTCCGACCGCGACTCGGGTCGTGACCTCGCCCCCATCCCGTCGCTGCTGCTGACCGCGGCCGTGCACCACCACCTCATCCGCGAGAAGACCCGCACCCAGGTCGGCCTGCTCGTCGAGGCGGGCGATGTCCGCGAGGTGCACCACGTGGCCCTGCTCATCGGCTTCGGCGCCGCCGCCGTCAACCCCTACCTCGCGATGGAGACGGTCGAGGACCTCGTGCGCTCGGGCGAGATCGAGGGTGTCACGCCCGAGAAGGCGGTCGCCAACCTCATCAAGGCGCTCGGCAAGGGTGTGCTCAAGGTGATGTCGAAGATGGGCATCTCCACCGTCGCGTCGTACCGCGGGGCACAGGTCTTCGAGGCCATCGGCCTGTCGCAGGCGCTCGTCGACCGCTACTTCACCGGCACCGTGAGCCAGCTCGGCGGGGTGGGCCTCGACGTCCTCGCCCGCGAGACGGCCGAGCGGCACGCGCGGGCCTACCCGCCGGACGGCGTGCAGCAGCCGCACCGCGTGCTCGAGGTCGGCGGCGAGTACCAGTGGCGCCGTGAGGGCGAGCCACACCTCTTCGACCCGGACACCGTCTTCCGCCTCCAGCACTCGACGCGCCAGCGCCGCTACGACATCTTCAAGCAGTACACCGAGCGCGTCGACGACCAGACCTCGCGGCTCATGACGCTCCGCGGCCTGATGGGCTTCCGTCCCACGGGCGTCACGGGCCGGCTCCCCGTGCCGATCGAGGAGGTCGAGCCGGTCAGTGAGATCGTCAAGCGCTTCAACACCGGCGCGATGAGCTACGGCTCGATCTCGCAGGAGGCGCACGAGACGCTCGCCGTCGCGATGAACCACCTCGGCGGCCGCTCCAACACGGGCGAGGGCGGTGAGGACGTCGAGCGCCTGCTCGACCCCGAGCGCCGCTCGGCCGTCAAGCAGGTCGCGTCGGGGCGCTTCGGCGTCACGAGCCTCTACCTCACGCACGCCGACGACATCCAGATCAAGATGGCGCAGGGCGCCAAGCCCGGCGAGGGCGGCCAGCTGCCCGGCCACAAGGTCTACCCCTGGGTGGCCAAGACGCGGCACTCGACGCCCGGCGTCGGGCTGATCTCGCCGCCGCCGCACCACGACATCTACTCCATCGAGGACCTCGCGCAGCTGATCCACGACCTCAAGAACGCCAACCCGGTCGCGCGCATCCACGTCAAGCTCGTCAGCGAGGTCGGCGTCGGCACCGTGGCGGCGGGCGTGTCCAAGGCGCACGCGGACGTCGTGCTCATCTCCGGCCACGACGGCGGCACCGGCGCCTCGCCGCTCACCTCGCTCAAGCACGCCGGCGCGCCGTGGGAGCTCGGCCTGGCCGAGGCGCAGCAGACGCTCGTGCTCAACGGTCTGCGCGACCGCATCGTGGTGCAGGTCGACGGCCAGCTGAAGACCGGCCGCGACGTCGTCGTCGCGGCGCTGCTCGGCGCCGAGGAGTTCGGCTTCGCCACGGCCCCGCTCGTGGTCTCCGGCTGCGTCATGATGCGCGTCTGCCACCTCGACACGTGCCCGGTCGGCATCGCGACGCAGAACCCCGAGCTGCGGGCCCGCTTCTCCGGCAAGCCGGAGTTCGTCGAGACCTTCTTCGAGTACATCGCCCAGGAGGTGCGCGAGCACCTCGCCTCCCTCGGGTTCCGCTCGATCGAGGAGGCCGTCGGCCAGGTCGGCAGCCTCGACATCGACAAGGCCGTCGCGCACTGGAAGGCCTCGGGGCTCGACCTCAGCCCGATCCTCGCCGTGGCCGACAACCCGACCGGTGGCACCCTGCACCAGTCGGCGACCCAGGACCACGGCCTCGACAAGGCGCTCGACAACGAGCTGCTGAGCCGCGCCCTGCCGGCCATCGAGAGCGGCGAGCAGGTGCGCAGCGAGATCGCTGTGCGCAACGTCAACCGCACCGTCGGCACGATGCTCGGGCACCACGTCACCAAGGCCCACCCCCACGGCCTCGCCGACAACACGATCGAGCTGACGATGACCGGCTCCGGCGGGCAGTCGTTCGGCGCCTTCCTCCCGGCGGGCGTCACGCTGCGGCTCTTCGGCGACACGAACGACTACGTCGGCAAGGGCCTGTCGGGCGGGCGCGTCGTCGTCCGGCCCCACCGCGACGCCGTGCTCGTCGCCGAGGAGAACGTCATCGGCGGCAACGTCATCGGCTACGGCGCGACGACCGGGCGGATCTTCCTGCGCGGCATCGTGGGCGAGCGTTTCTGCGTGCGCAACTCCGGCGCACTCGCCGTCGTCGAGGGCGTCGGCGACCACGGCTGCGAGTACATGACCGGCGGCGCGGCCGTCGTGCTGGGCCGCACCGGCCGCAACTTCGCAGCCGGCATGTCGGGGGGCGTGGCCCACGTCCTCGACCTCGACGAGCACCTCGTCAACCGCGAGATGGTCGACCTGCTCGCGCTGCGCGACGAGGACGACGCGTCGCTGCGCGAGCTCCTCGAGGAACACGTGCGGTGGACCGAGTCCCCTGTCGCCGCAGCCCTGCTCGCCGACTGGTCGGCGGCCCGTGAGCGCTTCACGCTCGTGCTGCCCCGCGACTACCAGCGCGTCCTCGACGTGCGCGCCGAGGCCGAGGCCCAAGGGCTCGACCTCGACGGCCCCGACGTGTGGAACCGGATCATGGAGGCTTCCCGTGGCTGACCCCCAAGGCTTTCTCAACACCCGCGAGCGGGAGCTGCCCACCCGCCGACCCGTCCCGGTGCGCATCCGCGACTGGAAGGAGGTCTACGAGGAGCAGCAGGCCGGCGAGCTGCAGCGGCAGGCCGGTCGCTGCATGGACTGCGGCATCCCCTTCTGCCACTCCGGCTGCCCCCTGGGCAACCTCATCCCCGAGTGGAACACCTTCGCGTGGCGCGGTGACTGGACCGACGCCATCGAGCGGCTGCACGCGACGAACAACTTCCCGGAGTTCACCGGGCGGCTCTGCCCCGCGCCCTGCGAGACGGCCTGCGTGCTCGGGATCAACCAGCCCGCCGTGACGATCAAGCAGATCGAGGTCACGACGATCGAGCGCGCCTTCGAGGAGGGGCTCGTGCACCCGCTGCCGCCGGAGCGGCTCTCCGGCAAGACCGTGGCCGTCGTCGGCTCCGGTCCGGCCGGCCTCGCGGCCGCGCAGCAGCTGACGCGCGCCGGCCACACCGTCGCGGTCTTCGAGCGCGCCGACAAGCCGGGCGGCCTGCTGCGTTACGGCATCCCGGAGTTCAAGATGGAGAAGGCCGTCCTCGACCGCCGCCTCGCGCAGATGGAGGCCGAGGGCACCCGCTTCCGCAACGGCATGGACATCGGCGTCGACATCACCGGGCGCCAGCTGCGCGACCGCTACGACGCCGTCGTGCTCGCGCTCGGGGCCACCGTGCCGCGCGACCTCGACGTCCCGGGACGCAGCCTCGGCGGCATCCACCAGGCCATGGACTTCCTGCCGCAGGGCAACCGGGCCGCGCTCGGCGAGCACGTGGAGGACCAGGTCGTCGCGACCGGCAAGCACGTCGTCGTCATCGGCGGCGGCGACACCGGTGCGGACTGCATCGGCACGTCGCACCGCCAGGGCGCGGCGTCGGTGACGAGCCTCGAGATCATGCCGCAGCCGGGGGAGGACCGCCCCTCGAGCCAGCCCTGGCCGACCTACCCGATGCTCTACCGCGTCGCGAGCGCGCACGAGGAGGGTGGCGAGCGCATCTACGCCGTCAGCACGACGGAGTTCGTCGGCGACGACGACGGCAACGTGGCGGCGCTGCGCCTCACCGAGGTCGAGATGGTCGACGGCCGGCCCACGTCGAAGCCGGGCACCGAGCGGGAGATCCCCGCCCAGCTCGTCCTCTTCGCGATGGGCTTCCTCGGCCCGCAGGGCGCCGGGGTCGTCGAGCAGCTCGGCGTCGACCTCGACGAGCGCAGCAACGTGCGGCGCGACAAGAACTTCATGAGCTCGGTGCCCGGCGTCTTCGTCGCCGGCGACGCCGGCCGTGGCCAGTCGCTCATCGTCTGGGCGATCGCGGAGGGCCGGGCGGCTGCGGCCGGGGTCGACGCCTGGCTCACCGGGTCGAGCTCCCTGCCGCGCCCGATCGGTCCCGCCGACCGGCCGCTCACCGTCTGACCTGCCGCTTCCCCCACCCCACGGCGGGGGTACCACCCCGCGTGGTGACTCACGTCACAGCACCCATAAGGTTGACCCATGCGCCGCGCCAAGATCGTCTGCACCATCGGTCCCAAGACCTCGTCACCCGCGCAGCTGCGGGCCCTCGTCGACGCCGGCATGGACGTCGCCCGGCTCAACCTCTCGCACGGCGACCACGCCGTGCACGAGCAGGTCTACCGCGACGTGCGGGCGGCGGGTGACGCGTCCGGCCGTGCCGTCGGCATCCTCGTCGACCTCCAGGGTCCGAAGATCCGCACCGGTCGCTTCGCGTCGGGCCCGGTGTCGCTCACCCCCGGTCAGCGCTTCACCATCACGACCCGCGACGTCGAGGGCGACGACAGCATCGTCGGCACGACGTATGCCGGCCTGCCGGGTGACGTGACCCCCGGCGACGTCCTGCTCATCGACGACGGCAAGGTCATGCTGCGGGCCGTCGAGGTCACCGACACCGACGTGCTGACCGAGACCGTCATCGGCGGCGTCGTCAGCAACAACAAGGGGATCAACCTGCCCGGCGTCGCCGTCAGCGTGCCGGCCCTGTCGGAGAAGGACCGCGAGGACCTCCGCTTCGCCATGCGCCTCGGCGTCGACATGATCGCCCTGTCGTTCGTCCGCTCGGCCGACGACATCGACGACGTGCACGCGATCATGGACGAGTTCGGCGACCGCATCCCCGTCATCGCCAAGATCGAGAAGCCACAGGCCGTCGACAACCTCGAGAACATCATCGCGGCCTTCGACGGCGTCATGGTCGCCCGTGGCGACCTCGGCGTCGAGATGCCGCTCGAGGACGTGCCGCTCGTGCAGAAGCGCGCCATCGAGCTGTGCCGCCGCGAGGCCAAGCCGGTCATCGTCGCCACGCAGGTCCTCGAGTCGATGATCGAGAACCCGCGCCCGACGCGCGCCGAGGCCTCCGACGCGGCGAACGCGGTGCTCGACGGGGCCGACGCGCTCATGCTGTCGGGGGAGACCTCCGTCGGCGCCTGGCCGATCGACTCGGTGCGCACCATGGCGCGCATCATCGAGTCCACCGAGGAGAACGGCTTCGACAAGATCGTCCGCATGACGACGAACCCGAAGACGGTCGGCGGCGCGGTCACCAAGGCCGCGGTCGAGATCGGCGAGGTGGTCGGCTCGAAGTTCCTCATCATCTTCACCGAGACCGGTGGCTCGGCCACCCGGATGGCGCGCATCCGGCCCCGGCTGCCCATGCTCGCCTTCACGTCCGAGCCGCGGGTGCGCTCGCGCCTGGCCCTCGTCTGGGGTGTCGAGACCTACCTCGTGCCGCGCATGCAGCACACCGACCAGTTCGCCATGCAGGTCGACCTCAAGCTCATCCCCGAGGGCCGCGTCTCCGAGGGCGACCGCGTCGTCATCGTCGCCGGCTCGCCCCCCGGGATCCCGGGCTCGACCAACGCCCTGCGCGTGCACCGCGTCGGCGACGCCGTGAACCGGGCCGCTCCCGCCTACCGGCCGGAGGAGGTCACCGGCTGACGCCGGTATGCTGGCGGCCGCACTCCGGCCGGGGTGGTGGAATGGCAGACACGGGGCACTCAAAATGCTCTGGCCGCAAGGCCGTGCGGGTTCGAGTCCCGCCCTCGGCACTCCTGACGCCCGCGGGAACCCTCCCGAAACGCGCCCGAAACGTGCGCCCGGCTAGGCTCTCCCCGTGAGCACTGAGAGCACCGAGAGCACCGACACCTCCGCGGCGGGCGCCGCCCCGAAGCCCGCCCCCACCGCCCCCGCGACGCCGGCCGCTCCGGCCTCCGCGTCCACCGCCGCGACGCGCATCCTCGTGGCCGAGGACGAGGCCCTGATCCGCCTCGACCTCGTCGAGATGCTCGGCGAGCAGGGCTATGACGTCGTCGGCCAGGCGAGCAACGGCGAGCAGGCGGTCGAGCTCGCCACCGAGCTGAAGCCCGACCTCGTCATCATGGACGTCAAGATGCCGGTGCTCGACGGCCTCAGCGCCGCCGAGCAGCTGCACGCGGCGAAGCTGTGCCCGGTCATCATGCTCACCGCCTTCTCGCAGACCGAGCTCGTCGAGCGCGCCCGCGACGCCGGTGTCATGGCCTACATCGTCAAGCCGTTCACGGCCGACGACCTGCGCCCGGCCATCGACATCGCGACGTCCCGCTGGCAGGAGCTCAAGGCCCTCGAGTCCGAGATCGCCGACCTCGGCGAGCGGCTCGAGACGCGCAAGCTCGTCGACCGGGCCAAGGGCGTCCTCATGACCCAGCTCAAGCTGAGCGAGTCGGACGCCTTCCGGTGGATCCAGAAGACGGCCATGGACCGCCGGCTCGGGATGAAAGAGGTCGCCGAGGCCGTCATCAACGGGTTCCCGACCTCCTGATGTCCCCTGCGCCGCAAATCGTGCGGCGGTGAGGTCACGACACGGTCACCGATCGCCCGGATTCCGTGACCAGCCGGGGGGCACTGGCCTAGTCTCCGAGTCAGCCCTCGACCGAGGGATGCGTGACATCAGGAGGACACCCGTGCGTTCGACCCTCAAGTTCGCTGTGCCGCTCGCGGTCGCAGCGCTGGCCCTCGGTGCGTGTGGCACCAAGGGTGGCGACACCGCCGCGCCGGCCGCGAGCGGTGGCGCCGCGGCCTGCGGCAACTACAAGATCGGCATGTTCGGTGCCCTCACCGGCCCGAACGCCAACCTGGGCATCTACATCCAGAACGGCGTGAACCTCGCCCTCGACGACTACAACAAGAAGCACGCGGACTGCAAGGTCACCCTCGAGAACTACGACTCGCAGGGCGACCCGACGCAGGCCCCCGCCCTGGCCAAGAAGGCCATCGACGACAAGAAGGTCGTCGGCATCGTCGGCCCCGCGTTCTCCGGTGAGTCCAAGGCCGCCGACCCCGCCTTCAACGAGGCCGGTCTCGTGACCATCACGCCGTCCGCGACGAACCCGGCCCTCGCCGACAACGGCTGGAAGACCTTCTTCCGTGCGCTCGGCAACGACGCCACGCAGGGCCCCGCGGCCGCGAAGTACATCAAGGACACCCTCAAGTCCACGAAGACCTTCGTCATCGACGACGCGTCCGAGTACGGCAAGGGCCTGGCCGACATCGTCCGCAAGGACCTCGGCAGCCAGGTCATCGGCAACGACACGATCCAGCAGAAGCAGACCGACTTCAGCGCCTCCGTCACCAAGGTGACGAGCTCGGGCGCCGACGCGCTCTTCTTCGGTGGGTACTCGCCCGAGGCCGCCCCGATGATCAAGCAGCTGCGTGACGCCGGCTGGAAGGGCACGTTCGTCGTGGCCGACGGCGTCAAGGACCAGTCCTACATCGACAACGCCAAGGACGCCGCCGAGGGCACCATCATCACCTGCCCGTGCGTCCCCGCGGACGTCGCCCCAGACTTCCAGGCCGCGTACAAGGCGAAGTACAACGAGGACCCCAACACCTACTCCGGTGAGGGCTACGACGCCGCCACGATCCTGCTCGACGGCATCGCCGCCGGCAAGGACCGCGCGAGCATGGTCGACTTCGTCAAGGCCTACGACAAGAAGGGCGTGACGAAGCAGCTCAAGTTCGACGCCAAGGGCGAGTCGGCCGACATCAAGGTCTTCGCCTACAAGGTCGAGGGCGGCAAGATCGTCTCCGACGGCGAGATCAAGTAACGCGAACGACCAGAACGGGGGGCGGGCGGAGCAGTACGCTCCGACCGCCCCTCGTTCGGTTGACGCGCGTTCCCTGACCCGCCCTCCGCACCCGGCCCAGGAGGTCTTGGATGCAGAACCTGATCGACAACTTCTTCGCCTACACCATCACGGGCCTCACGATCGGTGCGGTCTACGCGCTCGTGGCGCTCGGCTACACCCTCGTCTACGGCGTGCTGCGGCTCATCAACTTCGCGCACTCCGAGGTGTTCATGTTCGGCACGTTCGCGGCCCTCTGGGTCGTGATGTTCCTCGGCGGCGCGTCCGGCGCCGGCGTGGGCCAGGTCATCTTCTGGGTCGCAATGATGTTCGTCGCGGCCATGGCGATGTCCGGCCTCATCGCCGTCCTGCTCGAACGGGTCGCCTACCGTCCGCTCCGCAAGCGCAACGCGCCACCGCTCATCGCCCTGATCTCGGCCATCGGTGCCTCGTTCGTGCTCTCCGAGCTGATGGGCCTGCGCAGCCGCATCGCCGGCTGGGTGGGGCTCGACGACAACCTGCGTGACTACGTGCGCAACTCGCGCAACAACGCCGGCATGCCGACGATCATCGCGCCACAGCCGATCTTCAGCGTCGGCGGCTACAACGTGACGAACGTCGACATCTTCGTCATCGTCGGCGCCATCGCCATCATGGTCATCCTCGACCAGTTCGTGAAGCGCTCCCGCCTCGGCCGCGGCATCCGTGCCGTCGCCATGGACCCCGAGTCCGCGGCCCTGATGGGCGTCAACCGCGACCGCGTCATCCAGGTGACCTTCCTCGTGGGCGGTGTCATGGCCGGTGCGGCGGCGGTCTTCTACATGCTGAAGATCGGCATCACGCGCTACGACGCCGGCTTCATCCTCGGCGTCAAGGCGTTCACGGCCGCCGTCCTCGGTGGCATCGGCAACCTGCGCGGCGCGCTGCTCGGCGGTTTCGTCCTCGGGCTGGCCGAGAACTACGGCTCGGCCATCGTCGGATCGCAGTGGAAGGACGTCGTGGCCTTCGTCCTGCTCGTCCTCATCCTTCTCTTCCGGCCCACCGGCCTGCTCGGTGAGTCCCTCGGAAAGGCACGCGCATGAGTGGCTTCAAGGAGCGCGTCGACGGCCTGCCCCGCGTCGTCAAGATCCTGCTCTGGGTCGTCTTCGCCGTCTTCCTCTTCCTGCTTCCGCTGCTCAACATCCCGTTCGTCACGACGGAGGGCTCCGACTTCGGTGGGGTGCTCTTCACGGTCGCCACCTACGTCCTCGTGGCACTCGGGCTCAACATCGTCGTCGGCTACGCGGGCCTGCTGGACCTCGGCTACGTCGGCTTCTACGCCGTCGGCGCCTACACGGTCGGCGTCCTGACGGCCGAGCACGGCAGCCTGTCCTGGGTCGTCGTCGTCCCCATCGCGATCGTCGTCGCGATGGTCTCGGGCATCATCCTCGGTGCCCCGACCCTGCGCGTGCGCGGCGACTACCTCGCCATCGTGACGCTCGGCTTCGGCGAGATCGTGCGCCTGACGCTCGTCAACTCGCAGTGGCTCGGCGGTGCCCAGGGCATCTCCGACATCCCGAAGCCGCCGGGGGTCGAGCTCTTCGAGGTGCCGAGCCTCGACTGGAGCAGCGGGGCGCCGGTCGTCGACCTCGACACGACGTCGACCTTCCTGAAGTTCGGCATCAACGACTTCGTGCCGTACTACTGGCTCGCCCTCGCCATCATCGCCCTCGTCCTGCTCTTCGACATCCTCGTCAAGAGCAGCCGCGTCGGGCGTGCCTGGGAGGCCACCCGCGAGGACGAGGACGCCGCCGAGCTGATGGGCGTGCCGACCTTCCGGTTCAAGCTGCTCGCCTTCGCCCTCGGCGCGGCCATCGGCGGCCTGTCCGGAGCGCTCTTCGCGACCAAGGCCGGCTTCATCTCGCCGGACAGCTTCCAGCTGCTCCTGTCGATCCTCTTCCTCGCGGCCGTCGTCGTCGGTGGCGCCGGCAACCGCTGGGGCGTCATCGTCGGTGCCATCGTGGTCAGCTACTTCCCGGAGCGGTTCCGCGACTTCGCGGACTTCCGCGTGCTCGTCTTCGGCCTCGCGCTGATGCTGCTCGCGATCTTCCGCCCCCAGGGCCTGCTGCCGCCACGGCGTACCGTCCGGGCGAAGCGGGCCGACGACAGACAGGCCGTCCTCGAGGAAGGAGAAGCCAGTGCCTGAGCAGAACCAGCCCGAGACCGCCGGTGAGCACCAGCTCGCCAACCCGGCCGACGAGGTGACCGAGATCAACCCAGACGTCGACATCGCCCCGGAGGACATCGGCGTGCCGGCCGTGTCGGAGGGGGAGAAGCTGCTCGAGGTCGACCAGGTGACGCTGCGCTTCGGCGGTGTCGTCGCCCTCAACGAGGTCAGCTTCCACATCAACAAGGGCGAGATCCTCGGGCTCATCGGCCCGAACGGCGCCGGCAAGACGACGTGCTTCAACGTCATGACCGGCGTCTACCAGCCCACCTCGGGTGCGGTGCGCTACCTCGGCAAGCCGCTCGGCAAGCGCAAGAAGTTCCAGATCACCAAGCTCGGGATCGCCCGGACCTTCCAGAACATCCGGCTCTTCGCCAACATGACCGCGCTCGAGAACGTGCTCGTCGGCGTCGACGCGCACCACTCGACCGGGGTCATCTCCGCGATGTTCCGCCTGCCGAAGCACCGCACCGAGGAGGCGCAGGGCTATGCCCGCGCCATGGAGCTGCTCACCTTCATGGGCCTCGACGGCAAGGCGGACGAGCTCGCGCGCAACCTCCCGTACGGCGACCAGCGCCGTCTCGAGATCGCCCGGGCCCTCGCCACGAGCCCGCAGCTGCTCTGCCTCGACGAGCCGGCGGCCGGGTTCAACCCGGCCGAGAAGGCGAGGCTGATGGAGCTGATCCGCACCATCCGCGACCAGGGCTACACCGTGCTGCTCATCGAGCACGACATGAAGCTCGTCATGGGCGTGACCGACCGGATCGTGGTGCTCGAGTTCGGCCGCAAGATCGCCGAGGGCTCGCCGGCGGAGATCCGCGACAACCCGGCGGTCATCGCCGCCTACCTGGGAGTTGATGAGGAAGATGCTTCTTGAGGTCAACGGCCTGTGCGTCAACTACGGGCGCATCGAGGCCATCCGCGACATCAGCTTCACGGTCGAGGAGGGTGAGATCGTCACCCTCATCGGCGCCAACGGTGCGGGCAAGACGACGACGATGAAGACGATCTCGGGGCTGCGCCCGGTGCGCGCCGGCTCGGTCGTCTTCGACGGCAAGGACATCACCCACATGCCGTCGCACGAGCGGCCCGTCCTCGGCATCTCGCAGTCGCCCGAGGGGCGCGGCTGCTTCGTCGGCATGACGGTGATGGAGAACCTCGAGATGGGCACGTACGCCCGTCCGGACCGCAAGTCCAAGGTGATCAAGGACGACCTGGACCGGGTCTTCGAGCTCTTCCCCCGGCTCAAGGAGCGCGTCAGCCAGGCGGCGGGCTCGATGTCGGGCGGCGAGCAGCAGATGCTGGCGATGGGCCGTGCGCTCATGGCCAAGCCGAAGCTGCTCCTGCTCGACGAGCCGTCGATGGGGCTCGCGCCGAAGCTCATCCAGCAGATCTTCGACATCGTCACGGAGATCAACAGCCAGGGCACCACGGTGCTGCTCGTGGAGCAGAACGCGGCGCAGGCGCTCAAGCGCTCGCACCGCGCCTACATCCTCGAGACGGGCGAGATCGTCCGTGAGGGCGCGGGCAAGGACCTGGCGGCCGACCCGGCCGTCAAGGCGGCCTACCTCGGTGGGGACGTCTAGGCGGACGACGCCGGCACATCGGTGAACGGGGTGCCACGACACGGTCGTGGCACCCCGTTCGTCGTGACCAAATCTTTACATCCTCTTCCGTGGGCGCCCGTGTGGTCGTAGTGTCTGGCGGGTGACCTCAGAGCCGGAACGGGAGAGATGATGGCGCGATCGACGGTGTCGGTGCAGCGGGTGGACGACGACCTGCACGCCCAGTTCATCGAGCTGTGGATCACGCACCGCATCGAGGGCGGCACGACGCCCGAGGCGGCGCAGCGCCTGGCGCTCGACGGAACGCTGCGAAATGCCTTGCAGCGCATGGACATCTGCGCCTTCCTGGCGTTTGTCGACACGACGCCGGCCGGCTACGTCGTCCTCTCGGACTCGACGCGCAGCCTCCTCGTCGACACCCCGTGCGTGTCGATCGACATGCTCTACGTCCACCCGGACCTCCGTCGCCAGGGCGTCGGCCGCGCGCTGCTCACCTCCGCCGGCCGGTATGCCGACCGCCAGGGGTGCGAGCACCTCGCGAGCGCCGTGCCGGCCGGGGACCGCGACGCCAACCGCTTCTTCGCCCGCCTCGGCTTCGCGCCGGAGACGGTGCGGCGCGTGGCCTCGGCGCCCGCGCTGCTGCGCAAGCTGGCCGGTGAGGCCAAGCCGCAGCGGGTCTCGCTCGACCTGCTCCAGCGCCGTCGCGACCTGCGCGCCCGCGCCCCGCGGCGCACGTCGGGCCCCAAGATAGCCGGCTGACGACGCCCGCGCGACGTTCAGGCCCCCGGGGCGGCGTCGCGCAGCAGGCAGGTGATCCGCGACGTGCAGACCCGGCGACCGTCCTCGTCGGTGATGACGACGTCGTAGCTGACGAGGGTGCGGCCGGCGCTCAGCACGGTGGCGGTGCCGGTGACGAGGCCGGTGCGCGCCGCGCGGTGGTGGGTCGCGTTGATGTCGAGGCCGACGGCCACCCGGCCGGGCCCGGCGTGCAGCTGCGCGCCGATCGAGCCGAGCGTCTCGGCGAGCACGACGCTGGCGCCGCCGTGGAGCAGGCCGTACGGCTGGGTGTTGCCCTCGACGGGCATCGTCGCGACGAGGCGCTCGCGGGTCGCCTCGACGACCTCGATCTGCATGCGCTCGATGAGGGTGCCCTCGGTGGAGAACCCCATCGGCTCGGGGCGGCGCGGGCTGGTGGGGGAGTCGGGCGTGGCGGGCTGCGCGTCGGTCATGCCCGCGATCGTATGCGGGCGGTGGGCTCGGGACGCCGCGTGACCCGCGTGACCCGCGGCTTCGTGGGCTGTGGGTGGCCGCCACTAGGGTGGCTCCCGTGAGCCGACTTCTCCTCCTCGACGGACACTCGCTGGCCTACCGGGCCTTCTTCGCCCTGCCGGCCGAGAACTTCTCGACGAGCACGGGCCAGCACACCAACGCCGTCTACGGCTTCACCTCGATGCTGATCAACATGCTGCGCGACGAGGAGCCGACCCACGTCGTCGTGGCCTTCGACAAGTCGCGCCAGACCTTCCGCACCGAGGAGTACGCCGAGTACAAGGCGGGCCGGGCGCGCACGCCCGACGAGTTCTCGGGCCAGCTGCCGCTCATCCGGGAGGTCCTCGACGCGCTCCGGATCACCCACGTCGAGCTCGAGGGCTACGAGGCCGACGACATCATCGCGACGATCGCGACGGCGGCGGGGGAGCAGGGTGTCGACGTGCTCATCTGCTCGGGCGACCGCGACACCTTCCAGCTCGTCACCGACACGGTCCGGATCCTCTACCCCGTCCGCGGGGTGTCCGAGGTGTGGCGCATGGGCCCGAGCGAGGTGCAGGAGAAGTACGGCGTCCCGCCCGAGCGCTACAGCGACCTCGCGGCCATGGTCGGCGAGACCTCCGACAACCTGCCGGGCGTGCCCGGCGTCGGTCCCAAGACGGCCGCGAAGTGGATCACCCAGTTCGGCGACCTCTCCGGCATCGTCGCGGGCGTCGACCAGATCAAGGGCAAGGCCGGCGAGTCGCTGCGCGAGCACCTCGACCAGGTGCTGCGCAACCGGCGGCTCAACCAGCTCGTGCGCGACGCGCCCGTCGGCGTGGCCATCGACGACCTCGTGCGCCAACAGTGGGCGCGCGAGGAGGTGCACGAGGTGTTCGACCGCCTCGAGTTCCGGGTGCTGCGCGACCGGCTCTTCGCCTCCGTCGAGGCCGCCGAGCCGGAGGCCGAGGAGGGCTTCGAGGTCGAGGGCGCGACGCTCGTGCCCGAGGACGTCGCCGACTGGGTGGCCGCCCACCTGCCCGCGGGTGAGCGCGCCGGCCTGTCGGTCGCCGGGACGTGGGCGCGGGGCACGGGCGACGCCACCGGCCTCGCCATCGCCGCCCCCGACGGCACGGCGGCCTACCTCGATCTGACGACCCTGCCCCCCGAGGCCGAGACGTCGATCGCGTCGTGGCTCGAGGACCCCGAGCGCCCCAAGGCCATGCACGACGCCAAGGGGCCGATCGAGGCCCTGACGGCCCGCGGCTTCACGGTGGCCGGGCTGAGCAGCGACACCCAGCTGGCGGCATACCTCGTCAAGCCCGACCAGCGCACCTACCACCTCGACGACCTCGTGCTGCGCCACCTCAAGCGTGAGCTGAGCGGGGCCGCGCCCACCGACGGCCAGGGCATGCTCGACTTCGGCGGCGACGCCGACGACGCCGCGGCCGGCCAGGAGATGGTGCGGGCGACGGCCGTGCGCGACCTCGCCGCCGCGCTCGACGAGCAGCTGGCCGCGACCGGTGGCACCGAGCTGCTCGCCGACATGGAGCTGCCGCTCATCGGCGTGCTCGCGCGCATGGAGCGCACCGGCATCGCCGTCGACGTGCCGGGCCTCGACACCCTCGAGAGCGACTTCGCCACGAAGGTGGCCCAGGCCCAGGAGGACGCCTGGGACGCCATCGGCGGCAACCGGATCAACCTCGGCTCCCCGAAGCAGCTGCAGGAGGTGCTCTTCGGCGAGCTCAACATGCCGAAGACGAAGAAGACGAAGACCGGCTACACCACCGACGCCGACGCCCTCGCCGACCTCTTCACCAAGACCGAGCACCCGTTCCTCGAGGCGCTGCTACGCCACCGCGACGCGGCCCGCCTGCGGGTCACCGTCGAGGGACTGCAGAAGTCCGTCTCCGACGACGGTCGCATCCACACGACCTACCTGCAGACGATCGCGGCCACGGGCCGGCTGTCCTCGACCGAGCCGAACCTGCAGAACGTCCCGATCCGCACCGAGGAGGGCCGGCGCATCCGTGAGCTGTTCGTCGTCGGTGAGGGGTTCGAGGCGCTCATGTCGGCCGACTACTCCCAGATCGAGATGCGCGTCATGGCGCACCTGTCGGGCGACGCCGGGCTCATCGAGGCGTTCCGCACCGGTGAGGACCTGCACAAGTTCGTCGGCTCGCGCGTCTTCGGCGTCGAGCCCGACGACGTGACGGCGGCGATGCGCTCGAAGGTCAAGGCGATGTCGTACGGCCTCGCCTACGGCCTGTCCGCCTACGGCCTCTCCAAGCAGCTGACGATCAGCACCGAGGAGGCGCGCGGCCTCATGGAGGGCTACTTCGAGCGGTTCGGCGGCGTCAGCGCCTACCTGCGCGACGTCGTCGCCGAGGCCCGCGGCACCGGCTACACGGCCACCATGCTCGGCCGCCGGCGCTACCTGCCCGACCTCACGTCCGACAACCGCCAGCGCCGTGAGGCCGCCGAGCGGATGGCGCTCAACGCCCCGATCCAGGGCTCGGCCGCCGACATCATGAAGGTCGCCATGCTCGGCGTCGACCGGGCCCTCACCGAGGCCGGCCTGCGGTCGCGCATCCTGCTGCAGGTGCACGACGAGCTCGTCCTCGAGGTGGCCGCGGGGGAGCGCGACGACCTCGAGCGGATCGTCCGCGAGCAGATGGGCCAGGCGGCGCCCATGGACGTGCCGCTCGACGTCAACGTCGGCGTCGGCCGCTCCTGGCACGACGCCGCGCACTGAGCCGCAGCTGAGCCGCGCCCACCCGCGCCCACCCGCGCCCGCCCGCGCCGCAGATCGTGCGGCGCGGCCGGGGTGCGGCGTGTCTTTCGTCATAGTCGGCCCGCTGCGACCGCAATCTCGGCATACTCACCGGTAACACGCACCCGTCAACGGAGACGGGTGCTTTTACTGTGAGGTGGACATGGTCAGAAGCCTGGTCACAGGTCTGTGTCTCGCCGTCTTCGCGGCGGTCATCATCGGGCTCAGCAACACCCTCGGACTGGACCTCGAGCACGTCGCCCTCCTCGGCGCCGCGCTCGGCGGAGTGCTCGGCCTCGTGCCGCACCGCCCCGCCTGGGGCAAGCTGGCGGGCTTCTTCGTCGGCTTCGTGCTCGCCTGGGTCGGCTTCGCCCTCCGCGCGGCCGTGCTGCCCGACTCCTCGGCCGGTCGCGCCGTCGCGGCGTTCGTCGTCGTGGCCCTCGTGGCCGTCGTCGCCACCGTGAGCGACGGGCGGCTGCCGCTCTGGAGCGGCCTCGTCGGCGCGGCGTCGATCGTCGGCGCCTACGAGTCGGTCTACACGAACGCGCCGTCGCAGTTCCTCAGCGAGTCGCCCGCCGCGGCGACGACGGTGCTGCTCGCCGTCGGTCTCGGCTTCCTCGCCACCACCCTGCTCGCGCCGCAGGGCGCCGCGACCGGGGCCGACACCGCTGGACCCCGGCACCGCGCCGCGTCCCCGGCGCCGGCAGACCCCGACCTCACCCTCGACGACCTCACGACGGGAGCAGCTCAGTGAGCCGCCGTACCCTGGCCACCGCCGTCGCCGGCCTGGCGACCATGCCCACCCTCCTGCTCCTCGCGGCCTCGCCCGCCGCTGCTGCCGGCGTCGTCGCCGGGACCGGCGACGGCTCGGTGCAGGTGTCGAACACCGAGACGGTGCAGGCCTACCTCGACGCGACCGGGCACCTCGACGTGGCCCGCGTCTACGAGCAGGTCGCCATGCAGGGCAAGGGCACCGTGCAGCTCGCGAACCCCGTCGAGCAGCAGGGCTTCCGCAACCTCGACGGCTTCAGCGGCCTCGAGGTCGAGAACGGCGTCATGACCGGCCGTTTCGACGTCGACGGCGAGCAGCGGCTGCGCACCGTGAGCGACTACACGAAGCGGCTGCCCCTCGAGGTGTCGGCCAGCTACACCCTCGACGGCCGGCCCGTCGAGCCGGGCGACCTGCTCGGGCGCAGCGGGCGGCTGGAGACGCGCTACACCGTCAAGAACGTGACGGGCGCCGCGAAGGAGATCAGCTTCGACGACGGCACCGGCGCGAGCACCACGGCCACCGAGAACGTCGTCATCCCCATGGTCGGCTCGCTCACGACCACGCTGCCCGGCACGTTCACGAACGTCAGCTCGGGGGAGGCCGCCATCGCCGGTGACGGCCGCGGCGGCACCAAGCTGACCTTCACGATGACCCTCTTCGGGCCGATCGGCACCCCGACCGCCACGTTCGGCTACGCGGCCGACATCGTCGACGGCACGCTTCCCAAGGCCTCCGTCTCCGCGCTCCCGGTCAGCCCGCTCGACAGCCCGTCGTTCAAGGGCGGCGCCGCGAGCTACAAGAGCGGGGCGACCACGGGCGCGACGCTGACGGCGGGCGCGACCCAGATCGACGCCAACCTGCTCAAGCTGCGCGACGGTGCGGGCGACCTGCTCGCCGGCCTGATCCAGCTGCGCGACGGCGCCAAGAAGCTCAACGCCGGCCTCGGGGCCCAGGCGCTCCCCGGCTCGCGCGAGCTCGCGACGGGCGCCGGTGCGCTGAGCGACGGCACGGCCAAGCTGAGCGCCGGTGCGCGCGACGCCCGCACCGGCTCCGGCCAGCTCGCGGCGGGTGCCGGCAAGCTGGCCGACGGTGCCGGACAGGTGGACGCCGGCGCCGAGCAGCTCGACACCGGCGTGGGTCGCCTCGACGCCGGCGCGCAGAAGCTGAGTGGCGGCGCCTCGCAGGTGGACGCGGGTGCGCAGAAGCTGAGTGGTGGCGCCTCGCAGGTCGATGCGGGTGCGCAGAAGCTGAGTGGTGGCGCCTCGCAGGTCGATGCGGGTGCGCAGAAGCTGAGTGGTGGCGCCTCGCAGGTCGATGCGGGTGCGCAGAAGCTGAGTGGTGGCGCCTCGCAGGTGGACGCGGGTGCCGCCCAGGTGGCCGGCGGCCTGCACCTCGTCGGCGACAACGCGCCCGAGCTGCTCGACGGCCTCGCCCAGGTGGCCGACGGCCTCGACCGGGTCGACGACGGTCTCACGCGGCTCTACGCGGGCGTCGGGGGTCTGCCGGAGCAGGCCAAGCCGCTGCACGCCGGAATCGCCAAGCTCCGCGCCGGTCTCGGTGGCAAGGGCCAGGACGGCACCCTCATCGACGGGGTCGACCAGGTGCGCGCCGGCCTCGCCGACGCCACGAAGGACGGTGGCAGCCTCGACCAGCTCAAGGGCGGGGTCGACCGGTCCAAGGGCGGGGTCGACCGGTCCAAGGGCGGGGTCGACCGGTCCAAGGGCGGGGTCGACCAGTCCAAGGGCGGGGTCGACCAGTCCAAGGACGGCGTCGACCAGGTCCGCGCGGGGCTGCAGGACGCGCTCGCCACGGGCGGTGGCATCGACCAGCTCGCGGGCGGGGTCGCCGCGGCCCGCGGCACCGACTGCGGCGTGGTCTGCAAGGGCATCCTCGCCCAGGTCGCCGGCGGCATCGACGACCTCCGCACCCGGACGGGTGCCGCCGATGACGGCCTCGGTCGCGTGTCGGACGGTCTCGGGCAGGTGTCCGGCGGCCTCGGTCGCGTCTCGGGTGGTCTCGGGCAGGTGTCCGACGGTCTCGGGCAGGTGTCCGGCGGCCTCGGCCAGGTCTCGGGTGGTCTCGGGCAGCTCAAGGGCAAGCTCGGTGACGCCGCCTTCGGCCTCGCCAAGGTCGAGTGCGGCCTCAGCAACACGAGCCTCTCGCTCTGCGACCCCGAGGTGCCCGGCCTGCTCGAGGGCGTCGACCTCGTCGACGCCGGCGTCGGCGCGCTCGTCGACGGCGTCGTGACCAAGGTCCAGGGTGGCATCGGCGGCACCGACGACAGCCCGAAGGACGCCACCCTGCGGGGCGGGGTCAACGGCCTGCAGGACGGGGTCGACCTGCTCGGCCTCGGCGGGCTCGACCTGCTCGATGCCCTCGACCTGCTGACCGACGGTGCCGACCAGGTCCACGGCGGCACCTCGCAGGTGGCGGCCGGGGCGAAGGAGCTCGCGGGTGGCACCTCGCAGGTGGCCGGCGGCGCGAAGGAGCTCGCGGGTGGCACCTCGCAGGTGGCCGGCGGCGCGAAGGAGCTCGCGGGTGGCACCTCGCAGGTGGCCGGCGGGGCGAAGGAGCTCGCGGGTGGCACCTCGCAGGTGGCCGGCGGCGCCGAGGACCTCGCCGGCGGCACGGGGCAGCTCGCGGACGGCACGTCGCGTCTGCGTGACGGCACGCAGCAGCTCGCCGGCGGTGCGGGCGACCTCGCCGACGGGGCGGGCCGGCTCGACACCGGCCTCGGCACGCTGGCCGACGGCGCGGGCAAGCTCGACGCCGGTGCGGGCCGGCTCGCCGACGGCGCCGGCCGCCTCGCCGACGGGCTCGTCGACGCGGCATCCGGTGCGGGCCAGATCTCCGCTGGCCTGACCGACGCGGCCGCGGGTGCGCCGAAGCTGCGTGACGGGGCGCAGCAGCTCTCCGACGAGGGCACGAAGAAGCTCGTCGCGGCGGGCAAGGAGACGGCGTCCGACTACGGCGCCAAGTACGCCCTGCTCGAGGTCGGCGCCCAGCGCGCCAAGGCCGAGGGCATGGCGTACGGCGCGCCCGAGGGTGCCGTCGGTGCGACGGCATACTCCCTCGAGCTCGCCGGCGTCGACGGCGAGGGCTCGGCCAACCTCGGCCGCGCCGCCGGGGCTGCGGGCGTCTTCGCGCTCGCGGGCGGTGCCGTCCTGCTGCGACGTCGCCTCCTCTGAGCCGACCTGCGACAGCGGGCATGACGGTGGCCACGGACCCTCGGTCCGTGGCCACCGTCGCGTCGGCGGGTGGGCGTGCTCCTAGGCGGGCTTGTGGCAGACGAAGATCGCCGTGCCGGGGATGAGCCGCCCGCGCAGGGGCGACCAGCCGCCCCACGGCTCGTCGTGGCCCGCCGGCCACGCCGGCTCGACGAGGTCGAGCAGGACGAGCCCCGCCGCCGCGATCTCGCGCACCCGGTCACCGAGCGTGCGGTGGTGCTCGACGTAGGTGGCGCGGCCCTGCTCGTCCTGCTCGACGTAGGGCGTGCGGTCGAAGTAGGAGTTGCGCACCTCGAGACCCTCGGGCCCCGGGTCGTCGGCGAAGGCCCAGCGGATCGGGTGCGTGGTCGAGAAGACGAAGCGCCCGCCGGGGCGCAGCACCCGGGCGGCCTCACGGAGCACGACGTCCGAGTCCGCCACGAAGGGCACGACGCCGTATGCCGTGAACACCGTGTCGAAGCACGCGTCGGCGAAGGGGAGCGACCGCCCGTCGCACTGGAGGAACGGCACCCGGGCGGCGGGCTCGACGGCGGCGTTGACGGCGACCCCGGTGGCCACCATGCCGGCCGAGAGGTCGGAGGCCACCACCGTGGCGCCGTGTGCCGCGAGCCAGCGCGAGCACTGGCCCGAGCCGGCGCCGATCTCGAGCACCCGCTGACCGCGGGGGTCGCCGAGCAGCCGGGCCTGCGACTCGCGGAGCCGTTCCGGGCCCCAGACGAAGTCGGTGTCGCCGAGGAACGAGCCGTGCTCGACGTAGTAGGAGCCGGCCTCGCCGTCCCACCACGTGCGGTTCGCCGTGGCGGTCTCGGCCGGCTGGGCGGCGCGGCGCGTGGCCTCGGTCGGGGTGCTCACGGCATACGTCCACTCTTTTGACCCGGTGTGAAGGGCGCGGATAGGATGACTGGGCGCATGCGTATGCGCATCATCACCGTTGCACCTGTCCACAAGACGATCGGGACGCCGGACCAACCGGTCCGTCGCCTCGGTGGTCTCAATCTAACTGTCCACAATCGGAGTTCCTACTACATGACTGCCTACACGGTCGAGAAGACCGCGCCTGAGATCGCCATCAACGACATCGGCTCTCAGGAAGACATCCTCGCGGCGATCGACGCCACCATCAAGGACTTCAACGACGGCGACATCGTCGAGGGTGTGATCGTCAAGGTCGACCGGGACGAGGTCCTGCTCGACATCGGCTACAAGACCGAGGGCGTCATCCCCTCGCGCGAGCTGTCCATCAAGCACGACGTCGACCCCGGCGAGATCGTCAAGGTCGGTGACGAGGTCGAGGCCCTCGTCCTCCAGAAGGAGGACAAGGAAGGCCGTCTCATCCTGTCCAAGAAGCGGGCTCAGTACGAGCGCGCCTGGGGCACGATCGAGAAGGTCAAGGAGGAGGACGGCGTCGTCACCGGCACCGTCATCGAGGTCGTCAAGGGTGGTCTCATCCTCGACATCGGCCTCCGCGGCTTCCTGCCCGCCTCGCTCGTCGAGATGCGCCGTGTGCGCGACCTCCAGCCGTACGTCGGCAAGGAGATCGAGGCCAAGATCATCGAGCTCGACAAGAACCGCAACAACGTGGTCCTGTCGCGCCGTGCCTGGCTCGAGCAGACGCAGTCCGAGGTGCGCACGACGTTCCTCAAGGAGCTCCAGAAGGGCCAGGTCCGTTCGGGCGTCGTGTCCTCGATCGTCAACTTCGGTGCGTTCGTGGACCTCGGCGGCGTCGACGGTCTCGTCCACGTCTCCGAGCTGTCGTGGAAGCACATCGACCACCCGTCCGAGGTCGTCGAGGTCGGCACCGAGGTCACCGTCGAGGTGCTCGACGTCGACATGGACCGCGAGCGTGTCTCCCTGTCGCTGAAGGCGACGCAGGAGGACCCGTGGCAGCACTTCGCCCGGACGCACGCCATCGGCCAGGTCGTCCCCGGCAAGGTCACCAAGCTCGTCCCGTTCGGTGCCTTCGTGCGCGTCGAGGACGGCATCGAGGGCCTCGTGCACATCTCCGAGCTGGCCGAGCGCCACGTGGAGCTGCCGGAGCAGGTCGTCAACGTCGGCGACGAGATCTTCGTCAAGGTCATCGACATCGACCTCGAGCGTCGCCGCATCTCGCTGTCGCTCAAGCAGGCGAACGACCAGGCCGTCGCGGCGTCGGAGTTCGACCCGACGCTCTACGGCATGGCCGCCGAGTACGACGAGCAGGGCAACTACAAGTACCCCGAGGGCTTCGACCCGGAGACGAACGAGTGGCTCGAGGGCTTCGACACCCAGCGCGAGAAGTGGGAGCGTCAGTACGCCGACGCCCACGCTCGCT
Source organism: Terrabacter aeriphilus (assembly GCF_039542985.1). Classification (NCBI taxonomy): domain Bacteria; kingdom Bacillati; phylum Actinomycetota; class Actinomycetes; order Micrococcales; family Intrasporangiaceae; genus Terrabacter; species Terrabacter aeriphilus. Next base: position 127,152 of record NZ_BAABIW010000001.1, read on the forward strand.
GGGAGGCCCACAAGGCCCAGGTCGACGCCGCGATCAAGGCCGACGCCGAGGCTGCGGCCAACGCCGGTTCGGCCACCTCGTACTCGTCCGCGACCGGTGACGTCGCCGACTCGGGCGACGCCGACCGTAGCGAGCGCGCCCCGCGCAACGCCCCGGCCGTCGCCGAGGGCACGCTGGCCTCGGACGAGGCGCTCGCCGCGCTTCGCGAGAAGCTGACGGGCAACTGACGCCAGTCATCCTGAGCTGACCGCTCTGGAGGAGCCCCGGACCCATGGGTCCGGGGCTCCTTCGTCGTCCGGCCGGCCCCGGACTGTTCAGACACGCGAGGAATGCCCGACACCTCAAAGCAACATCCGGTGCACCTGCCCGGCTAGGTTGGCCGGGTGCAGTCATCGGTGACCGAAACCCGCAGCGCCCCACCCGACTCCGGTGGACCCCCACCGGCCGTCGGGACCCCGCCGAGGCGCTCGAGCGGTCGGGCCTGGGAGTGGACGCTCGCAGCGCTGCTCATCCTGCCCAACCTCGTGCTCCTCATCGTCTTCACGTACCGGCCGCTGCTCGACAACATCCGGCTGTCGTTCACCGACTGGAACATCTCCTCGCCGGTGGCCAACCCGGTGGGGCTCGCGAACTACATCGAGTGGTTCGGTCGTGACGACACGCGCGTCGTCGTGCGCAACACGCTCGTCTTCACGGTCGCCACGGTGGGCATCTCGATGGCCGTCGGCCTCGGGCTGGCGCTCCTGCTCGACCAGAAGCTCAAGGGCCGCAACCTCGTCCGGTCGGTCGTCTTCGCGCCCTTCGTCATCTCCGGCGCGGCGATCGGCATCGCGTTCCAGTTCGTCTTCGACCCGAACTACGGCCTGATCCGCGACCTGCTCGTGCGCGTCGGCATCGGCGTGCCGGACTTCTACCAGGAGCCGGGCTGGGCCCTGTTCATGGTCACGGTCACCTACATCTGGAAGAACATCGGCTACACGTTCGTCATCTACCTCGCCGCGCTGCAGGGCCGGCGGGCCGACCTCGACGAGGCAGCCGAGATCGACGGCGCCTCGGCGTTCACGCGATTCCGCCGCGTGCTCATGCCGCAGCTGCGCCCGACGACGTTCTTCCTGTCGATCACCGTGCTGCTCAGCTCGGTGCAGGTCTTCGACATCATCAACGTGATGACCCGCGGTGGGCCCCAGGGCAACGGCACCGCCACGCTCGTCTACCAGGTCTACCAGGAGACCTTCGTCAACCAGCGCGCCGGCTACGGCGCCACCGTCGCCACCGTCATGTTCGTCATCCTGCTGGCGGTCACCGTCGTGCAGGTGCGGTTCATGGACAGGGGGAAGAACGCATGAGCACGCCCACGGTCGTCGGCACCCTCGACGACGACGCCCCCGCGCCCGCGCGTACCGGACGCAAGCGCCGCCAGGCGCACAACGTCGAGGCGTCGAGCCACCACCGCGGCCCGGTGTGGACGGTCGCCGGCTACGCCGGCATGGTCCTCGTCGTCCTCGTCGTCGCGGTGCCGCTCTTCTGGATCCTCATCACCTCGTTCAAGGACCGCGGCGACATCTACGTGCGCCCGGCGCAGTGGTGGCCCAACCCGGCGACCTCGCAGAACTACAGCGAGCTGACCACCCGCATCCCGTTCTTCGACTACGTGCGCAACTCGGTCATCATCACGGCCGCCACGTCGATCGCGAAGATCGTGCTGGGCGTGCTCAGCGCGTATGCGTTGTCGCTGCTGCGCTTCCCCGGCCGCTCGATCGTCTTCCTCGTCGTTATCGCGGCGCTCATGGTGCCCAACCAGATCACCGTCATCAGCAACTACGCCCTCGTCGCCCAGCTCGGCTGGCGCAACACCTACCAGGGCATCATCATCCCGCTGGCCGGCGTCGCCTTCGGCACGTTCCTGATGCGCAACCAGTTCCTCAACCTGCCGGGCGAGATCATCGAGGCGGCCCGGCTCGACGGCGCCGGCCCGATGAAGCTGCTCTGGCGCGTCGTCATGCCGATGTCGTGGCCGACGCTCGTGGCGTTCGCGCTCATCACCGTCGTCAACGAGTGGAACGAGTACCTCTGGCCCTACCTGATGTCGGACGACGAGACGACGGCGACGCTGCCGGTCGGCCTGACCTTCCTGCAGAACAACGACGGCGTGACGAACTGGGGGCCGGTCATGGCCGGCACGGTGCTCGCCATGCTGCCGGTGCTCGTCCTCTTCCTCTTCCTACAGCGGCAGATGATCAAGGGCCTCACGGCCGGAGCCGTCAAGAGCTGAGGCCTCCTCAGCACCACCCCGACCCTTCGAAGCGACCTCAACCAGCACAGGGAAAGGCACCATCCATGAACGAGTTCTCACGCCGGGGCTTCCTCGGCCTCGCGGGCGCCGCCGGCGTCGCCAGCCTGGCGGCCTGCGCGGGCACGGGCACGGCGCCGTCCACCGGCAGCGGCGGCGGATCGAGCAACACCATCGAGTTCTGGAGCAACCACCCCGGCAACAGCAAGCCCGTCGAGCAGGAGATCATCAAGGCCTTCGAGGCGGCCAACTCGGGTCTCAAGGTCAAGCTCGTCGACGCCGGCAAGAACTACGAGGAGGTCGCGCAGAAGTTCAACGCCTCCCTGGCCGGTGGCCAGCTGCCCGACGTCGTCGTCGTCTCGGACGTCACGTGGTTCAACTTCGCCCTGAACAAGCAGCTGAGCCCGCTCGACGACCTGCTGTCGTCGGCCAAGATCGAGACGACCGACTACGTCGACGCGCTCTACAACGACTACAACCTCGACGAGAAGCACTACGCGCTCCCGTTCGCCCGGTCGACCCCGCTCTTCTACTACAACAAGGACCTCTGGAAGGCTGCCGGTCTCGAGGACCGCGGCCCCAAGGACTGGGACGAGTTCCTCACGTGGGCGCCCAAGCTCAAGGCGGCCGCCGGCTCCGACAAGATCGTCATGGAGCTGCCCGACGGCTCGAACTACCTCGACTGGGTCTTCCAGAACATCGTCTGGGGCTACGGCGGCGCGTACTCCAAGGAGTGGACGCCGACCTTTTCCGACCCGAACACGGTCAAGGCCGGCACGTACCTGCAGAACCTCGCCAAGGACGGCTACCTCAAGCTGTCCAAGGACCCGGCGCCCGACTTCACCGCCGGCATCGTCGGCTGCAGCATGATGTCCACCGGTTCGCTCGGAGGCGTCGCCAAGGACGCGAAGTTCCCGGTGGGCACGGCGTTCCTGCCCGGTGACGGCAACTGCCCGACCGGCGGCGCCGGCGTCGGCATCCCCGCCAACATCTCGGACGACCGCAAGAAGAACGCGCTGAAGTTCATCGAGTTCCTGACGAACGCGCAGAACACCGTGACCTTCACCCAGGCCACCGGCTACATGCCGGTGCGCAAGTCCGCCGTCGACCTGCCGGTGGAGAAGACCTTCCTCGAGAAGAACCCCAACTCGCGCACGGCCATCGAGCAGCTGGCCAAGACCCGGTCGCAGGACAACGTCCGCGTGCTCCTTCCCGGTGGCGGCGCGCGCATCGGCAAGGGCCTCGACCAGGTCGTGTCGGGCCAGGACGTCGCGACCGTCTTCAAGGGTCTCGACGCCGAGAGCCAGCAGGTCTTCGACTCGCAGATCAAGAGCAAGCTCGGCGCCTGAGGCGCCGCACGACCCCGGGCGCCGACGCGTCCGGGGTCGTGCCCCCACCACGTTCGGCACGACAGCAAAGGGCATCCATGGCCACCGTGTACTTCGACGAGGCGACTCGTCGGTTCTCCAAGGACGACGCCCCGGCGGTCGACCGGATCACCCTCGACATCGCCGACGGCGAGTTCCTCGTGCTCGTCGGCCCCTCCGGCTGCGGCAAGTCGACGACCCTGCGCATGCTGGCCGGGCTCGAGCCGATCGACGGCGGGCGCATCCTCGTCGACGGGCACGACCAGAAGGGCGTGCGACCGCGCGACCGCGACATCGCCATGGTCTTCCAGAGCTACGCGCTCTACCCCAACATGAGTGCCGCGCAGAACATGGCCTTCGCGCTCGACAACGCCAAGGTGAGCAAGGCCGAGACGAAGCAGCGCGTGGCCGAGGCCGCGAAGATCCTCGAGCTCGAACCGCTGCTCGACCGCAAGCCCGGTCAGATGTCGGGCGGCCAGCGCCAGCGCGTCGCCATGGGCCGCGCCATCGTGCGCAACCCCAAGGTGTTCTGCATGGACGAGCCGCTCAGCAACCTCGACGCCAAGCTGCGCGTGTCGACGCGCTCGCAGATCGCCGGTCTCCAGCGCCGCCTCGGCATCACCACCGTCTACGTCACGCACGACCAGGTCGAGGCGATGACGATGGGCCACCGCGTGGCCGTGCTGCGCGACGGCAAGCTCCAGCAGGTCGACACCCCGGAGCGGCTCTACGACCGCCCCGTCAATACCTTCGTCGCCTCGTTCATCGGCTCGCCCGCGATCACGCTCGTCGAGTCGGGCGTGCGCGAGGGTGTGGCGAGCGTGCACGGCCTCGACGTGCCCCTCGACCGCGGCCTCGCGAGCCGCGCCGGGCAGCGGGTTGTCGTCGGCCTGCGCCCCGAGTCCTGGCACGTCGCGGAGTCGCCGGCTGCCGGCTCCGCCCTGCCCCTCACGGTCGAGCTCGTCGAGTCGCTCGGCGCCGAGTCGTTCGTCTACGGCCGCCCGACCGGGGCTCCCGACGCCGAGCGCGTGACGGTCCGCCTCGACAAGCGCACCCACCTGCAGGTCGGCGACACGGTGCACGTCGAGCCGAACCGCGACGAGCTCCACCTCTTCGACGCCGCCTCGGGCGAGCGGATCGAGGCCTGAGCGTGGCAGGTCGACCCGGCCCCTGGGCCACCGGACGCTTCGACGTCGAGGGCCACCGCGGCGCCAAGGGCCTCGTCGTCGAGAACACCCTCGAGAGCTTCGCCGCGGCCTACGACGCCGGGGTCACCGGCGTCGAGCTCGACGTCCGGCTGACCGCCGACGGCGCCCTCGTCGTGTGGCACGACCCGGTGCTGCTCGCGGGCAAGTGCCGGCCGACGGGCCCCGACCTCGTCGGGGCGCGGGTGGCCGACCTCACCCTCGCGCAGCTGCGCACCGTCGACGTCGGCAGCCAGACCCTGCCGGGCTTCCCCGAGCAGCAGGCCGCCCCGGGGGCGCGCATCTCCACGCTCGACGAGGTGCTGGCGCACGGGCGCGAGCGCGCCCCTCACGTCTGGTGGACCGTCGAGCTGAAGGTCGACCCGACCGACCCGGGCGAGTCGGCCACGCGTCGCGACCTGCTCGAGCGCGTGCTCGCCAGCCTGCACGCGGCCGGCCTCGAGCGCCAGTGCCTCATCCACTCCTTCGACTGGGCCGTGCTCGAGCTCTCGGCGCGGCTGGCACCCGACGTGCTGCGCTCGGCCCTCGTCGAGTCGACCGTGACGTGGGTGCCGGGGAGCCCGCTCACCGGCAGCGTGCGGGTGGGGGAGACCCACGACGACGTGTGCGCGGGAGCGGCGGCCGTCGGGGCCCACGTCATCTCCCCGGAGCACGTGCTCGTCGACGCGGACCTCGTCGCGCGCGCCCACGCCGCGGGCCTGGCCGTGCTGCCGTGGACGGTCAACGACCCGGCGCGCATGGTGGAGCTCGTCGAGGCCGGCGTGGACGGCATCGTCTCGGACTACCCGGACCGGGCGCTCGCCACCGTCGCCGGCCGCACGCCCGTCGGGGCCTGACCGACCGACCGTCGCCGCACCGCGCAGGCCCGGACCGACCGGTCCGGGCCCGCGCCCCTCCGGAGGGTGCGCGCGCTGCTCGTGCCAGACTCGAGCCTCGGCACCTGCCGCGCCCCGTCGCACCGCCCCGGGGAAGCGAAGGGGTGGGGACCCCTGAACCCCACCCTTTTGGCTGGAACCACGTTCCAGCGAAACAATGATCTGTCCGAAAGGTACCGATGTCAACCGACCGGCCGTACGACAACACGTCGCGTGCGGAGGCCGCCCTCGCCACCCGGCGACGGATCGTCGAGGCGGCGGGCGCGCTGCTGCTCGCCGAGGGATACCACGCGATGTCGGTGACCGGGCTGGCGGCGCGGGCGGGAGTGAGCGCGCAGACCGTCTACAACGCCGTCGGCCCGAAGGCCGCGGTCGTCAAGGCCGTCTACGACGTCATGCTGGCGGGCGACGACGAGCCCGTGCCGATGCAGGAGCGCCCGGAGTTCCGCACGATGTCGCAGGCGCCCGACCGCACGTCGTTCGTGCGGGCGTACGCCGCCCTGTGCGCGACGATCTACGAGCGCGTCGGCCCGCTCCTGGGCGTGCTGCTGGCTCAGGGCGCCGGCGGCGACACCGGCCTGCAGGACTTCGTCGCGACCATCGACGGTGAGCGTCGCGCGGGCAACACCAACGCGCTCGCCGCGCTCGACCGGGCCCACGGGCTGCCGGAGCCGTTCGACCGCGAGCGGTTCCTCGACGTGTGCTGGACGCTGACCGCCCCCGAGATCTACGACCGCTTCGTCCGGCGCTGCGGCTGGACGCACCCGATGTATGCCGACTGGCTCGCCGACGCCCTCGTCGCGACCTTCGAGCACTCCTGCCCGCCCACCACCCCCACCGAGGAGTAGACCGATGCCCCGACAGATCGCCACGAACACCGACGTCGAGCGCGAGGCGCTGCTCGACTTCGTGCGCCCCCGGCACTCGATGGTGCTGATGACCGAGCGCTCCGACGGCCGCCCGCAGGCCTCGCCCGTCACGGGTGGTGTCGACGAGCAGGGCCGTATCGTCATCTCGACCTACCCGGAGCGCGCCAAGACGACGAACGCCCGGCGGCGCCCGCAGGTCAGCGTCCTCGTGCTCTCCGACGACTTCGGCGGCGCCTGGGTGCAGGTCGACGGCGACTGCGAGGTCATCGACCTGCCCGACTCGGTCGAGCCGCTCGTCGACTACTTCCGCGCCATCTCGGGCGAGCACCCCGACTGGGACGAGTACCGCCAGGCCATGCGCGACCAGGGCAAGTCCCTGCTGCGCGTCACGCCGACCCGCTGGGGCCCGATCGCGACCGGCGGCTTCCCGGCCCGTCTCGCCTGAGCCCGCCCGTGCTGCGCGTCGGGGTCACCGGAGGCATCGGGTCGGGCAAGTCGACGGTGTCGCGCCGCCTCGCCGAGCTCGGGGCGCACGTCGTCGACGCCGACGCGGTCGCGCGCGAGGTCGTCGAGCCGGGGGAGCCGACGCTGCAGCGCATCCGGGAGCGCTTCGGCGAGGGCACGGTCCGGGGCGACGGCACGCTCGACCGGGCCGCCCTCGCGGCGATCGTCTTCCCCGACCGCGACGCGCTCGACGCGCTCGACGCGATCACGGGCCCGGCCATCGCGGCCCGGGTCGCGCAGCGCCGCCGCGAGGCGCCGGGCGACGGCGTCTCCGTCTACGACATGCCGCTGCTCGTCGAGCGCGGCCTCTGGGTGCACGAGCACCTCGCCGTCGTCGTCGGGGCCGACGTGGAGACGCGCGTGCGCCGGCTCGTCGACCAGCGCGGGCTCGGCGAGGACGACGCCCGCCACCGCATCGCCGCCCAGGCCACCGACGCGCAGCGTCGGGCCGTGGCCGACGTCCTGCTCGACAACTCCGGCACCCCCGACGAGCTCGTGGAGGCCGTCGACGCGCTGTGGCACGAGCGACTGCGGCCGTATGCCGTCAACCTCGCGAACGCGGCCCGCACACGCCGCCCCGACCTGGCCGCCGACGTCGTCGTCGAGCCGCGCGCCGACTGGGAGGCCCGCGCCGAGCGGGTCGTGGCGCGCCTCGCGGCCGCGCTCGGGGCGACGCACGTCGTCACGGAGGTCTCGCACGTCGGGTCGACGTCGGTGCCGGGCCTGCTCGCCAAGGACGTCATCGACGTGCAGGTGGGGGTGCGCCGCCTCGAGGACGCCGACCGCGACGACGTGCGGGCGGCCTTCGCCGACGCGGGCTACGTCTTCACGCACGGCAACCACCACGACACCCCCCACCCCGGGGGCGCCGACCCGGCCGACTGGGCCAAGCGCTTCCTCGGTGGGTGCGACCCGGGCAACCACGTGCACGTGCACGTGCGCGAGAAGGACTCTCCCGGCTGGCGTTTCGCGCTGCTCTTCCGCGACTGGCTGCGCCACGTGCCCGCCGAACGCGACGCCTACGGGCAGGAGAAGCGCCGGCTGCTCGGGCTGCACACCACGACGTCCGGCTACGTCGAGGCGAAGGAGCCGTGGTTCGAGGGGGCCTGGCTGCGGGCGGCGGCGTGGGCCGAGCGCACCGGGTGGTCTCCGCGGTAGGACGCACCCGGCATACGGGCGGGGTGGTCGGTGTTGAGGGTGTCATGCGTGGTGAGTACAAGGTTCCCGGTGGCAAGCTCGTGGCGGTCGACGTCGAGGAGGTGGACGGGCGGCTGGCGCGGGTCAGCGTCTCGGGCGACTTCTTCCTCGAGCCCGACGAGGCGCTCGACGACATCAACGCCGCCCTGACCGGCATGCCGGTCGAGGCAGGCGTCGAGCAGCTCGCCGGGGCGGTGACGGGCGCGCTGGCCGACGACGTGTCGCTCATCGGCTTCACCGCCGAGTCGATCGGCATCGCGATCCGGCGCGCGCTCGGCAAGGCGACGGGGTGGGACGACCACGTCTTCGACGTCATCCCGGCCCGCGTGCTCGACCCTGCGCTGCACGTCGCGCTCGACGAGGTCATCGGGCGCGAGGTCGCGGCGGGGGAGCGGCCCCCGACGCTGCGCTTCTGGGACTGGGACAGCCCGCTCGTCGTCATCGGCTCCTTCCAGTCGGTGCGCAACGAGGTCGATCCCGAGGGGGCGCAGCGGCACGGGATCGACGTCGTGCGCCGGGTCTCGGGCGGCGGGGCGATGTTCATGGAGCCCGGCAACACGATCACCTACTCCCTCGTCGTGCCGACCTCGCTCGTCGAGGGCCTGAGCTTCGAGCGCTCCTACTCCTTCCTCGACGAGTGGGTCATCGAGGCGCTCGCCGACATCGGGGTGCGGGCGCACTTCGTGCCGCTCAACGACATCGCGAGCGAGAAGGGCAAGATCGGCGGCGCGGCGCAGAAGCGCTTCGCGGCCGGCGCGGTGCTGCACCACGTGACGATGGCGTACGACATCGATGCCGACAAGATGCTCGAGGTGCTCCGGATCGGCCGCGAGAAGATGAGCGACAAGGGCACGAAGTCGGCCAACAAGCGGGTCGACCCGATGCGCTCCCAGACCGGCATGACGCGCGACGCGATCCTCGAGTCGTTCGCGGCGACCTTCGCCCGGCGCTACCGCTCGACCCCCGCGGACTACACGCCGGCCGAGCTCGAGTCGGCCCAGCGACTCGTCGACGAGAAGTTCGCGACACCGGGCTGGACGCACCGGGTGCCGTGAACCCATCGGTGTCGAGGACGGCGCGTCGGCTCCGACGTCCCGGGTGAGGCGGCAGACTGGCCGCCCACCACCCGAAGGGACACCCCGATGAAGTACGTCATCCTCATCCACTCGAACCCGCAGCCCTGGGGCCACCCGACGGCCGACTTCGTCGCCGAGGCGCAGGCGCGGCCGCAGGAGGAGCGCGACGCCGGGGGCGCGGCGTTCGACGCGATGCTCGAGGAGCTGTCGAGGAGCGGCGAGCTCAAGGGCGGCGAGGCGCTCGGCGACCCCGCGTCGGCGCGGCTCTACCGGTGGTCCGAGAGCGGCACGGTCGCGACGGACGGCCCGTACGCCGAGAGCAAGGAGCACCTCGCCGGCTTCTTCCTCATCGACGTGGCCTCGCGCGAGCGGGCCGAGGAGCTGGCCCCGAACTTCGCGGGCCCCGGCGACACCGTCGAGCTGCGCCCCGCCTACGTCTGGGACGAGCCCGAGGGCTGACGGACCGCCCGGCGCGGGCGGCCCGTCACGGCCACAGGGCCCGTCACAGCCACAGGGCCTGGCGCACCGCCACCACGAGGGCCGGCGCCAGCGGCAGGCGCGGCACGAGGGTGGCCCCGACCGCGTGGTAGAGGTCGGCCTTGCCCGGCCACACCGTGTCGGTCGGGAGGTTGTGCTCGTCGAGCTGGTGGTGCCACGAGCCGTGCTCGTCGTCGACGAGCACGCGCTGGATGTGGTCCCACCAGCTCGCGTAGCGGTCGGCGTAGGCCCGCCGCCCGGTGCGCCGGTGCAGGGCCGCGGCCGTCGCGGTGGCCTCGGCGGCCACCCAGTGCATCCGGTCGCGCACGACCGGGCGGCCCGTCCAGTCCGTGGTGTAGACGAAGCCGGGGGCTCCGTCGACGTCCCAGCCGTCGGCGACCGCGCGGTCGAAGAGCGCCTCGGCGGCCGAGAGCATCGCCGGAGGGGCGGGCTCGCCGGCGGCGACGAGCGCCGCCTCGCCGTGCAGGAGCAGGCGTGCCCACTCGAGGCCGTGGCCGATCGTCGCCCCGTAGGGCTTGAAGGGGTCGTCAGGCCGGTCGGCGTGGTGCTCGAGCTGCACCTGCCAGTCGGCGTCGAAGTGCTCCGGCACGCGCCAGTCGTTCGCCCGCGCCCAGGCGGCCACCCGGTCGAGGATGCCGACGGCGCGCCGGCGGCAGGTGGCCGCCGCGGCCGGGTCGCCGAGCACGTGGGCGAGCACGTCGGACGCCGCGAGCATCGCCTCGGTCGTGTGCATCGCGGCGTTGATGCCGCGGTAGCCGTCGAGCTCGGAGAAGGCCGTGTCCCACGTGTCGACGGGCAGCTGCTCGTCGGCGTCCCAGAAGCGCTCGTCGAAGACGGTGAGCGCCTCGCGGAGCAGCCGGGCCGCCCCGGGGCGCTCGGCCGCCGTGGCGCTCGCGGACGCGAGCACGACGAAGGCGTGGTCGTAGCAGGCCTTGCCCTCGGCCGGCCGGCCCTCGGCGTCGAGCGACGGGAACCAGCCGCCGTGCGCGGTGTCGCGCAACGGGCCGGTGAGGCCCGCGAGCGCGGCGTCGGCGACCGGCCCGGCACCCGGCACCCCGAGCAGGGCGCCGAGGGAGTAGACGTGCACCATCCGGGCCGTGATCCAGGTGTGCAGCCCCCGCTCGGGAACCGGTGCGCCGGTGTCGTCGAGCCAGGCCGACCCGCCTCCCGGCACGGCGCACCGGGAGCCGAAGGCGAGCAGCGAGCGGCAGTGCTCGTCGAGCCAGGCCCGGTGCGTCGGCTGCCGCACCCAGGGCACGGGGGCGTGCTCGTGCCGGCCGTCGGGCACGGGCACCGGCTCGGGCACCGGCTCGGGCACCGGCTCGGGTCCGCCGACGGCGCGCCGGGTCACGACCCGCTCCGGCGCAGGCGCAGCGTGACGATCTGGAACGGCCGGAGCGACAGGGTCGCGCCGGCGGCGTCGGTGTCGTCGGCGCTCCCGCCGTCGACGAGGGCCGCCGGCTCGGCGAGCGGCCGCTCGAGCAGGTCGGTCTCGACGACCTCGGCCACGGCGAAGCCGGGGACGAGGCGCGCCCGGGCCCGGCCGCCGTGGGCCTCGTAGAGGCGCACGACCACGTCGCCGCTGCGGTCCTCGGCGAGCTTGACGGCCTCGACGACGACGGCGTCGGAGCCCTCGACCCGCACGAGCGGCGCGGGCACCGCGCCGCCGCGCACCTCGCGGAGCGGGAGGTTGATCCGGTAGCCCTCGCGCACGGCGTCGGCGATGCCGGCGCCCACGACGAGGCCCACCCGCAGCCGGTGGGTGCCCTGGTCGGCCTCGGGGTCGGGGTAGACGGGCGCACGCAACAGCGAGAGCCGCACCGTCGTCGTCGTGCCGCCCTCCGCGCGGGTCGTCCGGCCGATGTCGTGGCCGTACGTCGAGTCGTTGACGACGGCCGCGCCCCAGCCGCTCTCGCCGACGTGCACCCAGCGGTGCGCGCAGGTCTCGAAGCGGGCGACGTCCCACGAGGTGTTGGCGTGCGTGGGCCGGTTGACGTGGCCGAACTGGATCTCGGACGCGGCCCGCTCGGCGTGCACGTCGACGGGGAAGGCGAGCTTGAGCAGCTTCTGCCTCTCGTGCCAGTCGATATCGAGGTCGAAGCCGATCACGGTGCTGCCGGCGTCGAGGGTGATGAGCTGCTCGACGCGGGAGGCGCCGAACGACCGGACGACGCGCACGGCGGCGCCGTCGGCGTCGGCCCGCACGGTCTTGACGAGGTCGGCGGTCACGAGGTCGGTCGTGTGCCGCTTGTAGTGCTCGTCGATGTCCCACGCGTCCCACTGCGTCGGGGTGTCCCGGTGCAGCTGGAGCAGGCCGCCGCGCGAGCCCGGCGGCAGCAGCTCGCGGCTGTCGGCCCGCAGGTCGAGCACGGAGGCGAGCAGGCCGTCGCCGTCGACGACCGCGCGCACGAGCCCGTTGTCGAGCACGATGCCGCCCGCGTCGTCGGATCCGACGGTCACGGGCGCCGGTGCGCCGGACGGTGCGGCGACCGCCTCGGTCGCCGCCACGACGGGGCCCGCACCGAGCGCGGAGGCCGACCCGACGGCATACGGGGCGCTGTTGAAGACGAGCGTGTCGTCGCCCGGCCCCGCGAGCTCGGCGAGGGACGTCGCGATGCTCGCCTCGAGCTGCTCGGCGACGGCGGCGTAGCGGGCCTCGGCCTCGCGGTGCACCCAGGCGATCGACGTGCCGGGCAGGATGTCGTGGAACTGCTGGAGCAGCACCGTGTGCCAGACCTGCTCGAGCGCGTCGTAGGGGTAGTCGGCCCCGTTCTGCACCGCGGCGGTCGCGGCCCACAGCTCGGCCTCGCGGAGCAGGTGCTCGCTGCGGCGGTTGCCCTGCTTCGTGCGGGCCTGCGAGGTGTAGGTGCCCCGGTGGAACTCGAGGTACATCTCCCCGCTCCAGACCGGCGGGTCCGGGTACTCGTCCTGCGCGTCGCGGAAGAACTGGTGGGGGCCGCCGAGCTCGACCCGGGGGGAGCCCTCGAGGTCGCGCGTGCGGGCGGCGGCCGCGAGCATCTCGCGCGTGGGACCGCCGCCGCCGTCGCCGTAGCCGAAGGGGAGGAGCGAGGTGTTGGCCCGGCCCTTCTCGGCGAACTGGCGCTCGGCGCGCGCGAGGTCCTCGGCGGCCACGACGGAGTTGTAGGTGTCGGCCGGGGGGAAGTGCGTGTAGATCCGGCTGCCGTCGATGCCCTCCCACCAGAAGGTGTGGTGCGGCATCCGGTTCGTCTCGTTCCACGACGGCTTCTGCGTGAGGAACCAGCGGGCGCCGGCCGCGGTGGCGATCTGGGGGAGCGCGGCCGTGTAGCCGAAGGAGTCGGGCAGCCACACGTCGAGCGGCTCGACGCCGAGCTCCTCGGCGAAGAAGCGCTTGCCGGCGACGAACTGGCGCGCGAGCGCCTCGCCGCCGGGCATGTTCGTGTCGGACTCGACCCACATGCCGCCGACCGGTACGAAGCGCCCCTCGCGCACCCGCTCGCGGATCCGCTCGAAGAGCTCGGGCTGGGACTGCTTGACCCACGCGTACTGCTGGGCGGAGGAGCAGGCGAAGACGAGGTCGGGGTCCTCGTCCATGAGGGCCAGCACGTTGGAGAAGGTGCGCGCGCACTTGCGGGCCGTCTCACGGGTCGGCCAGAGCCATGCAGAGTCGATGTGCGCGTGGCCGACGGCGACGATGCGGTGGGCCGTCGCGTCGGCGCGGGCGTCGAGGACGGCGCGCAGGGCCGCCCGGCCGGCTGCGGCGGTGCCGGGCACGTCGTCGGGGTCGACGGCGTCGACGGCGTCCTCCAGGGCTCGCACGACGCTGGCACGGCGCGACGAGCCGGCCGGCAGCTGTGCGATGAGGCCGACGAGGGCCTCGACGTCCTGGTTCAGCTCCCACACGGTGACGTCGAGCTCCGCGAGGTCGGCGGCCCGCCAGCGGTAGAGCGGGACGTCGCCCGACGTCGACAGGTCACCGAGCGTCGTCGGCTCGAACGTGAAGGCTCCGCCCCCGGCGACGTCGGGGTTGGCCGAGGCCTCGAGGAGCACGTCGACGGCGCCGTCGGCGGCCGCGTGCGCGAGCGGCACGTAGCGGTTGCGCGGGTGCAGCCCCTTGATGACCGTGCCGTCGGGGCGGTATGCCGTCGCCTCCGCCTGGAAGCCGGGCTGGGTGTCGGAGTAGCCGAGGTCGACGACGACCTCGAGCCGGGTGCCCTCGGCGCCCCACCCGTCGGGCACGTCGCCCGTGACCCGGAACCACGTCGTCCCCCACGGCCGGCCCCAGGGGGTGCCGGGCGCGATGGGCGCGAAGTCGTGGCCGACGGCCTCGGCGAAGGGGACCGGCTCACCCGGGGCCACCCAGTGGTGGGCCGTGAGCGGCGAGCGCCGGCGGTAGAGGGCGGGGGCGAGGCGCTCGCGGACGAAGCGGTCGACCCGCATCTCGACGAGCGTGGTGTTGTCGTGCACGACGGAGGATTCCTCTCAACCTTTGACGGAGCCGGCGAGGGCGAAGGAACCGCCCGCGAGACGTTGGACGAGCAGGTACAGCACGAGCACCGGCACCGAGTAGAGCACCGAGAAGGCGGCCAGCTGGCCGTAGGCGATGGCGCCGTTCGTGCCGAAGAAGGTGTAGATCGACACGGCGGCAGGCTGCTTGGCCGGGTCGAGCAGGAGCACGAAGGGGACGAAGAAGTTCCCCCACGCCTGGGTGAAGACGAAGATGAAGACGACGGCGAGGCCCGGCCGCATGAGCGGCACGACGATCCGGCGCAGGGCCTGCATGGCGCTGGCGCCGTCGACCCAGGCCGCCTCCTCGAGCGAGATCGGCACGCTGTCCATGAAGTTCTTCATCATCCACACGGCCATCGGCAGCGACGTCGCGGCGAGGAAGAGGATCGTGCCGGGCAGCGAGTCGAGCAGCCCGAGGGTCACGAACAGCGCGTAGACGGGGACCATGACGGCCGTGATCGGCAGGCAGCTGCCGAAGAGGATCGTGTAGAGGAAGCTGCGGTTGAAGCGCATCTTGTAGCGCGACAGCGGGTAGGCGGCGAGCACCGCCACGACGACGGTGATGAGGGCCGTCGAGCCGGAGATGACGAGCGAGTTGAGCAGCGGCGTGAAGGTCAGCTCGGGCGTCAGCACGGCCGCGTAGTTCTCGAGCGTCGGCTCGGTCGGCACCGTCACCGACACGGTCGCCGCCGGGTTCACCGACGCGAGGAGCAGCCAGGCGAGCGGCACGAGGAAGGCGAGGGCGACGACGACGAGGGCGACGCCGGCGGCGATCCTCGTGCCCCGGCGGACGGGGGCGGTCAGCTGCGGGGGCGTCGGGCTGGCCGCCGGCAGCGGACGGGCGACGGTGCCCGGCACGGCGGCCACGACCGAGGGCCGGCGCGTCGTCGTGGGGGCGCTGGACTCGGTCATCAGTCGACCTCCGGCTTGAGGACGCGCACGTAGACGAGGGCGAAGACCGCGCCGATGACGAGCGTCACGGTGGCGATGGCCGTGCCGTAGCCGACCTGGGCGAACTTGAACGCCTGCTGGAACGCGAGCACCGGCAGGGTCGAGCTCTTCGTGCCCGGGCCGCCACCGGTCATCACCCAGATGAGGGTGAAGACACCGAGCGTCTGCAGGGTCGTCAGCATCATGTTCGTGGCGATGGCGCGGCGCACCATGGGCAGCGTCACCTGGAAGAAGCGCTGCAGCCCGTTCGCGCCGTCGATCTCTGCGGCCTCGGTGATCTCCGGCGGCACCTCGGAGAGGGCCGCGTTGTAGACCATCATCGAGAAGGCCGTTCCGCGCCAGACGTTCGCGAGGATGACCGAGAGCATCGGGAAGAGGATGAGCCACGACGGGCCGTCGAGGCCGAGCCAGCCGAGCGCGGTGTTGAGGGTGCCCTGGGAGGAGAAGAACGCATACAGGGTGAAGGCGGCGACGATCTCGGGCAGCACCCACGCCATGACGACGAGCGCGCTGACGACGGAGCCGAGGCGCTTGGGCCCGTTGCGCAGGAGCAGGGCGAGGCCCATGCCGAGCACGTTCTGGCCGATGACCGCGGAGGCGACGACGAAGAGGAGCGTCAGCCACGCGGCCTGCCAGAACTGGCCGCTCGTCAGCAGGCGGGTGTAGTTGTCGACACCGACGAAGTCGGGGTTCGCGGCGCGGTAGCCGGAGAGGGCCGCGTTCGTCAGCGACCCGTAGAGCGCGTAGCCGATCGGGCCGACGAGGAAGATCGCCATGAGCACGATCGCCGGGCTGAGGGGCAGCAGCCGCAGGGCGGTGCGCCCCCGGCGCGCCGGGAGGGTGGGCTCCCGATGCGCCGGGCCCCGAGTGTCCAGGG
Source organism: Terrabacter aeriphilus (assembly GCF_039542985.1). Taxonomy (NCBI): domain Bacteria; kingdom Bacillati; phylum Actinomycetota; class Actinomycetes; order Micrococcales; family Intrasporangiaceae; genus Terrabacter; species Terrabacter aeriphilus. Next base: position 143,349 of record NZ_BAABIW010000001.1, read on the forward strand.
CGGTCATCTCAGCTGGCCTGCGTCTTGTCCTCGCCGACGATGCCGACGAGGCTCTGGTCGTAGGTCGAGGCGGCCTCGTCGGGCGTCGCCGCCCCGGTCGCGACCGACTCGACGGCGACCTGGATCGCACCGGAGATCTGGCTGTAGTCCGGCGTCGCGGGGCGGAAGTGCGTCACCGGCACGAGCGAGGAGAAGAACTTGAACGACGGGTTGAAGTCGAGGTAGTCCTTGTCGCTCGCGACGTCCTTGCGCACGGCGATCTGGCTGTTCTCGGTGGCGTACTTCAGCGAGTTCTCGCGGTTGAGGGCCGTGCCGATGAAGTCGACGGCGGCCTTCTTGTCGGGGGCGTTGGCGCCCACCGAGAGCAGCCACCCGCCGGACATCGACGTCGAGCCGGGGGCCTGGCCCTTCTGCGTCGGCATGGGGGCGTAGCCGATCGAGTCCTCCCACTGCGGCCAGGCGTTGTCGCCCTTGATCCACTGGCCCGGCAGCCACGAGCCGTCGAGCGCGATGGCGAGCTTGCCCTGGGGGAGCAGCTCGGTCGAGACGCGGCTGCCGACGGTGGCGTCGAGCGCGAGGTCGAGGTCCGGGCCGAGCTTCTCGCCGTAGACCGTCTTGTAGAAGTTGAGCGAGTCCTTGAAGCCCTGCGAGCCGGTGACCCACTTCTTCGCCTCGGTGTCGAAGAGCGTGCTGTCGGTGCCGTAGAGGAGCATCTCGAAGCCCTGCATCGAGGTGCCCTCACCGGTCGACTTGCCGGCGTAGATGTTGAACGGCGTGACGTCGGGCAGCTTCGCCTTGATGGTGCGGGCGGCCGCGAGCACGTCGTCCCACGTCTTCGGCTGCCAGTCGGTCGGCAGTCCGGCCTGGGCGAAGAGCTTCTTGTTGTAGTAGAGGGCGCGGGTGTCGGTGCCCATCGAGACGCCGTACGTCTTGCCGTCGTCGCCGAGGCCGGCCTGCTTGGCCGTGTCGTCGAACTGTGACCAGTCGCTCCAGGCCTTGAGCTGGTCGTCGATGGGGGCGAGGTAGCCGGCGGCGGCGTCGGAGCGCACCTGGAAGCTGTCCTCGTAGATGACGTCGGGCGCCGTCGAGGCCGACCGGTTCATCAGGGCGAGCTTGGTGAAGTACTGGTCCTGCTCGGCCTCGATGGGGACGAGCTCGACCGTGGTGCCGGCGTGCGCGGCCTCGTACTCGCTCTTCGCCTTCTTCAGCACCGCGTCGAGCTGGGTGAACTGGGAGGTGCGCTGGTACGCGACGGTCAGCGTGCCGGCGTCGCCGCCCTTCGCACCGGGCGCGGCCGAGCCGGACGAGCCGGACGAGCCGCAGCCGGCGAGGGCGACGGTGAGGGTGAGGGCTGCGGCGCTCAGCGCGACGGCACCGGGTCTGCGGTTCATTCTGGGTCCCTTTGCTCTCGCCGAGTCTCCCTTGACTCGTGCTGGAACCTTTTATACATCAAATGGAGTTATTGCTGTCAAGGGTTCGGGGGGAGCTTTCCGGCCCATGGTCGCGGGGGTGCCGGCGGGCGCCGGGAGACGCCGCGGCACCCTCAGTGCGCGACGAGGAGGGTGGCCGACCGGGGGCTGAACGCCTCGTCGAGCACGAGGGAGGCCGCGCCGAGGGCCGCCACGTCCGCGCCGAGGCTCGTGCCCCGGACCGTCGTCGCGTGCAGGGGCGCGGTGACGACCGAGCCGCGCAGGACCTCGGGCACGATCCGCAGGAACGTCGGGGCGAGGTGCTCCCAGAGCGGGCCGCCGAAGACGACCTGGTCGACGTCGAGGAGGTTGACGACGTCGCCCGCGGACTTGGCGAACCGCCGCGCCATGTCGTCGAGCAGCTCCTGGGCGCCCGGGTGGCCGTCCTCGGCGAGGGCGCACAGCCGCCGGAACCGGGCGCCGACGACGTCGCGGTGGTCCGGGTCGTCGCCGCCCAGGCCCTCCGGCGGGTCGAGCGGGCCGATGCCCCGCAGGTGCGCGGTCTCCACGACGGTGCGGGGCGAGCAGACCTCCCCGACGCAGCCGCGCTGGCCGCACGCGCACGGCGGGCCGTCGGGTCCCGTGACGAGGTGGCCCATCTCGCCCGCGTTGCCCGACGTGCCGCGGTGCACCTCGCCGCGGAGCACGAGGCCCGCGCCGACGCCGGTGCCGATGTAGAAGAAGACGGCGCTGTCGGTGCCGCCCACGGCGCCGGTCCACAGCTCGGCGACGGCCGCCGCCACGACGTCCTTGTCGAGCAGGACGGAGAGGCCGGTCGCCTCGCCGAGCACGTCGCGGATGGCGACCCGGTCCCAGCCGAGCAGGTTGGGCGGGCGCACGAGCGAGCCGGTCGCGGTGTCGACGGGCCCGGGCGCGGCCACGCCGAGGCCGACGACCCGCTCGGGGTCGACGCCCGAGGAGGTGATGAGGGCGGCGACCTCCTCGGCCACCTCCCGCAGCACCTGCTCGGGGCCGAGGCCCGGGCGCAGCGGGCGCACGGAGCGGGCCACCGGTCGCCCGACGAGGTCGAGCACGACGAAGGTCGTCAGGGCGGGGTCGAGGTGCACGCCGACCGCGAACCGGCCGTTCGGCGCGAGCCGCAGCAGGGTCCGGGGCTTGCCCGGCCCGGCCACCTTCTTGCCGGCCTCCTCGACGAGGCCGGTCTGCAGGAGGCGCCGGCAGATGTTCGACACCGCCTGCGGTGAGAGACCCGTCGCCGCGGCGACCTCCACGCGGCTCAGGCCGTCGGTGCTGCGCCGGATCGCCTCCAGCACGACGACCTGGTTGTAGTCGCCGACGCGGGGGAGGTTGGAGCCGCGTCGGGCCGAGGCCCGCGGCGGTGCGGCGGTGGCGTTCACCGGCACATGGTGGCACGGGATGGGCGCTGTCGGTGGAGGGACGTACGGTTGAGCCATGCGCCCCACGACCGACCTCCAGCGGACGGTGGCACCCTTCGAGGTGATCTCCGAGTACACGCCGAGCGGTGACCAGCCGACCGCGATCGCCGAGCTGGCCAAGCGGGTGAGGGCGGGTGAGACCGACACCGTGCTGCTCGGCGCGACGGGCACCGGCAAGTCGGCCACGACCGCCTGGCTCATCGAGCAGGTGCAGCGGCCGACCCTCGTCATGGCGCCGAACAAGACGCTCGCGGCGCAGCTCGCCAACGAGTTCCGCGAGCTGCTGCCCAACAACGCGGTCGAGTACTTCGTCAGCTACTACGACTACTACCAGCCCGAGGCGTACATCCCGCAGACCGACACCTACATCGAGAAGGACAGCTCGGTCAACGACGAGGTCGAGCGCCTGCGGCACTCGGCGACGAACTCGCTGCTGACCCGCCGCGACGTCATCGTCGTCGCGTCCGTCTCCTGCATCTACGGCCTCGGCACGCCGCAGGAGTACGTCGACCGGATGGCGCGCCTTAAGGTGGGGCAGGAGGTCGTCCGCGACGACCTGCTGCGCCGGTTCGTCGAGATGCAGTACACGCGCAACGACCTCGCCTTCACGCGCGGCACGTTCCGGGTCCGCGGCGACACCGTCGAGATCATCCCGGTCTACGAGGAGCTGGCGATCCGCATCGAGTTCTTCGGTGACGAGATCGAGCGCATCTACACCCTGCACCCCGTGACCGGCGAGGTCGTCAACGAGGAGCAGGAGATGTACGTCTTCCCCGCCTCGCACTACGTCGCCGGCCCCGAGCGCATGGAGCGCGCCATCCGCGGCATCGAGCTCGAGCTCGAGGACCAGCTCGCGCTCTTCGAGAAGCAGGGCAAGCTGCTCGAGGCCCAGCGCCTGCGCATGCGCACGACGTACGACCTCGAGATGATGCGCCAGGTCGGCTTCTGCAACGGCATCGAGAACTACAGCCGCCACATCGACGGGCGCACGTCCGGCTCCGCGCCGAACTGCCTCATCGACTACTTCCCCGAGGACTTCCTCCTCGTGCTCGACGAGTCGCACCAGACCGTGCCGCAGATCGGCGCCATGTACGAGGGCGACATGTCGCGCAAGCGCATGCTCGTCGAGCACGGCTTCCGGCTCCCGAGCGCCATGGACAACCGGCCGCTGAAGTGGGAGGAGTTCCTCGAGCGCATCGGCCAGACCGTCTACCTCTCGGCGACGCCGGGGGAGTACGAGCTGGCGAAGTCGGGCCCGCCCGTCGAGCAGATCATCCGCCCCACCGGGCTCGTCGACCCCGAGGTCGTGCTCAAGCCCACGAAGGGCCAGATCGACGACCTCATGCACGAGATCCAGGAGCGCACCAAGCGCAACGAGCGCGTGCTCGTCACGACCCTGACGAAGAAGATGGCCGAGGACCTGACCGACTACCTCCTCGACAAGGGCATCCGGGTCCGCTACCTGCACAGCGACATCGACACCCTGCGCCGCGTCGAGCTGCTCCGCGAGCTGCGCTCGGGCGTCTTCGACGTCCTCGTCGGCATCAACCTGCTCCGTGAGGGTCTCGACCTTCCCGAGGTCTCGCTCGTGGCCATCCTCGACGCCGACAAGGAGGGCTTCCTGCGCTCGGCGCGCTCGCTCATCCAGACGATCGGTCGCGCGGCCCGCAACGTGTCGGGCCAGGTGCACATGTATGCCGACAAGATGACCCCGTCGATGGAGCAGGCGCTCGACGAGACGAACCGGCGCCGCGAGAAGCAGATCGCCTACAACCTCGAGCACGGCATCGACCCGACGCCGCTGCGCAAGAAGATCGCCGACATCACCGACCTGCTCGAGCGCGAGGACGCCGACACGCAGGAGCTGCTCGGTTCGGGCCGCATGCAGTCGCGCGGGAAGAGCGGAGCGGGCCGGGGTGCGATGGCCGCCGACGTCGGCGTCTCCGCCGGTGGTCGGGCCGAGCGGCCCGCCGACATGGCGGCGGCCGACCTCGCCGCACTCATCCAGGAGCTCACGACCCAGATGCACCAGGCCGCGGCCGAGCTGCACTTCGAGCTGGCCGCCCGCCTGCGCGACGAGATCGGCGACCTGAAGAAGGAGCTGCGCCAGATGAGCGCGGCCACCCGCTGACGGTCCGCCGAGCTGGACGACACGAGGAGCCGCACCCGGGCCGGGTGCGGCTCCTCGTGGTCCGGGCAGGTCAGCTCTTGGGCGAGGACTGCACGGCGGACTTCCACACGGCGATGCTCTTGGGCAGCGATGTGGGCGTTCCGGGCTTGGGCAGCAGGTTCCACGGGCCCTTGCTGCCGTTGTCGCTCTCGAAGTAGGCGACGGCCCGAACGTTGCGAGAGGCGTCGAAGAGCTTGACGGCGTCCTTGAGGAACGTGGCGCGTCCGGTGTCGGTCAGCGTGTTGCGGGCACCGAGCTCCCCGACCACCAGGCCCTTGCCCTTGGAGCGCGCGGCCTCGATCGCCGGGTTGACGACGGCAGCGGCCGTGTCGGCCGTCGCGTCCTGGGTACCCCACTGGTAGAGGTCGGCGCCGATGGCATCGACGTTGCTCAGGTCGAAGTTGAACCAGGTCGACCAGGGCACGTTGCCGGTGGCTGAAACCCTGTAGCGGCTGGCGTGGAAGGTAGAGCCCATGAGCAGGGGCGCGAAGCGGACGTTCGTTGGCGCGTACTGCGCCTTGAGCTTGGCCAGCCGCATCTGCGCCTGCTGCCAAGCGGCGACGGTGAAACCGTCACCCTCGGGCTCGTGGGCGAAGGAGAACCAGATCCAGCGGTCCTTGGGAGCGGTCCTGAGGATCTGGATCCACGCCGCGTCGTAGGCGCCCCGGTTGACGCCGGCGACGTCGGAGCCGAGGTTGATGTAGACCGGGGTCTTCGCGTCGTCGACGTACGTGGGGATGAGACCACCGCGCCACGTCGTGGTGAAGCGGTTCGGCCAGAGGCGCATGAACCCGGGCTGGCCGAAGGCGGCGACGGCCTGGTCGTAGGCGCTCTTCGGCGTCTGCCCCGCGGACCTCCACCAGCCGCCGGGGTTGAACCCGTAGCGAACTCGACCGCTCGTGGGGTCGACCGTCTGGACAGATCGGGTGGAGGCTTCGGCCAGCTGGGTTGTGCCGACGAGGGGAAGGACGACCGCGGTCGCCAGAGCGGCGCCGATGACGGATCGGCGGGTGATGACAGGCATGGGGGAACCACCTAGAGGGACGGTGGGCGACGGGGGTCGCCCGCAGGGGAAACGGAGCGCGCCGACCCGGCGGGGGCTCTCACGACCGGTGGGACCGGATGGCGCAAGACGGACTGTAAGGGAGCAATCGGACAAAAAAGAAGAAAATCGCAATATCACAACAAGACGTCCTAAAGCGCACGAGGTCCCGTCGATCTAGGGGCGCATCTGCGGCGCCGCTGGGCGTGATCAGACCCGCATCCGCGGCCCGCGTCGCGAACGCCGGGCGTGGATCCGCAAGGAACCCGCAAGATCTGGATCGTGTCCGGCGTGACGGCGCGTGACGCGTGGGACGGGTGTGGCAAGCGCCTGTGACGCAGATCACGCCCGTCGCGAGGTGCTCGGAGCGCCACGGGGCGGGATGGATTTGAGCGCCGGGGTGCCGAGTGGGAGACTCGGGCGTTCGCGGAGGGGAGTATCCCCGACCACGACGGGCTCGTCATCACGGAGTGGACCCACCGCCGCTCCCGGTCCCGTCGGTCCGACCATCGGCGTCGGGCGGGAGAGACCTCCGGTTGCTGATCGGTGACCGGAAGGTTGTGCGCATGAACGTTCCCACCTGGGGCTGGTTCCTGACGATCGGTCTGATGGCGGTGTTCCTCGCCGTCGACGTCTTCGTCATCGCCCGGCGTCCCCACGTGCCCTCGATGGCCGAAGCAGGGAGGCACCTCGCCTTCTTCGTCGGCCTGGCCGTGCTCTTCGGCCTGTTCGTCTGGTTCGAGTGGGGTGGTCAGTACGCCGGCGAGTTCTATGCCGGGTGGCTGACCGAGTACTCCCTGTCGGTCGACAACCTCTTCGTCTTCCTGCTCATCATGGCGAGCTTCAAGGTGCCCCAGAAGCTGCAGCAGTCGGCCCTCATGGTCGGCATCGTCATCGCCATCGTGCTGCGCGGCATATTCATCGCCCTGGGCGCCGTCGTCATCAACGCGTACGCGTGGGTCTTCTACATCTTCGGCGCGTTCCTCATCTACACGGCGGTCAAGCTCGCCACCGGGGGTGAGAGCGACGACGACGAGTACCACGAGAACCGGCTGCTGCTCTGGATCGAGAAGCGCTTCCCGGCCACCAAGGAGTGGAACGGCACGCGCCTGACCGTCATCGAGAACGGCAAGCGGCTCATCACGCCGATGCTCATCGTCATCCTCGCGCTGGGCACGACGGACCTGCTCTTCGCGCTCGACTCGATCCCGGCCATCTACGGCCTGACGAAGGAGCCCTTCCTCGTCCTCACGGCGAACATCTTCGCCCTGATGGGCCTGCGCCAGCTCTACTTCCTCATCGGTGGCCTGCTCAAGAAGCTCGTCTACCTCAGCATCGGTCTCTCCGTGCTGCTCGCCTTCATCGGCGTCAAGCTCGTGCTGCACGCGCTCCACGAGAACAACCTGCCGTTCATCAACGGCGGTCAGCCGATCGAGAGCGTGCCCGACATCCCGATCCTCGTCTCGCTCGGCGCGATCGTGCTGATCCTCGGGGTGACGACGGTCGCCAGCCTCTGGAAGTCCAAGCGCGACGCGCGCCTCGAGGCGTCCGACGCCGGGGCCGACGAGTCCGTCGTCAGCTGACCTCAGGGCAACCGGTGGGCGACGAGCCAGCCGGCCAGCGCGGGCAGCGCCATGACGGCGAACACCGCCACGTAGGCGTTCGGCACCGCCGCCCCCGCGGCGGTGAAGACGATCGCCGAGAGCGCGATGGCCGTCGCGGCGCCGGACGAGTCGCCGATCTGCAGCGCCGAGCTGACGAAGCCCTGCTCGGTGCTGCCGGCGCGACCGAGCGCCTGGGCGGTGACGCGGGGGTAGAGGGTGCCGATGCCGAGGCCGAGCACCGGGAAGATCGCGATGACGACCCACGTCGGCGCGCCCACGGCGACGGCCACGGCGAGGCCGGCCAGGGTCAGCGTGATCGCGGCGAGCGAGACGGAGGCCGTGCGGCCGATCTCGAAGCGCCGGTCCCACCGGCCCTGCACCCACGACCCGGCGAACCAGGTGACCCCGGTGATGGTGAGCGCGATGCCGGCGAGGCTGGGGCTGAGGCCGTCGCGCTCGGTGAGCAGTCGGGGGAGGTAGACCTCGGCGCCGCTGAAGGCCGCGAAGGCGAGCGCCCGCAGCAGCACGTCGGTCGGCAGGCCCCGGGCGGCCCGGAGCGTGCCGCGCGGCGTCAGCGGCAGGAGGGTCAGGCACACGACGACGAGGGTGGCGAGCGCGAGCGCGACGCCGACCGCGTCGAGCCGGTCGGCCACCGCGTTGAGGGCCAGCACGGCGACCGCGAGCAGCACGGATGCCGCGATCGAGCGCCGTCGCCACGGCACGTCGACGAGCTCCTGGCGCAGGCCCGTGACGATGCGACCGAGCAGCACCGCGGCCACGACGAGCACGATGACGGCCAGGCCGAAGACCCAGCGCCAGCCGATCGTCTGGGCGATGAGCCCGGCGACGAAGGGCCCGACGATCGAGGGCACGACCCAGGCCGCCGAGAAGCCGGCGAGGATGGCCGTGTGCAGCCGCACGGGGTAGACCCGCGTGACGAGCACGTAGAAGGCGGTGCTCGTCATGCCGGCCCCGAGGCCCTGCACGACGCGGGCGCCGACGAGCACCTCCATCGTCGGCGAGAGGCCGGCGCCGACGAGGCCGATGGCGAAGAGGACGAGGCCGATGAGGAGCGGCGGCCGCGGGCCGCGCCGGTCGGCGAGGTTGCCCGACCACACGATGCTGACGATGCCGGCGGCCAGGGTCGCCGTGAACGCCATGGCGTAGAGGGCGGCACCGTCGAGCTCACGGGCGATCGTCGGCATCACCGTCGTTAGGGCCATCGCCTCGAACGCATGGAGCGAGACGAGCGCGATGACGCCGATCGTGGTGGCGCGCAGGGCGGGGGACAGCAGTCCGCCGCCGGAGTCAGCAGGCTCGGTGCTCATCGCGGGTGGCGCTGACTTCGCGGGGTGCGCGGGCTCGTGGCCCACGGTGGAGGACGTCATCCGGCGACGGTAGGACTTCACGCGGACTTGAGGTCAAGGCCGCTGCGCGGCCCGGGCCCCAGGGCCGCGACGTCACCCGGGCCCCAGGGCGGCCTCGGGCGGCCCGGCCGAGCGGCGCGCGCCGAGGACGATGACGCTGGCGAGCACGACGAGCGCCATGCCGGCGACCTGGCGCGTGTCGAGCACCTGCCCGAGCACGAGGAGGCCGGCGAGCGCGGCCACGGCCGGTTCGAGGCTGAGCAGGATCCCGAAGACGTGCTGGGCGAGGTGGCGCAGCGCCATCAGCTCGAGCGAGTAGGGCAGCACCGACGACAGCACCGCGATGCCGAGGCCGAGGGCGACGTCGCGCGGGGTCCAGTGCCCGATCGACGGCAGCCCCAGCGGGGTGACGGCGACGGTCGAGACCACGAGCGCGAGCGCCAGGCCGTCGAGCCCGGCGAAGGCGCGCCCCGTGCGCTGGCTCAGCACGATGTAGGCCGCCCACATGACGCCGGCGAGTGCGGCGAACCCGACCCCGACGAGGTCGAGCCGCTGCAACGAGGTGTCGAGCACCCCGGAGACGAGCACGACCCCGAGGGCTGCGGCCGCCACGGCGGCGAGGTCGCGGGGCCGCCGGCTGAGCGCGGCCGCGAGACCGAGCGGGCCGAGGAACTCGATCGTCACGGCGACGCCGATGGGCAGGTGCGCGAGCGAGGCGTAGAACGAGGTGTTCATGGCCGCGAGCGCCAGCCCGAAGAGCAGCACGGTGAGCCACTCGGAGCGGGTGCGCCCGCGCCACGAGGGGCGTGCGACGGTGACGAGCACGACCATGGCGAAGAGGAGGCGCAGCAGCACCGAGCCGGGCGCGCCGATGCGCGGCACGAGGGTCGCGGCAAGGGCTCCGCCGAACTGCACGGAGACGACGCCCCCGAGCACGAGCAGGGGAGCGGTGCGGCGGTCGACCGTCACGGCATCGGCAGTCGCCCGGCCGCGACGAGGGTGGCGAGGCGCTCCGCCGGCAGGTCCTCCTCGACGAGCACGCCGCCGGTCTCCGACGCGTGCACCATCCGTCCGGGCCGCACGACGATGCCGACGTGGTGGATCCGCCGGCCGGGGCGGGCGAAGAAGTAGAGGTCGCCGGGCTCGACGGCGTCGAGGGCGACCGGCTCGGCCACCTCCGCCTGGGCGTAGGCGTCACGCGCCACGACGATGCCGAACCGGCGCCAGGCGTGGAGCACGAGGCCCGAGCAGTCGAAGCCGAGCGGGGTGACGCCCGACCACAGGTAGGGCAGGCCGATGTGCCGCCGCGCCTCGGCGACGGCGGGGTGCCCGCCCGCCTCACCCGTCGAGTCGGTGGTCGAGTCGGTGGTCGCGTCGGTGGTCGGGTCGGCCGGGAGCGGGTCCGTGACGACGGCGGCGTCGGAGCCCACGGCGTCCTCGGCGTCGTCGACGTCCTCGACGGGAGTGAGGTGTGCCGTGGGCACCCAGCCCGGGTAGCCGCGCCCGTCCTTGGGGGAGGCCTGCCACGGCGCGACGACGTGCGACCACGCGCCCGTCGGGTCGGTCTCCGTGACGACGACCGGCTCACCGGCGACGAGCTGCGTCTCGACGCGCCCGTGCAGGCCGAGGCGCCCGTCGCCGGACTCGTCGTCGCGGCCGCGGGGGTCCTGAGCGTCGTGCGCGTCGAGCGCCGCCAGCCAGGCGACGGCATCCGGCTGCTCGGCGACGGCCGGGGCATCGACGGCGCGCGGGCTCGTCGGGCTCGTCCAGACGGTCGTCACGGGGACGCGGACGCGGTGGGTGGCGATGACGGCGACAGGCGTGCTCACGCCCGTCATCCTCGCACCCGGGGCGCATCCCGCTGCACCCGGTCGGGCCGTGGTGGTCGGGACGGCTGCACGCCGGCTGGGAGGTGGCTGTCTCTTCGCTCACGAAACGGTGGGAACGGGCCCCGAGCCATGGTCAACGAGCGCCCCGGGTCGTACCGTCGAAACATGGACGAGCGAGTGACCGAGCGTGTGACGCTCGAGGGTTTCGACCCCCCGAAGAACCGTCGTCACGGCCCCGACGGCGACATCGTCGACCTGCAGGGCTGGCTGCGCGCGCCGGTCGACTGGACCGGCGGCCCGCTGCTCGAGCGTGCCTGGCGCCAGCGCCACGGGCGGTCGCGCCTCGGTGTCGGGCTCTCGGTCGCGAACAACCCGCGCCGGCACATCCTCCTGACGAACGTACCGCCCGAGACCGACTTCCTCCGCGAGGAGCTCGTGGCCCTCATCGCCGAGCTCGAGACGGACGACGCCGTGCGCTTCGAGGGCGCCCAGGGAGCTTGACCGGGTCGGCCGCGGACGGCAGTCCGCCGTGGGCCGTCGGCGCGCACGGATCTCGCCGTCGACGCCACACGAGGTGGCACCGCTACCGTCGAGTCACGACCACGTCACGGGTTGCGGCCAGGCCGATCGCCGTGCACACCTCGAGGTCGTACGACATGGCCGCACGCTGTCATGGGCGATGGTGGAAGGGCGTGGTGCGTGGCGTGCGCAAGGTGGCGGTGGCCGACGAGAGCTAGCCCTCGGAGACCGTCGCGGACAGCGCCTCGCCGAGGATGCGGCCGGCCTCGGGGAAGCGGTCCGGGTCCGCGCCGGAGTAGTTGAGGCGGACGAAGGGGCCGGTCGGCTCTGCCGGGAACCACTCGCCACCCGGCGCGACGACCAGACCGCGAAGCTCGCACTCGCGCACGAGACCACTGACGTCGGTGCCCTCGGGCAGCCGGGCCCAGAGGTTGAGCCCGCCCGGAGGCACCTGCTGGAGGTGGACCGTGGGTGCCCCGTCGCGGACGCTCTGGGCGAGCAGGTCGCGGCGGGCCCTGAGCTGGTTGCGCATCGCGCGAAGGTGGGTGCTCCACCCGGGCTGGGTGACGACGTCGAGCGCAGCAGCCTGAAGCACGCCGCTCACGTACATCGACTCGGCGGCGCGGTCGGCGATCAGCCGTTCGCGGGCGGGCCCGCGGGCGATGACGGCGGCGACGCGCAGGGCCGGCGAGACGCTCTTGGTCAGGGACCGGAGGTAGACGACGTGACCGTCGCAGTCCTGCCCGATGAGGGGGGTCGAGTCGGTGTCGATGCCCAGGTGGTGGGCCCAGTCGTCCTCGACGAGGAAGGCACCGCGGGCGCGGACGATGTCGAGGACGGCGCGCCCGGTCTCTGGGGACCACTGTGCCCCGGTCGGATTGGCGAAGTTCGGCTGGGCGTAGAAGGCGCGCGCGCCGGTCAGGGCGAAGGCGCGCTCGACCTCCTGGGGGTCCGGACCTGACGGGCCGCTCGAGACCGGCACGAGGACGACGCCGGCCTGCTCGGCGGCGAGGATCGCGCCCCAGTAGCTGGGAGACTCGATGACGAGCGGCTGTCCCCGGCCGACGATCGCACGGAAGATGGAACTGAGCCCGCTCTGGCTGCCGGCGACGACGAGGGCATCCCGTGGCGAGGGCGGGGCGAGTCCCGTCGGCGTGGCCTCGGCGACCTGGCCGACGAACCAGGCCCGCAGGTCGGGGAGCCCAGCGGCCGGGGCACGCGTCAGCGCGGCCTCGGTGCGGGCCGCGCGGGCGAGGGCCGTCCGCACGAGCCGCTCGGGCAGCAGCTCACGAGCGGGGTAGCCCGAATGGAGCTGGATGGCGTCCGGTGCGGAGGCGCGCTGGGTGGACGACAGCTCGCCACCCCGGGTGCGTGGCGCACCGAGGGCGGCGGTCTGCCAGCCGAAGTCGGGCGGCCGCGCCGTCGCCGTCGCACGCGTGAACGCGCCCACCCCGGGTCGAGTCTCCACGAGACCCTCCGCCGTGAGCCGCCGCAACGCCTTCTGCACCGTGACCGGGCTCGCACCGTGCTGCTGGACCAGGGCCCGGGTCGAGGGCAGCCGGCTCCCGGGTGGAGCCGTGCGCGCCCACGAGCGCAGCGCGGTGGTGATCCGAGTTGCGCTATCGTCATTCATGGAGACACAGAGTAGCGCTACCGTCACAGCACGCGATCCGCTATCGCCCCGGCGGACGACCTCGGGACGTGGCTGGGGACTGGTGGGCGTCACCGCCTTCTCCTTCACGGTGCCCTTCACGCGGGTCGCCGCCCACGACGGACTGTCACCGCTGTTCATCGGCGCGGGACGAGCCGTCATCGCCGCCGTGCTGGCCGCTGCCGCACTGGCCGTGACACGGCAGGCCCGGCCGACCGGGCGCCAGTGGCTGCGCCTCGCGGTCGTGGCGGCGGGAGTCGTGGCCGGGTTCCCGCTCCTGACCTCCTACGCCCTGCGGACCGCCCCGGCCAGCCACGGCGCCGTCGTCGTCGGGCTGTTACCGGCTGCGACGGCAGCGGTGGCGGTCCTGCGGGGCAAGGAGCGGGTGTCCCGGACGTTCTGGGTCTTCGCCGCGCTCGGTGCCGTCGCGGTCGTCGGATTCGCGGGGGTGCGGGGCGGCGGGCTGGGCGGCCTCCACGGCTCGGACGCGTTGCTCGTCGGGGCCGTCGTCGCGGCCGCGGTGGGGTACGGCGAGGGCGGCCTGCTGGCCCGCGAGCTCGGATCCTGGCAGACGATCTGCTGGGCCCTCGTCCTGTCGGCCCCGCTGATGCTGGCGCTGACCCTGGTCGCCGTCCTCGAGGAGCCACAGACCGCGACGGGACTGCAGTGGCTGGCGTTCGCGTACCTCGGTGTCGTCTCGATGTACCTCGGCTTCTTCGCCTGGTACCGCGGCCTGGCCATCGGACCGATGGCCGAGGTGAGCCAGGTGCAGCTGGTGCAGCCCGTGCTGAGCATCCTGTGGGCCACCCTGCTGCTGGGCGAACCAGTCACCCGGCCGACCGTCCTGGGTGGCCTGTTCGTCATCGCCTGCGCCTGCCTCGCCGTCCGTGCCCGCTTCCGCGGCGAGGGGGGCCCAGCCCGCGGCTGAGGTCCTCCTCGACCGTGTATGCGACCGCGTAGTCGTCGCCGAGCTCCGCCTGCAGCCGCTGCGAGAGCTCCCACCCTCGCCGGCGCCAGACCCGGTAGGCGGAGTCGTCGACGACGGCATACCGGTGCTCGCGCACGCCCATGAGCTCCTCCCAGTCACGCGCCCACGCGCGGAGCTCGTCGCGCAGCCAGTCCGACACGGCCAGCGTGTCGAGGTCGACCATGCCGGTGTCGACCCACACCGGATCGGCGGTGTGGTCGGGGAAGACCCGCAGCACGGCAGCTCGCTCGGCCGATGTCGTCACCCCGGCATCCTCCCTCTCCTCGGCCGCGGTCACCAGCCTCGGGCGCGCCACTCGGCCAGGTGGGGACGCTCGACGCCGAGCGTCGAGTCGTCGCCGTGGCCGGGGTAGAACCACGTCTCGTCGTCGTAGACGTCGAAGACGCGCGTCGTCACGTCCTCGATGAGCGACTCGAAGCTCTGGCCGGGGTTCTTCGTGTTGCCGATGCCGCCCGGGAAGAGGCTGTCGCCGGTGAAGAGGTGGGTCCGCCCGTCCGGGTCGCCGCCGTCGCGGTAGGCGAGGGCGATCGAGCCGGGAGTGTGGCCGCGCAGGTGCACGACGTCGAGGGTGACGTCGCCGAAGTCCACGGTGTCGCCGTGCCCCACGCGCACGTCGACGGGCACGGGGAGGGCGTCCGCGTCCTCGGCGCCGGCGACGGTACGCGCACCGGTGGCCGAGACGACGGCGGCGAGCGCGCCGACGTGGTCGTGGTGCGAGTGCGTCGTGACGACCACGTCGAGGCGGCCCGAGCCCGAGGCGCCGACGAGCTCGACGAGTCGCTCGGCCTCGTCGGCGGCGTCCACGAGCAGCTGCGCTCCCGTCGCGCGGCAGGTGAGCAGGTAGGCGTTGTTGCCGAACCCGCCGACCTCCGCCTTGCGGATCGTCAGGGCCGGCAGCTCGCGCACCCCGGCCGGGCCGTTCGCCTCGACGTGGCCCGTGTAGTCGTCGGTGCGGTCGTTGGTGCTGTCGCCGAGGTCGTCGTTGCGCGTGCTCATGCTCATCCTCCGAAGGGCAGGGTCGGGACGGGGCCGTCGAACGCGACGCCGTCGGTGCGTCCGCGCGCGAGCCACATCAGCACGTCCGCGCGCGAGCCGGAGACGCGCGTGCCGCCGTCGCCGACGACGTGCTCGTCGCCCTCGTCCGTCGTGATGCGCAGCGAGAGCGGCTCGTCGCCGTGGGCGAGACGGTTGGCGGCGTCGCGCAGGAAGAGGGCGGCCACCTCGGGCGGCGCGTCGGCGAAGCCGTAGCCGGCATCGAGGTCGACGTGGTGGTAGACGAGCTCGCGCAACCGCATGAACGGCACCATCGTGACGGCGATGGGGAAGCCGCCGGGGGTCCGCTCGACCTTCACGTCCTGGTGCCGATCACCTGGTGCCGCAAGCTTTTCGAGCCGCTCCGCGAGTCGCAGCGCCGAGTCGCGCAGGTCGGTGCCGTGCTCGGATGCCGACCGCCCGGCACCCGCGTCGATGTCGGCGTCGCGGGTCGCGACGTCGTCGTACATCGTGTCGGGTCGGCCGGTGAGCGCCACATCGCTGACCCGCACGAGGGCGTCCGCGTTGCGGGCCAGGTGCGCGAGCACGTGACCCCGCGTCCAGCCCTCGCAGAGCGACGGGCCGGCCAGCGCGTCGTCGTCGAGGCCCTGCACGGTCGTGAGCAGGCGAGCGGTCGCCTCCTCGACGAGCGCTGGTGTGACGTCGGCGTGCTTCATGGCTCTCCTTCGGGTCGGGCGTCGGTCGGGGCGGGGTCGGGTGTGGTCGGCAGGGTCAGGCGGCGGTCGCCCGGGCGAGCGCCAGGGCGGCGCCGACGAGCGTCAGGTGCGAGAACGCCTGGGGGAAGTTGCCGACCATCCGCTGCGCGACGGGGTCGTACTCCTCCGACAGCAGCCCGACGTCGTTCGTCAGGGCGACGAGCCGGTCCATCAGCTCGGTCGCCTTGTCGACCATCCCCGCCTTGGCGTATGCCGTCACGAGCCAGAACGAGCACGCGAGGAAGGGGTGCTCGTCGCCCGGCAACCCGTCGACGCCAGCCTCGGTGCGGTAGCGCATCACGAGGCCGTGGCGCAGCAGGTCGCGCTCGACGGCCGCGATCGTGCCGAGCATCCGCGGGTCGTCGCCCGCGACGAAGCCGACGGCGGAGAGGGTGAGCAGCGAGGCGTCGACCTCGGTCGTGTCGTAGTGCTGGACGAAGGTGTTGGTCTTCGTGTCGAAGCCCTTGCTCAGCACCTCCTCGCGCACCCGGTCGCGCAGCTCGCGCCACTGGTCGACGGGCCCGTCGAGCCCGTGCTGCTCGACGGCGCGGATCGCCCGGTCGAAGGCCGCCCACACCATGACGCGGGAGTGCGTGAAGTGGCGCAGCGGGCCGCGGATCTCCCACAGCCCGTTGTCGGCCGCCTGCCAGTGCTCGGCGAGGTGGTTGACGAGGGCACGCTGCAGGTGCCACGAGTCGTCGTTCTCCTCGAGCCCACGGGCCCGGGCGTGGTCGAGCGAGATCATCACCTCGCCGAGCACGTCGGTCTGGCGCTGGTCGACGGCCGCGTTGCCGACGCGCACGGGCCACGACCCGGCATACCCGGGCAGGTGCTCGAGGATGCGCTCGGGAAGGTCGCGACCGCCGTCGACGCGGTACATGATCTGCATGTCCTCGGGGTCACCGGCGACGGCGCGCAGCAGCCAGTCGCGCCACAGCGCGGTTTCCTCGATATAGCCGCAGCCGAGGAGCGCCTCGAGCGTCAGGGCGGCGTCGCGCAGCCAGCAGAAGCGGTAGTCCCAGTTGCGCTCGCCGCCGAACTCCTCGGGGAGCGAGGTCGTCGCGGCCGCCACGATGCCGCCGGTCGCCGCGTGCGTCAGCGCGCGCAGGACCAGGAGCGAGCGGGTCACGTGCTCGGCATACGGCCCCTCGTAGTCGCTGTGCCGGGCGTACTCCTCGCTCAGCGCGATCGTCTCGTCGATGCGGGCGCGGACCCGCAGCGGGGGAGGGATCTCCTCGTGGCTGCGGAACCACGTCGTCGAGAAGGTGTACGTCTGACCGGCGCTGACGTCGAACTCGTCGACGTGGTGGCCGTCCTGCGCGTGCGGCAGGCGCACCCCGCGCAGCACGAGCATGTCGGGCCCGGCGATGGCGGTGATGATCTCGTCGGTGTGGTCCTCGCGGTCCTCGGTGTGGCGCATCACCCAGGGGCGGGTGCGCCCGTAGTTGAAGCGCACCGTCCACTCGTGCACCATCCGCACCGTGCCCTCGATGCCCTCGACCCGGCGGAGCACGTCGGAGCGGCCGTCACCGAGCGGCATGACGTCGGTCACCCGCACCCGGCCCGTCGCCGTCTCGTGGATCGTCTCGAGCACGAAGGAGTCGCCGACGTAGCGGCGCGTGGTCGTCGCGTCGGGGTCGACGGGGGCGAGCAGCCAGCGGCCGTTGTCGGGCGTGCCGAGCAGGGCGGCGAAGCAGGCCCGCGAGTCGAACCGCGGCAGGCACAGCCAGTCGATGGATCCACGCCGGCTGACGAGGGCGGCGGTGCCGAGGTCGCCGAGCACGGCGTAGTCCTCGATCGGGGTCGGCACGTGCTTGCTCATGGGGCGAGTATGCCGTCCGCGCCGTGCGGAGCCACGACCCCCCGCCGCGTGGCGGGCGTCCGCAGGCCACCGCCGATACGAGGACTGTCGGTGGGCGCACCTAGCATGTTGCGCGTGACTGTTACGCCCACCGGCAACGCCCATTCCCTCGTCGTCCGCGGCGCGCGCGAGCACAACCTGCGCGACGTCTCCGTCGACCTCCCGCGAGACAGCCTCATCGTCTTCACGGGGCTCTCCGGGTCGGGCAAGTCGAGCCTCGCGTTCGACACGATCTTCGCGGAGGGCCAGCGCCGCTACGTCGAGTCGCTCTCGGCCTACGCCCGGCAGTTCCTCGGCCAGATGGACAAGCCCGACGTCGACTTCATCGAGGGCCTCTCGCCCGCCGTCTCGATCGACCAGAAGTCGACGAACCGCAACCCGCGCTCGACCGTCGGCACCATCACCGAGGTCTACGACTACCTCCGCCTGCTCTTCGCGCGTGCGGGCCGCCCGCACTGCCCGGTCTGCGGTGAGCCGGTCACCCGGCAGTCGCCGCAGCAGATCGTCGACCAGCTGCTCACCCTCGAGGACCGCACGCGCTTCCAGGTGCTCGCGCCCGTCGTCCAGGGCCGCAAGGGCGAGTTCGTCGACCTCTTCGCCGAGCTCCAGACCAAGGGCTTCTCGCGCGCCCGGGTCGACGGCGAGGTCGTGTCGCTCGCCGAGCCCCCCGCCCTCGAGAAGCAGAAGAAGCACACGATCGAGGTCGTCGTCGACCGCCTCGTCGCCAAGGGCGACGACGCCGGCTCCAAGCGCCGCCTCACCGACTCCGTCGAGACCGCCCTCGGCCTCGCCGGTGGCGTCGTCATCATCGACTTCGTCGACCGCGAGCCCAAGGCGAAGGACCGCGAGCGCCGCTTCAGCGAGAAGATGGCCTGCCCGAACAACCACCCGCTCGGCATGGACGAGATCCAGCCGCGCTCGTTCTCGTTCAACTCGCCGTTCGGCGCCTGCCCCGAGTGCACCGGCATCGGCACCGAGCTCGAGGTCGACCCCGAGCTCGTCGTGCCCGACGACGACCTGTCGCTCGCCGACGGCGCCATCGCGCCGTGGGCGCAGGGCTCCGGCTCGGCCGAGTACTTCCAGCGCGTCATGGGGGCGCTCGCCGAGGACATGAAGTTCTCCATGGACGCGCCGTGGCGCGCCCTGCCGGCCCGGGCCAAGGAGGCCCTGCTGCACGGCCAGAACTACAAGGTCCACGTCAAGTACAAGAACCGCTACGGCCGCGACCGGTCCTACACGACCGGCTTCGAGGGGGTCGTGCCCTTCATCAAGCGCCGCCACTCCGAGACCGACTCCGAGTGGAGCCGCGACCGCTACGAGGGCTTCATGCGCGAGGTGCCGTGCCCCGTCTGCTCGGGGGCGCGCCTCAAGCCCGAGTCGCTCGCCGTGCTGCTCGGCGGCAAGAACATCTCCGAGGTCTGCGGGCTCGCCATCCGCGACGCCGCCGGCTTCCTCGACACCGTCGACTTCACCCCCCGCGAGCGGCAGATCGCCGAGCGCGTCATCAAGGAGATCGACGCCCGCCTCGGCTTCCTGCTCGACGTCGGCCTCGACTACCTCTCGCTCGACCGCCCCGCCGGCACGCTCTCGGGTGGCGAGGCGCAGCGCATCCGGCTCGCGACGCAGATCGGCTCGGGCCTCGTCGGCGTGCTCTACGTGCTCGACGAGCCCTCGATCGGCCTGCACCAGCGTGACAACCACCGGCTCATCGAGACCCTGACCCGGCTGCGCGACCTCGGCAACACGCTCATCGTCGTCGAGCACGACGAGGACACCATCGCGACGGCCGACTGGGTCGTCGACATCGGCCCGGGCGCCGGCGAGCACGGCGGCCACGTCGTGCACTCCGGGCCGGTCAAGGGCCTGCTCGAGCACCCCGACTCGCTCACCGGCATGTACCTCTCCGGGCGCCGCGAGATCCCGTCGCCCGAGGTCCGCCGCGGCCACGACGGGCGGCAGATCACCGTCAGCGGCGCTCGCGAGAACAACCTGCAGAACGTGACGGTCGACTTCCCGCTCGGCAACCTCGTCGCGGTCACCGGCGTCTCCGGCTCGGGCAAGTCGACGCTCGTCAACGACATCCTCTACAACGTCCTCGCGAACAAGCTCAACGGCGCGCGCCACGTGCCGGGCCGGCACAAGACCGTCACGGGCCTCGACCAGCTCGACAAGGTCGTGCACGTCGACCAGAGCCCGATCGGGCGCACCCCCCGATCGAACCCGGCCACCTACACCGGCGTCTTCGACAACATGCGCAAGCTCTTCGCCGAGACGACCGAGGCCAAGGTGCGCGGCTACCAGCCGGGCCGGTTCTCGTTCAACGTCAAGGGCGGGCGCTGTGACGCGTGCTCCGGCGACGGCACGATCAAGATCGAGATGAACTTCCTGCCCGACGTCTACGTCCCGTGCGAGGTGTGCCACGGGGCCCGGTACAACCGGGAGACGCTGGAGGTGCACTTCAAGGGCAAGACGATCGCGGACGTGCTCGACATGCCGATCGAGGAGGCCGCCACGTTCTTCGAGGCGGTCCCCGCGATCGCGCGTCACCTCAAGACCCTCAACGACGTCGGCCTGGGCTACGTGCGCCTCGGCCAGCCGGCGCCGACCCTCTCCGGTGGTGAGGCCCAGCGCGTCAAGCTCGCGAGCGAGCTGCAGAAGCGATCCACCGGACGCACCATCTACGTCCTCGACGAGCCGACCACCGGTCTGCACTTCGAGGACATCCGCAAGCTGCTCGACGTGCTCCAGGGCCTCGTCGACAAGGGCAACACCGTCATCGTCATCGAGCACAACCTCGACGTCATCAAGAACGCCGACTGGATCATCGACATGGGGCCCGAGGGCGGCTCCGGCGGTGGCACGGTCATCGCCGAGGGCACCCCCGAGCACGTGGCCGAGGTGGCCGCCAGCCACACCGGCCGCTTCCTCAAGCCGATCCTCGAGCGCACGGCACGCACGACCACCCGCGCCACGTCGCGCAAGGCGGGCTCCCAGCGTGCTGACGGCGCGGGCACAGCCGCGTCGCGCACCGTGAAGAAGACGACGACGGCCAAGGCCACCGGCACGACGACCAAGGCCGGCTCGACGAGAACGGCGACCAAGGCCGCCACGGCACCCCAGGCCACGACGGCGAGCGGTCGCGCACGAGGGGGTGCCACGACCGCCGCAGCGAAGAAGTCCACGTCGAGCACGACCGTGAGCAAGACGAGATCCAGCGCCACGACCCGGGAGAGGAACGCATGACCGAGGCCACGCACTCCAGCCCCACCGAGCCGAACCCGCACGACCGCATCTCCGCCCTCACCGACCGCCGCAACGTGCTGAAGGTGGCCGGCGTCGTCGTCGGCGCCGGTGCGCTCGCGGCCTGCAGCAGCCCGCCCGTGCCCGCCGGCACCCCGGACACCTCCGTCGGCGCCTCGTCGACCGCCGGTGCGTCCTCGTCCTCGTCGGCGGCGACGACCGACGCGGGCTCGGGAGGCGGTGCGGCCGGCGGCCAGCCCACCTCCGAGATCCCCGTCGGCGGCGGCAAGATCTTCGCCGACACCAAGACGGTCGTCACCCAGCCGACCGCCGGCACCTTCAAGGCGTTCGACGCGGTGTGCCCCCACCAGGGCTGCACCGTCGGGTCCGTCGACGGCGGGCAGATCGTCTGCCCGTGCCACCAGAGCCACTTCGACATCGCCACGGGCGACCGCGTCTCCGGCCCGGCCCAGACCGGCCTCACCGCGAAGACGATCACGGTCAGCGGCGACTCCTTCACCGTCAGCTGACGCCCCGCGTCCGTATGCCGCCCGCCCGGGTCGGGAGGGCGGCATACGGCGTTGTCGGTGGGCCGACATAGGGTGGTGGCGTGGCGCATCCGAGCACCTACCGACCGAAGCCGGGGGAGATCCCGACCGACCCGGGGGTCTACCGGTTCCGTGACGCCCACGGCCGCGTCATCTACGTCGGCAAGGCCAAGTCGCTGCGTCCGCGCCTCTCGTCCTACTTCCAGGACATCACCGCGCTGCACCCGCGCACGGCGACGATGGTCACGACGGCCGCCTCCGTCGAGTGGACGGTCGTGCGCACCGAGGTCGAGGCGCTCCAGCTCGAGTACTCCTGGATCAAGGAGTTCGACCCGCGCTTCAACGTCAAGTACCGCGACGACAAGTCCTACCCCTTCCTCGCCGTCACGATGGGGGAGGAGTACCCCCGCGCGCAGGTCATGCGCGGCGCCAAGCGCAAGGGCACGCGCTACTTCGGCCCCTACGGCCACGCGTGGGCGATCCGCGAGACGCTCGACCTGCTGCTGCGGGTCTTCCCCGTGCGCACCTGCTCGTCCGGGGTGTTCAAGCGGGCCGCCGCGAGCGGGCGCCCGTGCCTGCTCGGCTACATCGACAAGTGCTCGGCGCCGTGCGTCGGCCGCGTCAACGCCGACGAGCACCGCGCCATCGCGGACGACTTCTGCGACTTCATGACGGGCAACACGACGCGCTTCGTCAAGCGCCTCGAGACCCGGATGAAGGACGCGGCCGCGGAGCTCGACTTCGAGCAGGCGGCCCGGCTCCGCGACGACATCGGGGCGCTCAGCAAGGCCCTCGAGAAGCAGTCTGTCGTGCTCGGCGACGCCACGGACGCCGACGTCTTCGCCCTCGCCGACGACGACCTCGAGGCGGCGGTCCAGGTCTTCCACGTGCGTGGTGGCCGCATCCGTGGCCAGCGCGGCTGGGTCGTCGAGAAGGAGAGCGAGGACCTCCCTAGCCTCGTCGAGCACCTGCTGCTGCAGGTGTACGGCGACGCCGAGCGCGAGGCGATCCCGCGCGAGGTGCTCGTGCCCACCCTGCCCACCGACCCCGAGGCCGTCACCGAGTGGCTCTCGTCGGTGCGCGGCTCGGCCGTGTCGGTGCGGGTGCCGCAGCGCGGCGACAAGCGGACCCTGAGCGAGACGGTGCGCCGCAACGCCGAGCAGTCGCTCGCCCGGCACAAGGTGGCCCGCGCGGGCGACCTGACGCTGCGCAGCAAGGCCCTGCAGGAACTGCAGGACTACCTCGGGCTCGACGACGCGCCGCTGCGCATCGAGTGCTACGACGTCAGCCACGTGCAGGGCACCAACGTCGTGGCCTCGATGGTCGTCTTCGAGGACGGCCTGCCCCGCAAGAGCGAGTACCGCCGGTTCATCGTGCGCGGCACGACGTCGGGCGCCGACGACGAGCCGGTGACCGTCGACGACACGGCTGCGATGCGCGAGGTGCTGACCCGCCGGTTCCGGCGCTACCTCGAGGACGCCGAGGGCACCGGAGACCTCGACCTCGCCTCCGGCGTCGTCGGCGGGGCCACGGCAGAGGGCGGCGGGTCCGGCAGCACGGACGACGACGACGACGGTGACGCGTCGCCGTCGGGTCCGATCGACCCCGAGACCGGCCGGCCGCGCCGCTTCGCCTACCCGCCCAGCCTCGTCGTCGTCGACGGCGGCCTCCCACAGGTCAACGCCGCCCAGGCCGTGCTCGACGAGCTCGGCATCGAGGAGGTCGCGCTCGTCGGCCTGGCCAAGCGGCTCGAGGAGGTGTGGCTGCCCCGCGACGACCACCCGGTCATCCTGCCGCGCACGAGCGAGGGCCTCTACCTGCTCCAGCGGCTCCGCGACGAGGCGCACCGCTTCGCCATCACCTTCCACCGCCAGCGCCGCTCCAAGGCGATGACGACCTCGCAGCTCGACGGCATCCCGGGTCTCGGGGCGAGCCGGCAGAAGGCGCTGCTGCGACACTTCGGTTCGGTGAAACGACTTCGGGCCGCGGATGAAGCGGACATCATGGCCGTACCCGGCATCGGACCGTCGCTCGCCTCGGCCATCGTCACGCACCTGGCCCAGGGCGCCGCCCCGGAGCCGGCCGTGAACCTCACGACGGGAGAAGTGCTCGAATGACCGCCGACCCAAGCCCCGACCCGGGTGCGTCGCTGGCCGACGCGCCCATCGTCATCGTCACCGGCATGAGCGGTGCCGGTCGCAGCACGACCGCCAACGTCCTCGAGGACCTCGGCTGGCTCGTCGTCGACAACCTGCCCCCGCAGCTGCTCACGCACCTCACCGAGCTGCGCGACCAGGCGCGGCAGCGCGACCCCGCGGTGCGTCCGCAGCAGGTGGCGGTCGTCGTCGACGTGCGCACCGGGGGCTGGTTCGCCCAGCTCGACGACGCCATCCGCGCAGCCCGCAGCCGCGGCGAGCGGCCGAGCCTCGTCTTCCTCGACGCCACCGACGAGGCGCTCGTGCGGCGCTTCGAGAGCGTCCGCCGCCCGCACCCGCTCCAGGGCCAGGGCCGGCTGCTCGACGGCATCCAGCGTGAGCGCGAGCTGCTCCTCGACCTGCGGTCGTCGGCCGACGTCGTCATCGACACCTCCGGCCTCAACGTCCACCAGCTGAGCGCCAAGCTCTCGTCGCTGTTCGCCGGCGACCGCCAGGTGCAGCTGCGGATCGCGGTCATGTCGTTCGGGTTCAAGTACGGGCTGCCGCTCGACGCCGACGTCGTCTTCGACATGCGCTTCCTGCCCAACCCCTACTGGGTGCCCGAGCTGCGCGCCCTCACCGGGCGTGACCGGCCGGTGAGCGAGTTCGTCATGAAGCAGCCCGGGGCGGGGGAGTTCATCGACCGGGCGGCCGACCTGCTCGACACGATGATCGACGGCTACGTCCGCGAGGGGCGCCGCTACGTCACGGTCGCCGTCGGCTGCACCGGCGGCAAGCACCGCTCGGTGGCGACCGCGGAGGCGCTCAGCGCCCGGCTCGGGGGTCGCGACCGCGTCGACACCTTCGTCGTCCACCGTGACCTCGGCCGGGAGTAGCCTCGCGCCCGTGACCATCCGCACACCCCTCGCCTCCGCGCACCACCGGCGCATCGTCGCCCTCGGAGGCGGCCACGGACTCGCCGCGGCCCTGACCGCCCTGCGCCTGCTCACCGACGAGGTGACCGCCGTCGTCACCGTCGCCGACGACGGGGGCTCGAGCGGGCGGCTGCGCGAGGAGTTCGACGTGCTGCCGCCCGGCGACCTGCGCATGGCGCTGTCGGCGCTCTGCGACGACAGTGACTGGGGGCACACGTGGCGCGACGTGCTCCAGCACCGCTTCGCGGGCTCCGGGGAGCTGAAGGGCCACGCCCTCGGCAACCTCATGATCGTCAGCATCTGGGAGCTGCTCGGTGACACCGTGGCCGGCCTCGACCTCGTCGGCCGCCTCCTGGGAGCCCGGGGCCGGGTGCTGCCGATGGCGGCCGAGCCCCTGCAGATCGTCGCGGAGATCCACGGCCACGACCCGGACCGGCCCGACGAGACGGTCGAGGTGCGCGGTCAGCACCGCGTCGCGTCCTCGCCCGGGGTCGTGTCGTCGATCGGCATCGTGCCGACCTGCCCGGAGCCGTGCGCCGAGGCGTTGACGGCCGTCGGTCAGGCCGACTGGGTCATGCTCGGGCCCGGCTCGTGGTTCACGTCGGTCATGCCGCACCTGCTGGTCCCCGGCCTGGCCGACGCCCTCGTCGCCACCCCGGCGCGACGCCTGCTCAACCTCAACCTCGAGGTCGGCAAGGGTGAGACCCGCGACTTCCGGGCGGAGGACCACCTCGCCTCGTTCGCCGCGAACGCCCCCGACCTGCGCCTCGACGTCGTGCTCGCCGACCCGAGCGTCGTCTCCGACCCGGCCTCGCTCCGGGCCGCGGCGGCCGACCTCGGGGCCGAGCTCGTCGTCGCCCCGGTGTCCGCGCGGGGTGAGCCGGGGGTCCACGACCCCTTGCGACTCGCGGCCGCGCTCAGGGACGTCATCGACTGACCGTCGAAAGGCCACTCTTCGCGGGTCCGAGACCGTCGAAAGGCCAAGCTTCGCGGTGACCAGGCGGTCGAGTGGCCACAGTTCGTGATGAGGTATGCCGCCCGGTACCGACCCGCTGGCGCGCGCGGACGTGGTTCCGGCTGCGGACGGCATACGACCTCGGTGGGCTGGTGACCACTCGGGCGTGCGGGACGCGCAGCTTCTGGCCTCTCGACGGTGGCAGACCCGCGTTAAGTGGCCTTTCGTCGGTGGGGACCCGCAGACGCTGGCCTCTCGACGGTGGGGGACCCGCACGGAGTGGCCTTTCGACGGTGGGAGGGGCGGGCGGACTCGGGTGCTTGATCCGGGTACTTGATCCGGGTGGCAGGATGGCGGGCATGGCCATGACAGCAAAGGTGAAGGACGAGCTCTCCCGCCTCGAGGTGACCAAACCCTGCTGTCGCAAGGCCGAGGTGTCCACGATGCTCCGCTTCGCCGGGGGGCTGCACATCATCGGAGGCCAGATCGTCGTCGAGGCCGAGCTCGACACCGCGAACGCCGCGCGCCGGCTGCGCCGCAACATCGCGGAGGTCTACGGCCACAAGAGCGATGTGCTCGTGCTCGCGGCCGGGGGCCTGCGCCGCAGCTCGCGCTACGTCGTCCGGGTCGTCGAGGAGGGTGCCACCCTCGCCCGTCAGACCGGTCTCATCGACTCGCGGGGCCGCCCCGTGCGCGGCCTGCCGCCCAAGGTCGTCAGCGCGGCGACCTGCGACTCGGAGGCTGCGTGGCGCGGCGCGTTCCTCGCGCACGGCTCGCTCACCGAGCCCGGCCGCTCGTCGGCCCTCGAGATCACCTGCCCGGGCCCCGAGGCGGCGCTCGCGCTCGTCGGCGCGGCCCGTCGCCTCGGCATCCAGGCCAAGGCCCGTGAGGTGCGCGGCGTCGACCGCGTCGTCATCCGCGACGGCGACGCCATCGGCGCCATGCTCATCCGCCTCGGGGCGCACGACGCCGTGCTCGCCTGGGAGGAGCGCCGGATGCGCCGCGAGGTGCGCGCGACGGCCAACCGGCTCGCCAACTTCGACGACGCCAACCTGCGCCGGTCGGCCCGCGCCGCCGTCGCGGCCGGCGCCCGCGTCGAGCGCGCCATGGAGCTGCTCGGCGAGGAGATCCCCGACCACCTGCGCGAGGCGGGGGTGCTCCGCCTCGAGCACAAGCAGGCCAGCCTCGAGGAGCTCGGCCAGCTCGCCCAGCCGCCGATGACCAAGGACGCCGTGGCAGGCCGCATCCGGCGGCTGCTCGCGATGGCCGACAAGCGCGCCGAGGAGCTCGGGGTGGCCGGCACCGACGCCAACCTCACCGCCGACATGCTCGAGAGCTGACCGACCGCACCGCGAGCGGCGGCGCGAGACCCCGCGACCCCGCGGCCGCAGGTGGTGGGCCCCGGGAGGGCTGAGCGCACGCTCACCCGACCCTGAGACTCCCGGGTCGCCAGCAGGGGTGACGCACTAGGGTGGACGTGATCGAGGTCGCAACGGGGCGGCCGTTGGTCTGGCAGTTCGTCCGACACACAGTCTCACCGAAGAGGTGCACAGCAGTGACCGTTCGCGTTGGTATCAACGGCTTTGGCCGCATCGGCCGCAACTTCTTCCGCGCCATCGTGGCGTCCGGAGCCGACATCGAGGTCGTGGCCACCAACGACCTCATGGACAACAAGACCCTCGCCCACCTGCTCAAGTACGACTCGATCCTGGGCCGCTTCCCCGGCGAGGTCACCTACGACGACACGTCGATCATCGTCGACGGCAAGGCGATCCGCGTCTTCGAGGAGCGCGACCCGGCGAACATCGACTGGGCCGGCGTCGGCGCCGACGTCATCGTCGAGTCCACCGGCTTCTTCACCGACGCGCAGAAGGCCAAGGCGCACATCGACGGTGGCGCCAAGAAGGTCATCATCTCGGCCCCGGCCAAGAACGAGGACATCACCATCGTCATGGGCGTCAACCACGACCTCTACGACGCCGAGAAGCACACCGTCATCTCCAACGCCTCGTGCACGACGAACTGCCTCGCGCCGATGGCCAAGGCCCTCAACGACGAGTTCGGCATCGTCAAGGGCCTCATGACGACGATCCACGCCTACACGCAGGACCAGAACCTGCAGGACGCCCCGCACAAGGACCTCCGCCGCGCCCGCGCCGCCGCCCTCAACATCGTGCCGACCACGACGGGCGCGGCCAAGGCCGTCTCGCTCGTGCTGCCCGAGCTGAAGGGCAAGCTCGACGGCTACGCGCTGCGCGTCCCGGTGCCGACCGGCTCGGCCACCGACCTCACCTTCGAGGCCGGCCGCGAGACGACGGTCGAGGAGGTCAACGCCGCGGTCAAGGCCGCCGCCGAGGGCCCGCTCAAGGGCTTCCTCGTCTACACCGAGGACGAGATCGTCTCCAAGGACATCGAGACCGACCCCGCCTCGTGCATCTTCGACGCCGGCCTCACCAAGGTCATCGGCAACCAGGTCAAGGTCGTCGGCTGGTACGACAACGAGTGGGGCTACTCCAACCGCCTCGTCGACCTCGTCGCGCTCGTCGGCAAGAGCCTCTGAGCCACTCGGCCACCGCCCCGGCGCTCCCGCTCTCGACACCGGAGCGCGTCGGGGCGGTGGCCGCACCCATGCCCGGCTGCACCACCAACTGACGAAGAGGCATCCCGCGTGAAGACCACCAGCGACCTCGGCGACCTGCGCGGCAAGCGCGTGCTCGTCCGGTCCGACCTCAACGTGCCGCTCGACGGCACGACGATCACCGACGACGGCCGCATCCGCGCGTCGGCCCCGACGATCCAGGGCCTGACGGACGCCGGCGCGCGTGTCGTCGTGTGCGCCCACCTCGGCCGCCCCAAGGGCGCGCCGGAGGCCAAGTACTCGCTCGCCCCCGTCGCGAAGCGCCTCGGTGAGGTGCTCGGCGCCGACGTCGTCTTCGCCGAGGACACCGTCGGCGACGACGCCAAGGCCAAGGCCGCCGCGCTCGAGGACGGCCAGGTGCTGCTCCTCGAGAACCTGCGCTTCAACGCCGGCGAGACCGCCAAGACCGATGACGAGCGCGCCGGGTTCGCGGGCGAGCTCGCTTCTCTCGCAGACGTCTTCGTCTCCGACGGCTTCGGCGTCGTGCACCGCAAGCAGGCGTCGGTCTACGACGTCGCGCGCCTGCTGCCGCACGCCACGGGCCAGCTCGTCTCCACCGAGGTCGACGTGCTGCGTCGCCTCACGCAGGACCCCGAGCGGCCGTATGCCGTCGTGCTCGGCGGTGCCAAGGTGTCCGACAAGCTCGGCGTCATCGGCAACCTGCTCGGCACCGCCGACCGTCTGCTCATCGGCGGCGGCATGGTCTTCACCTTCCTCGCGGCGCAGGGCCACGAGGTCGGCAAGAGCCTGCTCGAGGCCGACCAGATCGACACGGTCAAGGGCTACCTCGAGCGTGCCGAGAAGGAGGGCGTCGAGATCGTGCTGCCCGTCGACGTCGTGGCCGCCGACGCGTTCAGCGCCGACGCCGACCACGAGGTCGTCGCCGTCGACGCGATCCCGGCCGACCGGATGGGCCTCGACATCGGCCCCGAGTCGAGCCGCCTCTTCGCCGAGAAGCTCGCCGACTGCCGCACCGTCTTCTGGAACGGCCCGATGGGTGCCTTCGAGATGGCGCCCTACGCCGCCGGCACCAAGGCCCTCGCCGAGGCGCTCGTCGACATCACCGCGCGCGGTGCGCTCACCGTCGTCGGCGGCGGCGACTCCGCCGCGGCCGTGCGCCAGCTCGGCTTCGACGACGAGCAGTTCGGCCACATCTCGACCGGTGGCGGCGCGAGCCTCGAGTACCTCGAGGGCAAGGAGCTGCCCGGTCTGACCGTTCTCGAGGAGGGCGACGCCTGATGGCCAAGGACACCAAGCAGGTCGGCCGCGTGCCGCTCATGGCCGGCAACTGGAAGATGAACCTCGACCACTTCCAGGCCACGCACCTCGTGCAGAAGCTCGACTGGACGCTGCGCGACGCCAAGCACGACCACACGGCCGTCGAGGTCGCCGTGCTGCCGCCGTTCACCGACCTGCGCTCCGTGCAGACGCTCGTCGAGGGCGACAAGCTCGAGCTGCGCTACGGCGCGCAGGACCTCTCGCCCCACACCTCCGGCGCCTACACGGGCGACATCTCCGGCGCGTTCCTCGCCAAGCTCGGCTGCACGTACGTCGTGGTCGGCCACAGCGAGCGTCGTGAGGGTCACGGCGAGACCGACGAGGTCGTCGGCGCGAAGGTGCGGGCGGCATACGCCCACGGCCTGACGCCGATCCTCTGCTGCGGCGAGGCGCTCGAGGTGCGCAAGGAAGGCGGCCAGGTCGAGCACGTCGTCGCCCAGCTGCGCGCGGCGCTCGAGGGCGTCACCAAGGAGCAGGCGGCCACCATCGTCATCGCCTACGAGCCCATCTGGGCGATCGGCACCGGCGAGGTCGCCACCCCGGACGACGCGCAGGAGGTCTGCGCGGCCGTGCGCAGCCTGCTCGCCGACCTCTACGGCGGCGACGTCGCCGACGCCGTGCGCGTGCTCTACGGCGGCAGCGTCAAGGCCAACAACGTGGCCTCGATCATGGCCCAGGAGGACGTCGACGGCGCGCTCGTGGGCGGCGCGTCGATCGACCCGACCGAGTTCGCGTCGATCTGCCGCTACCGCGACCACCTCGCGACGTCCTGACGTACCGCCGTCGGCCGGACGCACCCGAGTGGTGCGTTCGGCCGACGGGCGTGCGGGCAGGTATCCTTGCCCGAGCCCCGGAACACGACCGGGACCAGCCCGGAACGCGCGGGCGGCGGGCTGCGGCCCGCAAGCCCCGAGAGCCCGACGATTTGGAGTGACCACGTGGATGCGGTTCGCATCGTGCTGCAGGTCCTGCTGGTGCTGTCCAGCATGGTCCTGACCCTGTTCATCCTGCTGCACAAGGGCAAGGGTGGTGGCCTGTCCGACATGTTCGGGGGCGGCATGTCGACCTCGCTCGGCGGCTCCTCGGTGGCCGAGCGCAACCTCGACCGGTTCACCGTGGCCGTCGCCGCCGTCTGGGCGGCATCCATCATCGGTCTGGGCCTGCTGGCCCGTTTCGCGAGCTGAGAGGAACCAACACATGGCAAGCGGAAACGCCATTCGCGGCAGCCGGGTCGGTGCCGGCCCCATGGGCGAGGCGGAGCGCGGCGACGCCGCCCCCCGCGTCCACATCTCCTACTGGTGCTCCAACGGGCACGAGACGCGCCCGAGCTTCGCCGAGGAGCCGGGCATGGTGCTCCCCGAGACGTGGGACTGCCCCCGCTGCGGCTTCCCCGCCGGGCAGGACAAGGAGAACCCGCCGGCCCCGCCGAAGGTCGAGCCCTACAAGACGCACCTGGCCTACGTGAAGGAGCGGCGCAGCGACGCCGACGGCGCGGCCATCCTCGACGAGGCCCTGAGCACGCTGCGCGAACGCGGCCTCATCCAGTGACCTGACGGTCGCGGCGCGACCTGACACGACGAAGGGCCCGGGAGTGATCCCGGGCCCTTCGTCGTGCGCCCTGCGGTCAGCGCCGGCTGCCGTCAGCGCTCGTCGCCGAGGCCGGATGCCGCGGGCTCGTCGAGGAGCCACAGCGTGGCCTCGCTGCCCCGCGGTCCGGCGGCCGGCACCTCCCAGCGGTCGGCGCCGGGCGCCTGGGCGGCGGCGACGGCCTCGGCCTTGTCGGCGCCCGAGACGAGGAACCAGACCTGCCGGCTGCGCTCGAAGCACTCGAACGTCAGGCTGACGCGGTCGGGCGGCGGCTTGGGGGAGTCGTGCACCGCCACGGCGATCGCATCGGTGACGCGCTGGGCGGGGTGGTGCGGGAAGAGCGAGGCGACGTGCCCGTCCGGGCCGACGCCGAACAGCACGACGTCCCAGCCGCCCTGGCCGTGCTCGCGGATCGAGCGGGCGTAGGCCTCGGCACTCTCCTCGGCGCTGCCGGAGGTGTCCGGGCCGGCCACCCGGTGCACCTTGGCCGGGTCGAGCCCGAGTTCGAGCAGGCCCGCCTCGTCGTTCTGGGTGTCGTTGCGGTCGGGGTCGCCGGCCGGCAGGTAGCGCTCGTCGCCCCACCACACCCGCACCCGCTGCCAGTCGACCGCGGTGCGCTCGGGCAGCCGGACCACCGAGGCGATGATCGCCGAGCCCATCGAGCCTCCCGTCAGGGCGACCTGGGCCTCCGGCGAGCGGGACTGCGCCTCCTGCAGGGCCGCGACGAGACGGGCCGCGGCCGCGTCGGCGAGCGCCTGCTTGTCCGCGTGGACGAGCACCTGCGGCTCGGCCGTCACGACGACGCCTGCTGCGTCGTGGCCGTCCTCGCCGCCGCCTTCTTCGTGCCCGCCGCCTTCTTCGTGCCCGCGGCCTTCTTCGTGACCGCGGCCTTCTTCGTGCCCGCGGCCTTGCGGGCACCGGCGGCCTTCGTCGTGGCTGCGGCCTTCTTCGACGTCGTGGTCTTCGACGTGCCCGAGGTCGAGGCCTTCGACGTGCCCGACGTCGTCGACGTGCCCGACGCCTTCGACGCAGCCGAGGACGAGGACGCCGCCTCCGCCCGCTGACGGTTGCGCGCCGTCTCCTTCTCGCGCGGGGTGCGCTTGCCGGCGAGCTTGCGCGCCGCCGCGACGTGCACCTGCTCGGTCTCGGCGTGCTCCGGCGCGGGCGGCGCCGTGATCATGGCCGAGGCCTCGCGCGCCGAGTCGTCCCGGCCGAGGCGAGCCGCGAGCTTGCGGGCCTCCTCGGGATCGGGAGCCTTGCCGGCCTTGGCCGCCGCACTGGCCGTCAGGCGCACCGGGAGCAGCTTCTTCAGGCCCTGCACGAGAGCGGCCTCGTAGGTCTCGTCGGGGTCGAGGCGGCGCAGCTCGTCGGCGAGGCTCTCGGGGAGCTCACGCCGGGGCAGGCTGATCCGCCGGTCGGGCTGGCCGTACTGCGAGAGCGTCGCGACGACGTCGCCGGGGCGCACGAGGTCGACGGGGCCGCTCTTGCGCTCGAGGCGCACGGCCGTGATGCCGGAGCCCCGCGGCGTCGAGACCCGGTGCACCGGCACCTTGAGCTGCACGGCGAGCCAGCCGGCGAGCAGGTCGGCGGACGGGGAGTCCGGTGCCCCGCTGACGACGGCGCCGGTGATCGGCTCGTACGGCGGCTGGTCGATCGCAGCCGCGAGCAGGCCGCGCCAGTGCGTGACCCGGGTCCAGGCGAGGTCGGTGTCGCCGGGGCTGTAGCTCGCCGCGCGCTTCTTGAGCATGAGTCGCGGGTTGCGGTGCTCGGCGGCATCGGTGATCCGACGCTGCGCCATGGCCCCGATGGGGTCCTTGGCGACGTCGGCCGGCGCCTCTCCGGGCCACCACGCGACGATGGGGGAGTCGGGCAGCAGCAGCGGCACGACGACGCTCGGCCCGTGGTTGGCGAGGGCACCGTAGAGGCGCAGCACGACGATCTCGCTCGCGCCGGCGTCGCCGCCGAGGCGGATCTGGGCGTCGAGCCGGTTCTTGCCGCGACGATCGCCGGAGATGACGACGATGATGCGGCAGGGGTGCTGCCGGCTCGCCTGGTTGGCGACGTCGATGGCGCGCTGGGCGTCGGTGTCCTCGACGACGACGACGAGTGTGAGCACGCGGCCGAGCGCCATGGCGCCGACCTCGTTGCGCAGCCGCACGAGCGTCTTGCTGATGCCCGTGGTCGTGGTGTCGGTCAGGTCGCGGATCACGGCATCCTCCACGTGCGTCCGTCGCGTTCGAGCATGCGGTCGGCCGACGGCGGCCCCCACGTGCCGGCGGGGTACTGCTCCGGCTTGCCCGACTTGGCCCAGTGCTTCATGAGCGGGTCGAGGATCCGCCAGGACGACTCGACCTCCTCGTGCCGCGGGAAGAGCGGCGGGTCGCCGAGCAGCACGTCGAGAATGAGCCGCTCGTAGGCCTCGGGGGAGGCCTCGGTGAACGACGAGCCGTAGCCGAAGTCCATCGTCACGTCGCGCACCTCCATCTGCGCACCCGGCACCTTGGAGCCGAAGCGCAGGGTGACGCCCTCGTCGGGCTGCACGCGGATGACGATCGCGTTCTGGCCGAGCTCCTCGGTCGCCGTGTGCTCGAAGGGCAGGTGCGGCGCCCGCTTGAACACGACGGCGATCTCGGTGACGCGCTTGCCGAGGCGCTTGCCGGTGCGCAGGTAGAACGGCACGCCGGCCCAGCGTCGGGTGTCGACCTCGAGGGTCACCGCCGCGAACGTCTCGGTCGTGGAGGCGGAGTCGACGCCGTCCTCCGCGAGGTAGCCGACGACCTCCTCGGCGCCCTGCCAGCCGGCCGCGTACTGACCGCGCGCAGCCCCCTTGTCGAGGTCGGCGGGCAGCCGGACGGCGGAGAGCACCTTCTCCTTCTCCGCGCGAAGGTCCTTGGCGTCGAAGGAGACCGGCTCCTCCATCGCGGTCAGCGCGAGCAGCTGGAGCAGGTGGTTCTGGATGACGTCGCGAGCCGCGCCGATGCCGTCGTAGTAGCCCGCGCGGCCGGCGATGCCGATGTCCTCGGCCATCGTGATCTGCACGTGGTCGACGTAGTTGGCGTTCCACACCGGCTCGAAGAGCTGGTTGGCGAAACGGAGCGCCAGCAGGTTCTGCACCGTCTCCTTGCCGAGGTAGTGGTCGATGCGGAAGACCGAGTCCTGCGGGAAGACGCCCTCGACGATCTCGTTGAGCTCCTGGGCGCTCTTGAGGTCGTGGCCGAACGGCTTCTCGATGATGACCCGGCGCCAGCTGTCGCCGTCGGCGCTCGTCAGGCCGCACCGCTCGAGCTGCTCGCACACCGTCGCGAAGAAGCTCGGCGGGACGGACAGGTAGAACGCGTGGTTGCCACCGGTGCCGCGGTCGCGGTCGAGGTCGGCCACCGTCTTGGCGAGCAGGTCGAAGGCGACCGGGTCGTCGAACGTGCCGGGCACGAAGCGGAACCCCTCGGAGAGGTTGCGCCAGACGTCCTCGCTGAAGGGCGTGCGCGCGTGCTGCTTCACGGCGTCGTGGACGACCTGGCCGAAGTCCTGCGTGGCCCAGTCACGACGGGCGAAGCCGATGAGCGAGAAGCCCGGTGGCAGCAGCCCGCGGTTCGCGAGGTCGTAGATGGCCGGCATCAGCTTCTTGCGGGCGAGGTCACCCGTCACGCCGAAGAGGACGAGGCCGCACGGACCCGCGATGCGGGGCAGGCGCTTGTCCTCGGCGGTGCGAAGCGGGTTCTGGCCGTGGGCGATCCGCGCCGGGCTCATGCACGCCCTCCGTCGGCCAGCACCTCGCGCAGCTGCGCGAGACCGGCGTCGTGGTCGGTCAGGTGCAGCTGCAGCACGGGGCGACCGTGCTCGGCGAGCACGGCGGCGTCGCCGCCGGCCTGCGAGCCGATGAAGTCGCCGAAGGTGAACTCGCGGCCGGGGATGGCGAGGTCCTGCTTGGGAGCCGTCGTCACCTGGAGGTAGACGCCGAGAGCAGGTCCACCCTTGTGGAACTGGCCGGTGGAGTGCAGGAAGCGCGGGCCCCAGCCGAAGGTCGTCGGACGCTCGGTGCGCCGCGCGAGCGGCACCCGGCACTCGGCGAGGTCGGCGTCCGCGAGGCGGTCGAGGTAGGCCATGACGGCGACGTAGCCGCGGTCGGCGTCGAGCTGCGCGAAGAGCGCGTCGAGGGCCGCGGGCACGGTGGCCGCGTCGCCGAGCCAGCCGCCCGAGCCGTCGCTGCCGCCCAGGGCGCGGATCTCGACCGCGCCGTCGGTGGCGGCCGGGGCCTCGCTCGCGCCGGTGCCCTGGTCGAGCAGGGCACGCGCGGCCTTCTTGGCGCTCTCGACGTCCGGCTGGTCGAAGGGGTTGATGCCGAGCAGGCGCCCGGCGACCGCGGTCGCGACCTCCCAGAGGAGCAGCTGGGCGCCGAGCGCCCCGCCGACCCGCACCTCGGAGGCGGCGCCCTCGCCGGGAACGTCGGCGTCGGCGTCGACGAGGCGCGCCACCGTGACGTCGGCGGCGGGCCAGGTGACCTCGGGGTCGGAGTCGCCGCCGACGACGACGGGCAGCACGCCCGTGCCGTTCTTGCCGGTCGACTCGGCGATGAGCTGCTCGGCCCAGTCGGCGAACCCGACGATGCCGGAGCCGTCGTCGACGAGCACGAGCTTGTCGCGCAGCGGGTCGGTGCCCGCCATGGCGGCGCCCAGGCGCAGGCCGGGGTTGGCGTCGTCGTCCTCGGCGAGCAGGTCGGCGACCGACTCGGCGTCGTCGAGGAGGCCCTCGACGTCGACGCCGGCCAGGCCGCTCGGCACGAGGCCGAAGGCGGTGAGGGCGGAGTAGCGCCCGCCGACCTCGGGGTCGGCGTTGACGACGCGGTAGCCCTTCTCGCGCGACTCGGCGTCGAGGGGGCTGCCCGGGTCGGTGACGATGACGATGCGCGCGGCCGGGTCGATGCCGGCGTCGGTGAACGCCTGCTCGTAGGCGCGGCGCTGCGAGTCGGTCTCGACGGTGGAGCCCGACTTGCTCGACACGACGACGACGGTGTGCTCCAGGTCGTCACCGAGCGCGCGGCGCACGTAGTCGGGGTCGGAGGAGTCGAGCACCACCAGCGGCTTCCCGGCGGTGGCGCAGATGACCTCGGGGGCGAGCGAGGAACCGCCCATGCCGCAGAGCACGACGTGCGTCAGGCCCTGCTCGGCGAAGGACTCGCGCATCGCGGCGATCTCGCCGACGAGCGGGCGCGAGGAACGGGGGAGACCCACCCAGGAGAGGCGGATCCGTGACTCGGACTCGGCATCCGGACCCCACAGGGTGGCGTCCTTGGCGAAGAGTCGGCTCGCGACGGCGTCCTCGACGAGGCCGGGCACGTGCCTCCCGATCGCGTCCGCCGCAGCTCCTGATGCGCTGACGGACAGCGAGCTCATGCGGTCACCTTCTCCATCTCCGCGGTGACGCCGTCGAGCAGCTCGCCCCAGGCCTTCTCGAACTTCTCGACGCCCTCGGTCTCGAGCAGTTCGACGACCTCGTTGTAGGAGACGCCGACGCGCTCGAGGTCGTCGAGCAGGTTGCTCGCGAGCTCGTAGCCGCCGGTCACGGTGTCGCCGTGCACGTCGCCGTGGTCGGCGGTCGCCTCGAGCGTCGCGCCGGGCATCGTGTTGACGACATTCGCCGTGACGAGCTCGGTGACGTACATCGTGTCGGGGTAGGCCGGGTCCTTGACGCCGGTGGAGGCCCAGAGCGGGCGCTGCGCGTTGGCGCCGGCCTCGGCGAGCGTGCCCCAGCGGGGCGTCGAGAAGACCTCCTCGAACGCCTGGTAGGCGAGGCGGGCGTTGGCCAGGCCGGCCTTGCCCTTGAGGCCGCGGGCCTCGTCGGTGCCGATGGCGTCGAGCCGCTTGTCGATCTCCGAGTCGACGCGCGAGACGAAGAACGAGGCGACCGAGTGGATCTTGGACAGGTCGTGACCGGCGGCGTGCGCCTTCTCGAGGCCCTCGAGGTAGGCGTTCATGACGGCCCGGTAGCGCTCGAGCGAGAAGATGAGCGTCACGTTGACGCTGATGCCCTCGGCGATGGCGGCGGTGATGGCCGGCAGGCCGGCCTTCGTCGCCGGGATCTTGATGAGGACGTTCTCGCGGCCCACGGCTTCGTGGAGCGACATGGCCTGCTCGATGGTCTTCTCGGTGTCGTGCGCGAGGCGCGGGTCGACCTCGATGGAGACGCGGCCGTCGACGCCCTTCGTGGACTCGTAGAGCGGGAGGAAGAGGTCGCAGGCGTTGCGCACGTCGGACGTCGTCAGCGCGTGGACGACCTCCTCGACGTCCTTGCCGTCCTTCGTCAGGGCCGCGAGGTCGTCGTTGTAGCGCTCTCCCTTGGACAGGGCCGCTTGGAAGATCGACGGGTTCGACGTCAGGCCGACGACGTTGCGCTCGGTGATGAGGTCGGAGATCTTGCCGGTCTCGATGAGCTCGCGGGACAGGTCGTCGAGCCAGATGGAGACTCCGGCGTCGGACAGGGCCTGGGTGTTCGGGTTGGTCATGCTGGTCACTTCCCCTTGCTCGTAGCGGATGCGGCTGCCGCGCCGGCGGCGTTGCCGCTGCCGGTCCCCGCGTCGCCACCCATGACGTCCGTGGACGCGCTCTGGGCGGCGCGGGCCGGGTTGGTCTCGGTGACGCCGGGCGCCCGAGTGGCGGCGCGTCCGGCGGCCTTGAGGGAGTCCTTGGCGGCCTTGACGACGGCCTCGGCGGTGATGCCGAACTCGCGGTACAGCGTCGCCTGGTCGGCCGAGGCACCGAAGTGCTCGATGCTGACGATGCGCCCGGCGTCACCGACGATGTCGTGCCAGCCCATCGAGATCCCCGCCTCGACGCTGACACGGGCGCGGACTGCCGGCGGCAGAACCTTGTCCTGGTAGGAACGGCTCTGCTTCTCGAACCATTCCCGGCACGGCATCGACACGACGCGCGTGGAGATGCGCGACTTCTCGAGCTTCTCGGCCGCGCTCACGGCGAGCTGCACCTCCGAGCCGGTGGCCACGAGGACGACGTCCGGGTCACCCGCACGCGACTCCTCGACGAGCACGTAGGCGCCCTTGGCGACACCGCTGGTCTTCCCGTACTTCTTCCGGTCCCACGTCGGCACCGGCTGACGGGTCAGGCACAGGGCGGCCGGGCCGTTGGCGTTGGTGAGGATCTGCGCCCACGCCGCCGCCGTCTCGTTGGCGTCCGCGGGGCGCACGACGTCGAGGCCGGGGATCGCGCGGAGCGAGGCGAGGTGCTCGATCGGCTGGTGCGTCGGGCCGTCCTCGCCGAGCCCGATGGAGTCGTGGGTCCACACGTACGTGACGGGTGCCTGCTGGATCGCCGCGAGGCGCACGGCCGGCCGCATGTAGTCGGAGAAGACGAGGAAGGTGCCGCCGTAGGGGCGGGTCAGGCCCTCGAGCGCGATCCCGTTGAGGATCATGCCCATCCCGTTCTCACGGATGCCGAAGTGCAGCGTGCGCCCGAAGGGGCCACCCGTCCACGTCGACGTCTGCTTGCCGGAGGGGATGAACGAGGGCTGGCCCTCCATCGTCGTGTTGTTCGACTCGGCGAGGTCGGCCGAGCCGCCCCAGAGCTCGGGCATGACGTCGGCGAGCGCGGTCAGCACCTTGCCGGAGGCGGCGCGCGTCGCGACGCCCTTCTCGTCGGCCGGGAACGTCGGCAGCGCCTTGGCGAGGCCCGCGGGGGCGTCGCCGGCGAGGATGCGGTCGAGCAGGGCCGCGCGGTCCGGGTTGGCCTTGCGCCACGCCTTGAACGCGGTGTTCCACTCGCGGTGGGCGGCCTTGCCCCGCTTGACGACGTCGCGGGCGTGCTTGAGCACGGCGGGCTCGACGGTGAAGGTCTTCTTCGGGTCGAAGCCGAGCAGCTCCTTCGTCGCGCCGATCTCCGCATCGCCGAGGGCCGAGCCGTGCGACTTGCCCGTGTTCTGCTTCGTCGGGGCGGGCCACGCGATGATCGTGTGGAGCACGACGAGGGTCGGCTTGTTCGTCACCTTGTCGCCGGAGCGGATCGCGGCGAGCAGCGCGTCGACGTCCTCGACGTAGGTCGCGCCGTTCGCGTCCTGGCGCCAGTCGACCTCGACGACGTGCCAGCCGTACGCCTCGAAGCGCGCGGCGACGTCCTCGCTGAAGGCGATGTCGGTGTCGTCCTCGATGGAGATCTGGTTGGCGTCGTAGACGACCGTGAGGTTGCCGAGCTCCTGGTGGCCGGCGAGGGCGCAGGCCTCGTGCGAGACACCCTCCTGCATGTCGCCGTCGGAGGCGATGACGTAGACCGAGTGGTCGAACGGGCTGGTGCCGGGCTTGGCGTCCGGGTCGAAGAGGCCGCGCTGGCGGCGCTGGGCCATCGCCATGCCGACGGCCGAGGCGAGGCCCGAGCCGAGCGGCCCGGTCGTGATCTCGACGCCGGGTGTGTGGTGCACCTCGGGGTGGCCGGGCGTCAGCGAGCCCCACGTGCGCAGCGACTTGAGGTCGTCGAGCGAGAGGCCGTAGCCGCTGAGGTAGAGCTGGACGTACTGCGTCAGGCTCGAGTGACCGCACGAGAGCACGAAACGGTCGCGCCCGAGCCACGTCGGGTCGGACGGGTCGTGCGTCATGACGTTCTGGTAGAGCAGGTAGGCGAGCGGCGCGAGCGACATGGCCGTTCCGGGGTGGCCGTTGCCGACCTTCTGCACGGCGTCGGCCGCGAGCAGGCGCGTCGTGTCGACGGCCCGGACGTCGAGGTCGCTCCAGCCGGCCTTCCTCGCGCGGGGGAGCGGCAGACCCGGGTCACGCTGTGCCAGCACGCCCTTCGCCTTTCCCGTTCTCGCGGTGCTGGATCGGGCGGGCTTCTTCGCCGGGGCGGTGGTGCTGGACGCAGCGGTGGGCACGGAACGGTTCTCCTTCGACACGGCGGATCGCGTACGGGAGCGAGCCTAGTCCCCGGCTCGGAGGGGACGACACCTCGCCCGACGGGCGGTACGTGCTCGTGCTGGTGCGGTGCCGACCGTCCGCGCCGACGGTCTAGACTTGCGACGCAAGGGTTCCGTACCCCCCGGTCGGAGCGACGTACCAGCGGTGAGGATGTCAGTGACAACGGTGGACCCCCGCGCCGACCTCTCGGCGCTGAACGGTCCGGACGGCAGTGGGCTGAAGTTCCTGATCGGACAGTACGTCTCGCTGATGAAGCCGCGGATCATCGAGCTGCTCCTCATCACGACGATCCCCGTCATGTTCCTCGCGGAGCAGGGCGTGCCGGACCTCTGGCTCGTCGTCGCGACGGTCGTCGGCGGCACGCTCTCGGCGGGCGCGGCCAACACGCTCAACTGCTACATCGACCGCGACATCGACGCGGTCATGCACCGCACGAGCAAGCGCCCCCTCGTCACCGGGACGGTGAGCCCGCGTGCGGCCCTCGTCTTCGGCGTCGCGCTCGCGGTCGCCTCGACGCTGTGGCTCGGCCTGCTCGTCAACTGGCTGAGCGCCTGGCTCGCCCTCGCGGCGTTGCTCTTCTACGTCTTCGGCTACACCCTGCTGCTCAAGCGCCGCACGGCGCAGAACATCGTCTGGGGTGGGGCCGCCGGTTGCATGCCGGTGCTCATCGGCTGGTCGGCCGTCACCGACTCGCTCAGCTGGTCGGCCTTCATCCTCTTCCTCGTCATCTTCTTCTGGACGCCGCCGCACTACTGGCCGCTGTCGCTGCGCTACAAGGACGACTACGCGTCCGCGCACGTGCCGATGCTGCCGGTCGTCGAGCGTTTCGTCGTCGTCGCGCGCCAGATCGTCGTCTACTCCTGGGCCATGGTGCTGACGTCGCTCGCGCTCATCCCGGTGCAGCAGGTCGGTTGGGTCTACACCGTCGCCGCCGTGGTCGCGGGCGCGCTCTTCCTCCTCGAGGCGCACCGCCTGCTCGCCAAGGCCCGCGCGGGCGTGGCGGAGGACGTGCTGCGCCCGATGCGCCTCTTCCACTTCTCCATCACGTACCTGACGATCCTCTTCGTCGGCGTCGCGATCGATCCCGTCTGGCACCTGCCGCTGCCGTTCTTCTCCTGACCGTCGTCACGTGACCGGGAGGTCGCCGCCGAGGCCGTATGCCGGCCGCCGCGCTCAGCCGGTCGGCGTGCCGTCCTCGAGGTAGAGCGTCCCGCCCCGGTGCTGGTGCAGGCGGCGCAGCAGGCGCGCGTTGTAGGGCGCCACCCGCGTGGCCCAGTCATCGGGTCCCGTCCAGTGCACCGCGCGGATCTCGCGGGCCTGCAGGTGGGCCCGCGCCGCGGCATCCGGCTCGACGGTGCCGAGGTCGAAGACGAAGACGGTCGCGTCGGCCCACCCCTGCAGCGGCGGCAGCCAGTTGACGGCGAGCAGCTCGCCGGCGCGCACCTCGAGGTCCAGCTCCTCGCGGACCTCGCGCACGACGCAGGCGGCCGGCGACTCGTGCTGGTCGACGACACCACCGGGCAGGTCCCACTCGCGCTTGTAGACGAGCTCGCAGAGCAGCAGGCCACCCGTCGTCGAGCGCAGCACGCCCTGGGCGATGGCGCGCTTCGTCGGCAGGGTGGAGTCGAGCATCGAGGTGAAGCCCTCGCGCGTGTCCGGGTGCGGGTCGTCACGGCGGCGCCCGAGCACGAGGGTGTCCTGGCGCACGCCCGCGAGCACGGCGTTGCCACGCAGCCGTCCCTCGCGGCGCAGCCCGGCCCGCAGCGCCGTGCGCACCGACGCGCGGTTGTCCGGGTTGACGTGGGCCTCGACGCGTTCGAGCTCGAGCGCCTCGAAGGCCCACTCGACGAGCAGCCGCACGGCGCGCCAGGCGATGCCGTGGCCACGGAAGGGGGCGTAGACGGCCCACGAGAGGACGCCGACGCCGGGCTCCTGCACGCGCACGTCGACGGTGCCGGCGGGCTCCCCGCGCCAGTCGACGACGAAGGTCGCCTTGCGCCGCTCGGCCCACTCCGCGTGCGTGCCCTCGATCCAGGCGAGGTGCTCGTCCTCCGGGGGAGGCGTGTGCGGGAAGTCGAACCAGCGCGCGATCTCGGGGTCGTGCAGGGTGCGGGTGGCCGTGCTGTCGTCGAGCTCCCACGGGCGGAGCACGAGCTCGCCGTCGCGCAGGGTCGGCTGGTCGGTCACGCGCCCAGCCTAGGCAACGCGCGTCAGACCGGGTTCCGGCGGGTGGAGAGCACGCCGACGGTGAGGGTGACGACGAGGAGGCTCGCACCGAGCATGTGCACGAGCACGAGCAGCTCCGGCAGCCCGGTGAAGTACTGCACGTAGCCCACGAGCCCCTGCGCGAGCGTCACGACGAGCACCATGTCCCAGGACCGTCTGGCCCGGTCGGTCGTCGCGGTGATGCGCACGGCCACGAGCGTGGCGACGACGAGCCCGACGAAGAGCATGACGGCGTCGGCGTGCATCCACGAGACGAAGCGCGGGTCGAAGCCGGTGCGGGCCGGCGTGTCGGCGTCGCCCGAGTGCGGGCCCGAGCCGGTCACGATGGTGCCGAGCAGGAGCACGACGGCGCCGACGGCGCTCGTGCCGAGGGCGAGCCGGCGCGCGAGCGGGTGCACGACGAGCTCGCCCGGGCCGGAGACCTCGTCCCGGGAGCCGCGCACCAGCGCGGACGAGAAGGCGATGAGCACCATCGAGAGCAGGAAGTGACCCATGACGAGCCACGGGTTGAGTCCCGTCAGCACCGTGATGCCGCCGAGCACCGCCTGGGCCGGGATGCCGGCGAGCACGCCGACGGCGACCAGCTGCATGCGCCGGCGGTCGGGCCACGTCGTCAGCACGACGTAGAGGGTGACGAGGGCGAGCACGGCGACGACCCCGGTCAGCGTCCGGTTCCCGAACTCGACGAGGTCGTGGTAGGCGCTCTCGGGCGTGCGCACCGGGGTGAACGAGCCCGGCTGGCACTCCGGCCAGGTGCTGCACCCGAGGCCGCTGCCGGTCAGGCGCACGACGCCGCCCGTCACGACGATGCCGACCTCGGCGACGAGGTTCGCGACGAGCACGGGGCGGACCCAGCGGGCGGGGAGGCGCGGGAGGTGGCGGACGACACGGGCGACGCGCCCGGCGCGCACGGACGGTTCCGCGCCGGTCACGGTGGGGGTGGAGGACACCCTCCAAGGGTATGCCGGACTGCGGGGTGCCCGGTGCGCGGCCGGGTACGCGGCCGGGTGTGCGGCCGGGTGTGCGGCTCGGTGCCTCGTCAGGCCAAGCCGTTCCAGACGACCTGCGAGCCGGCGTGCCCGGCGATGGCGACCGTGGTGGTCGCCGCGACGGCGGCGAGCACGACGAGGGTGCCGATGAGGACGTCGAAGGCGTGGCCGCGCGGCGACTCCTCCTCGGGCGGGCGCACGAACCACAGCGCCACGAGCGTCAGCACCATGAAGACGAGGCAGAGCAGCTTGGCCCGGTCGCCCCAGGCGGTGTGCCGGGAGAGCAACTCGAAGTCGGTGGTGCTCGCGCGCACCTGCGACACCCGCCGCTGCAGGGCCTCGCCGCTCTCGGCG
The DNA here is from genome assembly GCF_039542985.1 of Terrabacter aeriphilus. Lineage (NCBI taxonomy): Bacteria > Bacillati > Actinomycetota > Actinomycetes > Micrococcales > Intrasporangiaceae > Terrabacter > Terrabacter aeriphilus. The sequence goes on from NZ_BAABIW010000001.1 coordinate 186,790, forward strand.
GCGACGAACGCCGTCACGCCCGAGATGAGGGCGCCGGCAGCCGTCGGCCAGCGCAGGACGCGCCGCCAGTCGGGGCGGGCGACGTAGCCGATGGCGAGCAGGCCCGAGAGGGGCACGAGCACGACGACGGCGTGGATCACGAGGGCGTGCATCGGCAGGCCGAGGATGTAGTCGAACAACGTCGCCTCCAGGGTGCGGGGGTGCTTTGGGTTCCGGTGGCGCTCCGCACCGCCGGCCTCACCCGGTCAGTCTCACCTGGTCAGTCTCACCTGGTCAGTCGTCGAAGCGGAACAGCCGCGCCGCGAGCGCCGTCGCGACTCCTGCCCACCCGAGGACGACGAGCAGGGCCGAGAGGTTCAGCTCGCCGGCGACGAGGGCCGAGCGGAGGCCGTCGCCCAGGCCCGCCGACGGCAGCAGGCCGATGACGTGCGACACCCCGGCGGGCAGCTCGGTGCGCGGCACGACGACGCCACCGACGGCGAGCAGGACGACCCAGACGAGGTTGGCGACGGCGAGCACGGCCTCGGCCCGCAGCGTGCCGGCGAGCAGGAGCGCGAGCGCGACGAAGGCCCACGTGCCGAGCACGACGAACAGGACGGCATATGCGAGCCCGGCGACGGGCGGCCGCCAGCCGAGGGCGAGACCGAGCGCGGCGATGAGGGCGATCTGGACGACCTCGACGGCGAGCGTCGCGAGCACCTTCGCCGCGACGAGGCCACCGCGCCCGAGCGGGGTCACCCCGAGGTAGCGCAGCACGGCGTAGCGCCGGTCGAAGCCGGTCGCGATCGCCTGCGAGGTGAAGGCGGCCGACACGACGCAGAGCGCGACGACGCCGGCCACGGCCAGCGCGGTGCGGTCGCCCGGGCCGAGCGACGGCGCGGTGCTGAGGTGCAGGCCGACGAGGGCCATCGCGGGCAGCACGAGCGAGACGAGCAGCTGCTCGCCGTTGCGCAGCAGGCTGCCCACCTCGAAGCGGGCCTGCGCGAGCACGCGCTGCCGGGGCGGCGCGGCGTGCGCGCGGCCCGCGCCGGTCGCGGTGCCCGGGGGGCCCGGGGTGCCCGGAGTGGTCGGCGAGGGCGGCGAGGTCGGGGTGGTGCTCACGCGGCTCCCTTGCGGGTCAGGCTGAAGTAGACGTCCTCGAGCGAGCGCCCGGCCGTCACCGACCCGGGCGTGCCCTCCGCGACGGTGCGGCCGGCGTTCATGATGACGAGGTGGTCGGCGAGGCGCTCGGCCTCCTCGAAGGAGTGCGTCGTCACGACGACGGTCGTGCCGGCGTCGCGCTGGGCGGCGACGAGGTCCCAGACGTCGAGGCGCCCGTGCGGGTCGAGCCCGGCGGCGGGCTCGTCGAGGAAGAGCACCTCGGGGCGCCCGAGCAGGGCTGCGGCGAGCGCGAGCCGCTGCTTCTGCCCGCCCGAGAGCCGGCGCACGGTCGTGCCGGCGAACTGCGTCACGCCGAGGCGCTCCGCGACGTCGTCGACGTCGAGGGGGTCGGCGTAGAGGCGCGCGAGGTGGCGCAGCAGGCGCAGCGGCTTCGTGCCGTTGGGCAGGCCGCCCGCCTGGAGCATGACCCCGACACGGGCCCGGTGGTCGGCGTCGGCCTGCCACGGGTCGGCCCCGAGCACGCGCACCGCACCGCGGTCGGGGCGGGCCAGGCCGACGGCGCACTCGACGGCGGTCGTCTTGCCGGCGCCGTTGGGACCCAGCACGGCCGTGACGCGCCCGGCCGGAGCCGACCACGTGAGGCCGTCGAGGGCGGTGACCCGGCCGAACGAGCGGTGCAGATCGGACAGTGTCACCGCGGCGGTCATGACTCATGAGTCTAGGCTCGGTCCCGACCACGCCGGTCATCGCACCGGCCGCACCGGTCGCCGACCCCCCCGGGCCCGGCCGGGGCGACCCACCGAGCGACCCTGACGGAGCCCACCCGTGACGATCGACCCAGCCGCCCACGACCGCCGCCGTGACCGTGTGAGTCGCCGGATGCGGCTCGTGTCGGCCACCGGCGCTCGCGTCATCCCGCTCGATCGGCTCAACCCACGCGTGCGGGCCCGGGCCACCCTGCCCAGCCTCTTCACGCTCGGCAACATGCTGTGCGGCTTCAGCTCGGTGCTCCTGTCGTTCCAGGGCCACTTCCGCACGGCGGCCGTGCTCGTCGGCATCTCGATCGTGCTCGACATCTGCGACGGCGCGGTGGCCCGCGCCGTCGGGGCGATCACGCCCTTCGGGCTGCAGTTCGACTCGCTGGCCGACCTCATCTCCTTCGGCATCGCGCCGGCGGTGCTCGTCTACACGTGGGCGCTGCCGGCATACCCGGTGTGGGCGTGGGCGGGGGCGATGTTCTGGCTGGCGTGCGCGGCCTACCGCCTCGCCCGCTTCAACGTGACGATCGACCCGCTCGCCGACAAGCGCTACTTCGTCGGGCTGGCGAGCCCGGGGGCCGCGGGCGTCGTCATCTCCACGGTGCTCGCGATCGGCGACCCGCTCTACGACTGGGCCCCGCTCGTGCCCGTCGCGGCCGGCGTGCTCCCGGCTGCCCTCATGGCGTCGTCGTTCCGGTTCCGCTCGTTCCGCGACCTGCTCTCGCCGCGGCACCTGCGGATCACGGTGCCGATCGGTGTGGTCGTCGTGCTCGGCCTCGTGCTCTTCCCGGGCGCCACCGGCATGGCGCTCGCCTACGGCTACGTGCTCACCTGCCCGCTCGGCTGGGCGACGGCCCCGCTGCGGCGCCGCTGGTTCGGCGACGACGCCGTCGCGCCGCCCCGGGTCCGGATGCCGTCGGTCATCATGCCGCCCGAGGCCGACGACGTCGATGACCCGGACGAGGGGGACGACGACCAGGACGGCGACCTCGACTTCGACCACGACGACCACGACGCCCACGGCGCGCACTCCGAGGCCCACCACGACGCCGACCACGGCTCGGCACCGCCCACTCGCTGACGCCGGTTAGGGTCCCCTGACTGGACCCGGTGTTCGCAATTACGTCACAATGGTGTGGTGTTTTTCGATGAGCACGCTCCGCGTGAGACGAAGGACGGCGACGACGGCCAGCCCGTCTCGCCGCTCGAGTCGCGCACGCGCTCGCGAGTGCTCCACGCGGTCTCGGCCGACGGCCCGATCACGGCGGCCGAGCTCGGCCGCAGCCTCGACCTGACGCCCGCCGCGGTGCGCCGCCACCTCGACGCGCTCGTGGAGCAGGGCGCGGTCGAGCCGCACGAGCCCGTCGGCGGTCGCCGGGGCCGTGGTCGCCCGGCCCGCGCCTACGTCGTCTCCGACGCCGGCCACGGCGCCCTCGAGGCCGACTACGACGCGCTCGCCGTCGAGGTGCTGCGCTACCTCGAGGGCCACGCCGGGCCCAACGCCGTCACCGACTTCGCCCGCACGCGCGTCGCCGCCCTCGAGAGCAGGTATGCCGACCGGCTCGCCGCCGCGGGCGAGGACCCCACCGCGCGCACCGCCGCGCTCGTCGAGGCCCTGAGCGAGGACGGCTTCGCCGCCACCGCGCGTCCGGTCGGCACGGGCGGGCTGACCGGGGTGCAGCTGTGCCAGGGCCACTGCCCGGTGCAGCACGTCGCCGCCGAGTTCCCCGCCTTCTGCGAGGCCGAGACCGACGCGTTCTCGCGCCTGCTCGGCGTCCACGTCCAGCGCCTGGCCACGCTCGCCGGTGGCCACCACGTCTGCACGACCTTCGTCCCGACCGGCGGACTCGCCGGCCGGGGGCGGAAGACACCGCCACCCGCGGCTGTTGCACCGGCGGGCGGGCCCGACGCGGGCTCGACCCCCAGCACGCTCCCCACCACCAGCACGACCGTCACCACTGCACGGACCGACACGCTCACGCACGTCAAGGAAGGTTCCTCATGACCACCCACATCGAAGAGCTCAACCCGGGTCTCAAGGGCATCGGCACCTACGAGTACGGCTGGGCCGACAGCGACGTGGCCGGTGCGACCGCCCGTCGTGGCCTCAACGAGGACGTCGTGCGCGACATCTCGGCGCGCAAGAGCGAGCCGGAGTGGATGACGAAGCTGCGCCTCAAGAGCCTCTCGCTCTTCGGCAAGAAGCCCATGCCGTCGTGGGGCTCCGACCTCACCGGCATCGACTTCCAGAACATCAAGTACTTCGTGAAGTCGACGGAGAAGCAGGCGGCCACGTGGGACGACCTGCCCGAGGACATCAAGAACACCTACGACCGTCTCGGCATCCCCGAGGCCGAGAAGCAGCGCCTCGTCTCCGGCGTCGCCGCGCAGTACGAGTCGGAGGTCGTCTACCACCAGATCCGCGAGGACCTCGAGCAGCAGGGCGTCATCTTCCTCGACACCGACACCGCGCTCAAGGAGCACGAGGACATCTTCCGCGAGCACTTCGCGACGGTGATCCCCGCCGGCGACAACAAGTTCGCCGCGCTCAACACGGCCGTCTGGTCGGGTGGCTCGTTCATCTACGTGCCCAAGGGCGTCCACGTCGACATCCCGCTGCAGGCGTACTTCCGCATCAACACCGAGAACATGGGCCAGTTCGAGCGGACGCTCATCATCGCCGACGAGGGCTCGTACGTGCACTACGTCGAGGGCTGCACCGCCCCGATCTACAAGTCGGACTCGCTGCACTCGGCCGTCGTCGAGATCATCGTCAAGAAGAACGCCCGCGTGCGCTACACGACGATCCAGAATTGGTCGAACAACGTCTACAACCTCGTCACGAAGCGCGCCACCTGCGAGGAGGGCGCCACGATGGAGTGGGTCGACGGCAACATCGGCTCCAAGGTGACGATGAAGTACCCCGCCGTCTTCCTCATGGGCGAGCACGCCAAGGGTGAGACCCTCTCGATCGCCTTCGCCGGCGAGGGCCAGCACCAGGACACCGGCAGCAAGATGGTGCACGCCGCGCCCAACACGAAGAGCTCGATCATCAGCAAGTCGGTCGCCCGTGGCGGCGGTCGTGCGAGCTACCGCGGCCTCGTGCAGGTGCTTGAGGGCGCCTCGCACTCGGCCTCGACGGTGCGCTGCGACGCCCTGCTCGTCGACACGATCAGCCGCTCGGACACCTACCCCTACGTCGACATCCGCGAGGACGACGTCTCGATGGGCCACGAGGCCACCGTCTCGAAGGTCTCCGAGGACCAGCTCTTCTACCTCATGTCCCGCGGCATGGCCGAGGACGAGGCGATGGCGATGATCGTGCGCGGCTTCATCGAGCCGATCGCGCGGGAGCTGCCGATGGAGTACGCCCTCGAGCTCAACCGCCTCATCGAGCTGCAGATGGAAGGAGCCGTCGGCTGATGGGCCTTCTGGCTGACACGACCACCGACAACCCCGAGACCCAGCAGAGCGAGACCACGGTGCCCGACGCCGCCCCCAGCACGACCGCCACCCTGCCCGGCGCTGCCGCCCACACCGACTCGGCCGCCGCCTTCGTGCCCGACCAGTCGCGGGCCGAGCGCACGGCGTCGTTCGACGTCGCCGACTTCCCGGTGCCCACCGGCCGCGAGGAGGACTGGCGCTTCACGCCGGTCAAGAAGCTGCGCGACCTGCTCGCCGACGGCGCCTCGGGTCGCCTCGAGATCGGCACGCAGCTGCCCGCGGGCGTCACGACCTCGGTCGTCGACGCCGCGGCGGCGCAGGCCCTCGGCATCCTGCCCCCGCAGGACCGCGCGGCCGTCGTCGCCGGGGCGGCCGGGAGCGCGCTGCTCCTCGACATCCCCGCCGACGCCGAGCTCGACGAGCCCGTGCGCCTCTCGCTCGTCGGCCAGGGCGGCGAGCCCGTGCACGGCCACCTCGTCGTGCGGGCCGGCCGCTTCTCCAAGGCGACCGTCGTCGTCGAGCACACCGGCTCGAGCCGCTACTCGCAGCTCGTCTCCGTCGTCACGGGTGACGGCTCCGACCTGACGCTCGTCTCGGTGCAGCGCTGGGACGACGACGCGCAGCACCTCGCGCAGCACGACGCCCTCGTCGGCCGCGACGCGCGCTACAAGCACCTCTCGGTGACGCTCGGCGGCGAGGTCGTGCGCGTCAACGCCAACGTGCGCTACGCGGGCCCCGGCGGCGACGCGACGCTGCTCGGCGTCTACTTCGCCGACGCCGGCCAGCACCTCGAGCACCGCTCGTACATCGACCACAACGCCGCGCACTGCAAGAGCCGCGTCACCTACAAGGGCGCGCTGCAGGGCGAGACGGCCCGCACGGTCTGGGTCGGCGACGTCCTCATCCGGGCCGAGGCCGAGGGCACCGACACGTACGAGCTCAACCGCAACCTCGTGCTCACCGACGGCGCCCGCGCCGACTCGGTGCCGAACCTCGAGATCGAGACCGGCGAGATCGAGGGAGCCGGGCACGCCTCTGCGACAGGGCGTTTCGACGACCTGCAGCTGTTCTACCTGCAGTCGCGCGGCATCACCGAGGACGAGGCCAAGCGTCTCGTCGTGCGCGGCTTCTTCGCCGACATCATCCGGGAGATCCCGCTCGCCGACCTGCGCGACGAGATCACCGCGGCCATCGAGGAGGAGCTCGCGGCGACGGCGTACGCGGCTCCCACCCAGCACACCCCCAGCACCGACATCCCCAGCACCAGCAAGGAGAACTGACCCATGAGCACGCTCGAGATCAAGGGACTGACGGTCTCGGTCGAGACCGAGGACGGCCCCAAGGAGATCCTGCGCGGGGTCGACCTCACCGTGAAGTCGGGGGAGACCCACGCGATCATGGGGCCGAACGGCTCCGGCAAGTCGACGCTGGCCTACAGCATCGCCGGCCACCCGAAGTACACCGTCACCGGCGGCACCGTGACGCTCGACGGCGAGGACGTCCTCGCGATGAGCGTCGACGAGCGCGCCCGCGCGGGCCTCTTCCTCGCGATGCAGTACCCCGTCGAGGTGCCCGGCGTGACCGTGAGCAACTTCCTCCGCACGGCCAAGACCGCCATCGACGGCGAGGCCCCCAAGCTGCGCACCTGGGTCAAGGACGTCAAGTCCGCCATGGCCGACCTGCGCATGGACCCCGCCTTCGCCGAGCGCAACGTCAACGAGGGCTTCTCCGGTGGCGAGAAGAAGCGCCACGAGATCCTCCAGATGGAGCTGCTCAAGCCGAAGGTGGCCGTGCTCGACGAGACCGACTCCGGCCTCGACGTCGACGCGCTCAAGATCGTCTCCGAGGGCGTCAACCGCGCCAAGGAGGGCAGCGACCTCGGCGTCCTGCTCATCACGCACTACACGCGCATCCTGCGCTACATCAAGCCCGACTTCGTGCACGTCTTCGTCGACGGCAAGGTCGTCGAGCAGGGCGGCCCCGAGCTGGCCGACCGCCTCGAGGACGAGGGCTACGACCGCTACCTGGCCCCGGCCCCGGCCGTGGCGACGCAGGCCTGAGCCCGATGCCCGACGTCCTGCCCCTGACGGAGAGGGAGCTCGCCGCGATCCGCGGCGAGTTCCCGATCCTCGCGCGCACGGTGCGCGACGGCAGGCCGCTCGTCTACCTCGACTCCGGGGCCACGTCGCACAAGCCGACCGCCGTCCTCGACGCCGAGAGGGCCTTCTACGAGCAGCACAACGCGGCCGTGCACCGCGGCGCGCACCAGCTCGCCGAGGAGGCCACCGACGACTTCGAGGCGGCCCGCGCGACGATCGCCGCCTTCGTCGGTGCTCCGGCGGACGAGGTGGTGTTCACCAAGAACGCCACCGAGGCGCTCAACCTCGTCGCCTACGCGTTCTCCAACGCGGCGCCGACGCAGGAGCCCAAGGACGAGCGCTTCGTGCTGCGCCCCGGCGACGAGATCCTCGTCACCGAGATGGAGCACCACGCGAACCTCGTGCCGTGGCAGGAGCTCGCGCGGCGCACCGGGGCGACGCTGAGGTGGGTGCCCGTGGGCGCCGACGGCGCGCTCGACCTCTCCGGGCTCGACGAGCTGCTCACCGAGCGCACCAAGGTCTTCGCGTTCACCCACGTCTCCAACGTGCTCGGCACCGTCAACCCGGTCACCGAGCTCGCGGAGCGCGCGCACGCCGTCGGGGCGCTCGTCGTCGTCGACGCGTGCCAGTCGGTGCCGCACCTCGCGGTCGACGTCGCCACCCTGGGGGCCGACTTCATCGCCTTCAGCGGCCACAAGATGTACGGGCCCATGGGGGTCGGCGTCCTCTGGGGTCGCGGCGAGCTGCTCGAGGTCATGCCGCCCTTCCTCACCGGCGGCTCGATGATCGAGCTCGTCACGATGGAGCGCTCGACGTACGCGCCGGCGCCCCAGAAGTTCGAGGCAGGCGTGCCGAACGCTGCCCAGGCTGTCGGCCTCGCGGCCGCGGTGCGCTGGGTCGAGGCCGTCGGCATCGAGCGCATCCACGCCCACGAGTCGGCCCTCGTCGAGCTGCTCATGCGCGGCCTCGCCGAGCGTCGGTGGGTGCGGGTCGTCGGCCCGGCCCTCGGCACCGGCCGCGGGGGCGCGGTGGCCTTCGTCGTCGACGGCGTGCACGCCCACGACGTCGGGCAGGTGCTCGACGACGCCGGTGTCGCCGTGCGCGTGGGCCACCACTGCGCGTGGCCGCTGCACCGCGCCCTCGGCGCCGCGGCGACGACGCGCGCGTCGTTCGCCGTGCACAACACGCCCGCCGACGTCGAGGCCCTCCTCGCCGCGCTCGACCGCGTGCCGGTCGTCTTCGGCATCGACACCGAGAGGGAGGCCAGCTGATGGACCTCTACCAGGAGCTCATCCTCGAGCACTCGAAGCGCCCGCACCACGCGGGCCTGCGCGACCCCTTCGACGCCGAGGTGCACCACATCAACCCGACGTGCGGCGACGAGGTCACCCTGCGGGTCGACGTCGAGGGCACCGGCCCCGACGCCGTCGTGCGCGACGTGTCCTACGCCGCGCAGGGCTGCTCGATCTCCGTCGCGAGCTCCTCGGTGCTCGCCGAGGAGGTCATCGGCCACCCGGTCGCCGAGGCGCTCGAGACCTTCGAGGCCATGCGCACGATGCTGACCTCCAAGGGCCAGGTCGCGGGCGACGAGGACGTCATCGGCGACGGCGTCGCCTTCGCCGGGGTGTCGAAGTACCCCGCGCGCGTCAAGTGCGCCCTCCTCGGCTGGACCGCCTTCACCGACGCCCTCGCCCGAGCCGGCGTCGACATCTCGTCAACGAGTTCGCCCTCCCCCCAAGGAGTTTCGTCATGAGCCAGACCGCAACCCCGCCGAACGTGGCCGACGTCGAGGAGGCCATGCGCGACGTCGTCGACCCCGAGCTCGGCATCAACGTCGTCGACCTCGGCCTCGTCTACGGCATCACCGTCGACGCCCAGTCACACGCCGTCATCGACATGACGCTGACGTCGGCGGCCTGCCCCCTGACCGACGTCATCGAGGACCAGACGGCCCAGGCCCTCGAGGGCCTCGTCACGACCCACCGCATCAACTGGGTGTGGATGCCGCCGTGGGGCCCCGACAAGATCACCGAGGACGGTCGCGAGCAGCTGCGCGCGCTCGGCTTCAACCTCTGAGACCGCTGCACCCGCGACGATGACGACGCGCGTCATCGAGGTCGACCCCGAACGGTTCGACCGCTGGATGGCGGGCTTCGCCGGTCGCCACGGCACCTACGACGCCGCCGAGGAGCCTGCTCCCGGCGGCGTCGTCGTGTCCGCGCGCGCCGCGGACGGCTCCACGCTCGTCGCGACGCCGTTCGAGCACGACCCCCTCGGCGTCGTGCTCGTGCGCCGGGGCGGGTATGCCGTCGGGCTCGCTCGCGCGGGGACGTTCACCACCTCGAAGGTCGGCACCCGCCACGTGCAGTCGCGCACCGCGGCCGGCGGCTGGTCGCAGCAGCGCTTCGCGCGCCGCCGGGGCAAGCAGGCCGACGAGCTCGTCGACGCCGTCGTCGGGCACGCGCGGCGGGTGCTGCTCGGCGACGACGAGTCCCCGCGGACGGGGGCGGACGGCATACCTCGTGGGCTCGTCGTCGGGGGAGACCGGGCGCTCGTGCGGGAGGTGCTGGCGGCGCCCGCGCTGCGGGCCCTCGCCGGACTGCCGGCGCGCGAGCTCTACGACCTGCCGGACCCGAGGCGTGACGTGCTCGAGACCGCGCTGCGGCGGGGTCGAGCCGTCCGCGTCGAGCTGACCGAGACGGCCCCGGGCCTCACGTGACGTTGCCGACGCCGAAGGTGTTGCACTGGTTCAGGTCGCCCGTCTCGTAGCCCTGCGAGAACCAGCGCTTGCGCGCCTCCGACGACCCGTGGGTCCAGCTCTCGGGCGTGACCCGGCCCTGCACCTTCTCCTGGATGCGGTCGTCGCCGACCGCCGACGCGGCCGAGAGCGCCGACTGGATGTCGTCGGGCGTGATCGCCTTGAGCAGCGGCACGCCGCCCGCGTCGGTCGTCTCCGTGGCGTGCCTGACCCACGTGCCCGCGAGGCAGTCGGCCATGAGCTCGACGCGCACGGCCCCGGAGTTGGCCCCCTGCGGGTCCTGCTGGGCGCGGTCGAGCAGGCCGAGCAGGTTCTGCACGTGGTGGCCGTACTCGTGCGCGATGACGTACTCCTTGGCCAGCTGCCCGCCGTCGGAGCCGAACTTGCTCTGCAGCTCGGAGAAGAAGCTCGCGTCGACGTAGACCTTCGAGTCGAGCGGGCAGTAGAACGGGCCGACCTGGCTGTTGGCGGTGCCGCAACCGGAGCGGGTCTGGCCCTGGTAGATGACCGTCTTGACCGGCTCGTAGTTCATCGAGTACTTCGGCAGCGTCGTGGCCCAGTAGTCCTGCACGCTGTTGACCGTGGCGATGATGAGGCAGACGTCGTCCTTGTTGGCGTCGGCGCCGCTCTTGCACTGGCTGAAGCTGCCACGGTCGACCTGTCCCGCGGCCGACACCTGGTTGGCGTCCAGCTGCTGCGAGGGCAGGCCGCTGCCCGACCCGGCCGAGCCGCCGGAGTCGCCGCCACCGAGGATGTTGCCGCCGCCGAAGACGAGTGCGAGCACGAGCAGGATGAGGCCGCCGATGCCGCCGCCGACCTGGATGCCGCCGGGGAAGCCGCCGCCTCCACCGCCGCCGAACCCGCCGCTGCTGCCGCCGCTCTCGACCTGGGAGGTGTCGAGCTGCGCGTTGTCGTTGAAGGTCATGTCATCGGTCCTCGGTCTCGGGTCCGGGGGCTGCCCGGGCCGGTCGGGATCACCCTAGTGCGCGGGGGGTGTCGGTCGGCCGGTGTCATGGCTGGTGCGTACCCGGTGCGGGCGGTCCGGCGCCGCCGGCGGCCTTGACGAGCCGGGCGGCGAGGTCCTCGGTGGCCTGCACGAGGGCGGGCGAGCCGACCACCTCGAAGGTGAGCGGGGTGGCGGCGAGCTGGCGGGCGTACCACTCGGGGTCGTCGGTCGTGGCCCGCAGCCGCACGCCGCCGTCGACCTCCTCGAGCCGGCCCAGGCTGCGCGGCAGCCACCGGCCGGCCTCGAGCAGGTCGGCGCGCAGCAGCACGTCGACCTCGTGCCGCCAGCCCTGCGACAGGTGCTCCTCGAGCACGCGGAGGGCGTCGAGCTGCTCGGGAGCCTCGACGCGCAGCGAGGTGACGAAGGCGGACCGGATGCGGTCGACGCGGAGCACGCGCCGGGCCGAGCTCGTGTGCGACCAGCACAGCAGGTACCACCGGCCGTGGCGCAGCACGACGGCCCACGGGTCGACCTCCATGTCGCGGTCGCGGCCGTCCTCGAGGCGGTAGCCCAGACGCACCCGGCGCGAGGCGCTGCAGGCCTCGACGAGCCGGGCCGTCGTCGCCGGGTCGACGCGCAGCGACGGGTCGGGCGGCGGCCCGCTCGGCCGCCGCACCGCGCGCACCGCGCCGGCCACCGGCTCGGGGAGCACGCGCAGGATCTTCGCGAGCGCGCCCCCGACGAGGTCGGCCGGGTCGACCGCCTGCCGGTGCCCCTCGAGCACGGCCATGACGAGCCCGAGCGCCTCCGCCGGGGTGAACATGAGCGGCGCGAGCCGCAGCCCGCGCCCGAGGCGGTAGCCGCCGCCCGGGCCCGTGGCCGACTCGATCGGCACCTGCGCCTCGCGGAGGATCGCGACGTAGCGGCGGGCCGCGCGCTCGGTGACGCCGAGGCGGTCACCCAGTGCCCGGGCCGTGATGCCGGGGGAGTCCTGGATCGCCTCGAGCGCGAGCAGGGCGCGCGCCGTGGGGCTCGTGTCGTGCCGCATCCGTTCCCTCCCGCGAGCAGGTCGTCGCACCGACCGTAGCGCCGGGCGCCGACGCCGGGGGCTCGGTAGGGTCGGGATCGTGGACACGACCTCGCTCGCTGACCTGATGCCCCGCCTGCGCGAGACCTACCGCGACCTCCATGCGCACCCCGAGCTGTCGTTCACCGAGCACCGCACGGCCGGGCTCGTGGCCGCCTGGCTGCGCGAGCTCGGCCTCACCGTGACCGAGGGGGTCGGGCGCACCGGCGTCGTCGGTGTCCTCCGCCGGGGCGACGGGCCCGTCGTGCTGCTGCGCGCCGACATGGACGGCCTTCCCGTCGCCGAGGCCACCGGCCTGCCGTATGCCAGCAGCGCCCGCGGCATCGACCCCGAGGGGCGTGACGTGCCCGTCATGCACGCGTGCGGCCACGACGTGCACGTCACGTGCCTGCTCGGCGCGGTCTCGGTGCTCGCGGCCGACGCGTCGTGGAGCGGCACGCTCGTCGCGGTGTTCCAGCCCGCGGAGGAGGTCGCTCAGGGTGCGCGCGCCATGGTCGAGGACGGCCTCTACGACACCGTGCCACGGCCCGACGTCGTGCTCGGCCAGCACGTCGCCCCGATCCCGGCCGGCACGATCGGGCTGCGGCCGGGGCCCTCGTTCGCGGCCACCGACAGCCTGCGCATCACCCTCTTCGGCGAGGGCGGGCACGGCTCACGCCCCGAGGCGACGGTCGACCCGGTCGTCCTCGCGGCCGCCACCATCCTGCGCCTGCAGACCGTCGTCTCGCGCGAGGTCGCGGGCACCGACACGGCCGTGCTCACCGTCGGCTCGGTGCAGGCGGGCACGAAGTCGAACATCATCCCCGACGAGGCGGTGCTGCTCGCCAACCTGCGCACCTACGACGTGCGCGTGCGCGAGAAGGCGCTCGCGGCCGTGACCCGCATCGTCGAGGGCGAGGCAGCCACGGCCGGGGCGCGTCGAGCCCCGCTCGTCGAGCCGTTCGAGCAGTCGCCGGCCGTCGTCAACGACCCGGCGGGGGTCGAGCGCACGCGGCCCGCGCTCGAGGCGCTCGTCGGCGCCGGCCGGGTCGTCGACCCCGGCCCGATCACGGGCAGCGAGGACGTCGGCGTGCTCGCCGAGGCGGCCGACGCCCCCTGCGTCTTCTGGCTGCTCGGCGGCGCCGACCCCGTGGCCTTCGCGGGCGCGCACGACCTCGCGGGCATCCGGGCCGTGCTGGCGTCGCTGCCCTCCAACCACTCGCCCCTGTTCGCGCCCGTCATCGACCCCACGCTCGAGCTCGGCGTGCAGGCTCTCGTCGGCGCCGCCGGATCCTGGCTCCACCACCCGTGACCGTCGAAAGGCCACTCCTTGCGGGTCCCCACGCGTCGAGAGGCCACTCCTGACGGGCCCCCACGCGTCGAGAGGCCACGTCTCGATGTCCGGTCGCGCGGCGGTCACCGAGGGTGCGGGCGCAGCTCGGCCCACGCGGGCTCGTCGTCGGGCATCCACGTCGGAGCCGCCGCGCCCGGGGGCACCGGCGCCAGCCAGCCGCGCTCGGCGGCCAGGGCCACGGCCACCTCGACGAGACGGGTCGTCGCCGGCGCGAGGTCGTCGCTGCGCCACGCCAGCGACCACGGGTAGAGCGGCTGCAGCTCCTCGGGCCATGACATCGGCACCCCGGCGGCGGCGTACTTGTCCGCGTAGCTGAGGAACTCGAGGTACCGCACGCGTTCGGCGGAGCGCAGCACGTGGGCGACGCAGAAGCTGAACGCGCCGGGGGTTCCGAGCCAGCGCATGCCCAGGCCGAGCCGCTCCTCCAGCGCGGTGAGGTACTGGCCGTGGGCCGTGTACGTGCCCGAGTCGGGCGGGTCACCGAAGACGTGGACCGGCCGGTCACGGAACGACGCCGTCGGGGCCTCCGCGTCGCCCGGCGAGCCGACGAGCACCATCGGCTCGAGCCGGAGCAGCCGGTGCCGCCATCCGCTCGGGTGCGCGAGCAGCATCCGTGGCGTGACGCGGAGGATGGCGACGTCGAGCCGGCCGTGCAGCAGGGCCCCGAGCTGGGTGATGCTGTCCATCGCGTGCTCGCGCAGCTCGATGCCGGGCTCGGCCGCGCTGAACGCGTCGGCGACGAGGCGGCTCGTCGACAGCTCGAAGACGTGCGCGATGCGCAGCCCCGGCGGGCGGGCCGGCTGGGCCATCGTGTCGGCGAGGGCGAGGAGGCGCCGGGCGTCGTCGAGGAACTGCTCACCGCGTGCGGTGAGGGTCACGTGCCGGCTGTCGCGGACGAAGAGCGGCTCGCCGAGCTGGTCCTCGAGTCGCCGGATCTGTCTCGACAGGGCCGGCTGGCTCACGAAGAGGCGCGCCGCGGCGCGACCGAAGTGCAGCTCGTCGGCGACGGCGACGAAGTAGCGCACGAGCCGCAGGTCCAGGTCCATGTGCGCGCCTCCCCGCCCGGCCAGGATCGGTCGTCGCCCGAGCGGCGCCCGCAAGGAGTGTCGCGCGGTTATCGATCGGCACGCAACAGGTCTTGGACCCGGATGCTGCCGTCGCGCGAGCCTTGGGAGGTCGCACCCAGCGCCGCTCCGGCCCGGCCGTTCCCCGGCGGCGGGCTCCGTCGAAAGGACCCCTCATGACCACAGCTCCGCGCCCCGTCGTCTTCGTCCACGGCCTCTGGCTCCATGCGTCGAGCTGGGGACCGTGGGTCGAGCTCTTCCACTCGGAGGGGTACGCGCCGACCGCCCCCGGGTGGCCGGGGGAGCCCGACACCGTCGAGGCCGCCCGCGAGCACCCCGACGCCGTCGCCGGGCTCGGCATCGACGACGTCACCGACCACTACGCGGCGCACATCGCCGGCCTCCCCGAGGCACCGGTCGTCGTCGGCCACTCCTTCGGAGGGCTCATCGCCGAGAAGCTGCTCGGGCAGGGCAAGGCCGCGGCCGCCGTCGCGATCGACCCGGCGCAGATCAAGGGCGTGCTGCCGCTCCCGCTCGCGCAGCTCCGCGCGGGCCTGCCCGCGCTGGGCAACCCGGCGAACCGCAACCGGGCGGTCTCGTTGACGGCCAAGGAGTTCCGCTTCGGTTTCGGCAACGCCGTGAGCGAGGAGGAGTCCCAGGCGTTGTTCGACGCGTGGACGATCCCGTCGCCGGCCAAGCCGCTCTTCCAGGCCGCCGCCGCGAACTTCTCGCTCCACTCGGAGGCCGCCGTCGACACCGACAACAGCACGCGCGGCCCGCTGCTGCTCGTCTCGGGCCTCGAGGACCACACGGTGCCCGACGTCGTCACGCGCTCGACGCTCAAGCAGTACCGCAGGTCGACGGCCGTGACCGAGCTGCGGCAGTTCGAGGGCCGGGGCCACTCGCTCACCGTCGACGACGGGTGGCGCGACGTCGCGACGGCCGTGCTCGGCTGGCTCCGCGAGCACGGGTTCTGAGCCGTGGACCTCGCTCTGGGCGGCAAGGTCGCCATCGTCACCGGTGCGAGCAAGGGCATCGGGCTGGCGATCACCCGGACGTTCGCCGACGAGGGGATGTCGGTCGTCGCCGGAGCGCGCGACGCGTCCGCAGAGCTCGACGCCCTGACCCGCTCGGGTCAGGTCACCTTCGTCGCGACCGACCTCGGCGAGCCGGAGGGCGCCGACCACCTCGTCGACGCGGCGGCGGGTCTCGGGCGCCTCGACGTGCTCGTCAACAACGTCGGCGCCGTGACCCCGCGACTCGACGGTTTCGCAGCGGTGACGGACGAGCAGTGGTCGACGTCATGGACGCTCAACCTGATGGCCGCCGTGCGCACGACCCGGGCGGCGCTGCCGATGATGCTGGCGCGCGGGCGGGGGTCGATCGTGTCGACCTGCTCGGTCAACGCGACGCTCGCCGACCCCTCGGTCATCGACTACAGCGCGGCCAAGGCGGCCCTGCGCAGCTTCTGCAAGTCGCTCTCGAAGGAGCTCGGCCCGCAGGGCATCCGCGTCAACACCGTGAGCCCCGGCCCGGTGGGCACCGACCTCTGGCTCGGTGCGGACGGGGTCGCGGCCGCCGTCGCCTCGCGGCAGGGTCGCGACCCCGCCACCGTGGCCGCCGTGGCCGCTCGCGACTCGGTGACCGGCCGCTTCACCCGCCCGGACGAGGTCGCGGCCGTCGTCGCCTTCCTCGCCAGCGACGTCGCCGGCAACGTCACCGGTGCCGACGTGACGATCGACGGAGGCCTCGTCCCCACGACCTGACCGGGGGAGCGGCCCGTCGGTGGGTACGTGCACCACGGACCGCCCGGCCGTGCGCTCCGCCCTCGTCCCCGGCAGCCGTGGAGGTTCCCGATGAGTCAGCGCCCCGTGACCAGTCCCGTCCTGGACGGTGACGCCGCGTGCGACGTCACCGTCCAGGAGCCGCCGCGCCGGGTCGGCGTCACGGGCGTCCTCGTCGTGCTCGCCCTGCTCGTCGCCGGCCTGCTGTGGGCGAAGTGGCTCCCGTATGCCGAGCGCACCCGCACGCTGTCGGCCACGGGCGCCTGGAGCGGCTCGGCGATCTTCGGCGCGAGCGGCGAGCCGGGGTCCGCACCCAGTGTGGCCGGTGCCCTCGACTTCACGAGGGCGTATGCCGCTGCCGTCTGGAAGGCGGCACTCGTGGCCCTCGTCGTGGCGGCCGCGATCGAGTCGCTCGTGCCCCGCAGGTGGTTCGTGCGCCTCATGTCGCGGCGCAGCGCCGTGGGCCAGGGCGTCACGGGTGCGGCCCTGTCGCTACCGAGCATGATGTGTACCTGCTGCACCGCACCCGTCGCGATCGGCCTGCGGCGCAAGGGCGCCCCCATCGGTGCCACCGTTGCCTACTGGCTCGGCAACCCCCTGCTCAACCCGGCCGTCCTCGTCTTCCTCGCCCTGACCCTGCCGTGGCAGCTCGTCGCGGTCCGCGTCGTCGTCGGGGTGGTCATCGTCCTGGGTGCAGCGGTCGCGGCGGCGGCCGTCGCCGGCCGCGTGCGCGGCGCCGACGTCCCGGCGCCGGAGATCTCGGTGGGTCGCACGAGGAGCCCCTGGCTCGGTGCGCCCGCCGGGGAGGAGGGTGACGCCACGCAGGTGCGCGAGCTGCCGCTGCGGTTCGCGCGGACGCTGGTGCGTTACGTCGTCGTCCTCGTGCCGGAGTACCTCGTCCTCGTGCTGCTGACCGGATGGCTCAGCGGCTGGCTCTCCGACTTCGCCGGGCTCGACCGGGCCGCCGGTCCGGTGGCGCTGCTCGTGGTGGGGCTCGTCGGTGCCGCGCTCGTCATCCCCACGGGCGGTGAGATCCCGGTCGTCGCCGGCCTCGTCGCCGCCGGGGCCGGCTTCGGCGTCGTGGGAGTCGTGCTCGTCACCCTGCCGGCACTGAGCATCCCGTCGATCCTCATGGTCGCGCGCACCTTCTCCTGGCGGGTGACCGCGGCGGTGACGAGCGTGGTCGTCGTCGGCGGGATCGTCGCGGGGCTGGCTCTCCAGCTCGTGCCCGTCGGCTGACGGCTCGCCGCACCGTTCGACGAAACGCCCGTGCCGCGGGTCACGAGACCGGGCCCGCGGCGACGAGAGGTCGGGCGGGTGGTTTGATCGGCACATGCGCATCTTCTTCACGGGCGGCAGCGGCAAGGCCGGCAAGCACGTCGCACCCTTCCTCGCCGAGCAGGGCCACCAGGTCACCAACGCCGACCTCGTGCCGCTGCGGCACGAGGGGGTCGACGACCTCCGGGTCGACCTCACCGACATCGGCGAGACGTACTCGGCGCTCGCGGGACTGGCACGCTTCGACGAGCTCGAGCTCGCGGCCAAGCCGGCCTACGACGCCGTCGTGCACTTCGCGGCGGTGCCCGCGATCCTGCTGACGTCCGAGGCGAAGACGTATGCCACCAACGTGCTCAGCACCTACAACGTGCTCGAGGCCGCGACCCGGCTCGGCATCCGCAAGGTGATCTTCGCGTCCTCGGAGACGACGTACGGCATCTGCTTCGCCCAGGGCGAGCGCAAGCCGCTCTACGTGCCGGTCGACGAGGAGCACCCGACGGTGCCCGAGGACTCGTATGCCATGTCGAAGGTCGCGAACGAGGTGACGGCGCGCTCGTTCCAGGCCCGCACCGGCGCCGACGTCTACGGCTTGCGCATCAACAACGTCATCGAGCCGCACGAGTACGCCGACATGTTCCCGCCGTTCCTCGCCGACCCGGCGCTGCGGCGGCGCAACGTCTTCGCCTACATCGACACCCGAGACCTCGGCCAGATGGTGCAGCGCTGCCTGCAGACCGACGGGCTCGGCTACGAGGTCTTCAACGTCGCGAACGCCGACATGTCCGTCGCCGCGACCACCGACGAGGTGCGCGAGCGCTTCTACGCCGGGGTGGAGCAGCGCCGGACGATGGGGCGCGACGAGACGTTCTACTCCATCGACAAGGCGCGTGAGCTGCTCGGCTACGAGCCGGAGCACTCGTGGCGCGACGTGCTCGACGACCCGCGCCGGGGCTGAGCGTCAGCCGATCCGCTCGGCGAGCGAGACGATGATCCCCTCCGGACCGCGGACGTAGGCCATCCTCCACTCGTTCTCGTACTCGCCGACGCCACCGACGAGCCCGTAGCCGTCGGCGGCGAGCTGGTCGACGGCGCCCCGGAGGTCGACGACCTCGAACGAGACGTTGCGCAGACCGAGCTCGTTCGCCATGGCGGCGGGGGAGCCGGGCACGTGGTCGGGGTGGACGAAGCGCGCGAGCTCGAGCGCCGACCCGCCCTCGGGCGCGCGGAGCATGGCGATCTCGCACCGCGTGCCGGGGATGCCGGTGACGGTGTCGACGAAGTCGCCGTCGAGGAACATGCGTCCCTCGACCTCCAGCCCGATCGTCACGAAGAAGTCGATGGTGGCGTCGAGGTCGGCGACGGTGACGCCGACGTGGTCGAAGCGGCGCAGGTAGGTCATGGTGGTGGTCTCTCCTCGTGGTGGTGTGGACATTCAACCGGTGGACGGAGCCGGATCGCGGTTCTCGACACGGCGAGATCTCGGCACACGAGGCGGCGCGGCGAGACGGCGCGACGTCGCACGAGGCGGAGGGGTGAGGATGGTCGCGTGAAGGCCGTCGTCTACGAGGAGCACGGGGCGCTGCCCGTCGTCACGGATCTGCCGGAGCCGGACTGCCCCGCGGACGGCGTCGTCGTCTCGGTGCGGGCCACCGGGGTGTGCCGGTCCGACTGGCACGCGTGGAAGGGCCACGACCCCGTCTCCCTGCCGCACGTGCCGGGCCACGAGCTGGCCGGCGTCGTGGCCGGCGTCGGCGCGCAGGTGCGCCACTGGCAGGTCGGCGACCGGGTGACGGTGCCCTTCGTCTGCGGCTGCGGTCGGTGCTCGTGGTGCGAGGCCGGCGAGGCGCAGGTGTGCCCCGACCAGACCCAGCCGGGTTTCACCGGCCACGGCTCCTTCGCGGAGCGCGTCGCTCTGCACGCCGCCGACACGAACCTCGTCCGACTCCCGGATGCCGTCGACTTCGTCACCGCGGCGTCGCTCGGGTGCCGCTTCGCCACCGCCTACCGCGCCGTCACGACCCACGGGCGCATCGGTGCCGGTGACTGGCTCGCCGTGCACGGGTGCGGCGGGGTCGGTCTGTCGGCCGTTATGATCGGCTCGGCCCTCGGGGCCCGGGTCGTCGCCATCGACGTGAATCCCGCTGCGCTGCAGCGCGCGTCGGCGTGCGGCGCCGAGGTCGTCATCGACGCGACTGCCGTCGACGACGTGGCTGCCCGGGTGCGCCACGTCACGGCCGGCGGAGCGCACGTGTCCGTCGACGCGTTCGGTTCACCCGACCTGGCCGTCGCGTCGGTGCGCAGCCTGCGCCGGCGCGGTCGGCACGTGCAGGCGGGTCTGCTCCTCGGCGACGCCTCGCGGCCGCCGCTGCCGATGGACCTCGTCGTGGCCCACGAGCTCGAGCTCTACGGCTCGCACGGCATGCCGGCGCGCGACTACCCCGCGATGCTGCGACTCATCGAGGAGGGCACGCTGCGCCCGGGTGAGCTCGTCGGCCGCGTCATCGGGCTCGACGAGGCCGGCGCCGCCCTCGCCGCCCTCGACCAGCCGTCCGCCGGGGGCATGACCGTCGTCAGCCTCTGAGGCACGCCGGCCGGTGGGGCGTCAGTCGGTGCGGCGCGTGAACGTCAGGTGCACCACGCCGCTCGGGCTGGCGACGCTCTCGACGTCGAACGACTCCTCGACCCCTTCGAGGCCGTCCCAGAGCCGCACGCCCCGACCGAGCAGGATCGGCACCTGGACGAGGTGCAGGTGGTCGACGAGCCCAGCGGCGAGGAAGTCGCGCACGACCGTCGGCCCGCCGCCGACGCGCACGTCGAGCCCGTCGGCGGCCTCCTGCGCGGCAGACAACGCCTCGGACGGCGACGCCTCGATGAAGTGGAAGGTCGTGCCGCCGCCCATCGTCAGGGCCGGTCGGGGGCGGTGGGTCAGCACGAAGACCGGGGTGTGGAAGGGCGGGTCCTCGCCCCACCAGCCCGTCCAGGACTCGTCGTCCTGCCAGCCGGGCGGCCCGAACTTGTTGGAACCCATGATCTCGGCGCCGATGCCCACGGCGAACTGCTGGGCGAAGGCGTCGTCGACCCCGGCCGAACCGCTCGGATCCCAGAAGCGGGTGGCGAACATCCACTGGTGGAGGCGCTGACCGGCGTGGCCGAAGGGTGCCTCCAACGACTGCGGCTCGCCGGTCGCGAAGCCGTCGAGCGAGATGGAGAAGTTGTGGATCCGCGTCCTGGGCATGCGCCCTCCTCGAGGTCGTCGGCCGAGGGGCGTGCTCGAGCCTCCTCGCACGATAGACGGCACGGCCGAGCTGAAGGGGGCGGGGCGCATACGGCCCCGGATCGCGCGCGGGCGGCTACGGTCGAGGCGACAGCACCGCCGACTCCAGGGAGGTCCCACGCGTGTTCACGTACAAGGTCGTCGAGGTCCGCGAGAAGATGATCGGCGGCAAGATGTCGGGCGAGAAGCTCGAGAAGCTGCTCAACGAGCACGCGCGTGAGGGCTGGCAGCTCAAGGCCATCACGTCCGTCGAGGTCAAGGGCCGGGTCGGGCCGGGTGGTGTCGACGGGCTGCTCGTGACGCTCGAGCGCTCGGACGGCCACTGACGCCGGGGCGCCTCAGGCGCTCGAGACCCACTCGCCGTAGAAGAGGGCCAGGCCGGCGGACACGCACAGGCCGGCGATGATCCAGAAGCGCGCCACGATGGTGACCTCCGACCAGCCCACCATCTCGAAGTGGTGGTGGAGCGGAGCGATCCGGAAGACGCGCCGGCCGGTCGTCTTGAAGCTGATGACCTGGATGATCACGGAGGCCGTGATGATCACGAAGAGGCCGCCGAGCACGACGAGCAGCAGCTGGGTGTGGGTGAGGATCGCGAGCCCGGCGAGCGCCGCGCCGAGGGAGAGCGAGCCGGTGTCGCCCATGATGATCTCGGCGGGCGAGGTGTTCCACCAGAGGAACCCGAAGCAGGCACCACCGATGGCGCACGCGACGACGGCGAGGTCGAGGGCGTCGCGCACGTCGTAGCAGTTCGGTCCCGGCGCGACGGAGCAGCTCTGGTTGTACTGCCACATCGAGATGACGGTGTAGGCGCCGAAGACCATGACCGAGGCGCCGGTGGCGAGGCCGTCGAGGCCGTCGGTGATGTTGACGCCGTTCGAGGCGCCCGCGATGAGCACGTTCGACCAGGCGATGAAGAGCAGGACGGCGACGACGGGGCCGGCGAAGGCGAGGTCGACCCCGGTGTCGCGGATGAACGAGATCGCCGTCGACGCGGGGGAGAAGCCGCGGTCGTCGGTGAGCAGCAGGGCGCCGAGGGCGAAGAGGACCGTGACGACCGTCTGGCCGAGGAGCTTCTGCCTCGAGGTGAGCCCGAGGCTGCGCTCCTTGCGGATCTTCGTGTAGTCGTCGAGGAAGCCGACGACGCCGAGGCCGGTGAGCAGGAAGAGCACGAGGCCGGCGCTCAGCGACAGGCCGCTGTGGATGGACCGGAAGACCCCCATGGCGCCGAGCGCGACGAGGACGGCGTGCGAGCCGAGGTAGCCGACGATCGCCGCGGCGATGATGACCGCACCGCCCATCGTCGGCTTGCCGCGCTTGACGTGGTGGTGCACGAGGTCGTCGCGGATGAACTGCCCGTAGCGCTTGCGCACGAGGAAGCGGATGAACGGCTTCGTGCAGAGCAGCGCGAAGGCCATCGAGAGGCCGCCCGCCAGCAGGACGTTGACCATGGAGCTCGCGCTGCCTTCCCTGTCGGTGACGCGGCCGTGCCACGCGGGTCACGGCGACCCACCCTAGGCGCGGTCGCTCCCCGGGCGGGGGACGTCGCGCCCCGGCGGGTCAGGGGTGCCTCACTCGGCTTCGAGGACGAAGAAGAGGAAGCAGATGAAGGCGGTGCGGTCGCCGAGGTCGGGCGGCAGCAGCTCTCGCGGGGTGTCGGGGTCGAACGGCGGCTCGCTGATGACGCGGATGCGGAAGCCGGCGTCGGCGAAGGCGTCGGACATCGCGTGGAGCGGACGGTGCCAGAAGGTGAGGGTGACGTCGTGGCCGTCGCCGAAGGTGTAGACGTCGGAGTAGGGGGTGACGGCGAAGTAGTCGGCCTCGGGGTCGCTCGCCTCGAGGATGCGCGGGTGGTTGACCGACAGGAGGAGGCGGCCTCCGGGCCTCAGCACCCGGTGGAGCTCGGCGAGCGGCGCCGACCAGTCCTGCAGGTAGTGCAGCACGAGGGAGACGACGGCGTCGTCGAACGTGTCGTCGGCGTAGGGGAGCGGCGCGCCGAGGTCGGCGACCTGCAGGTCGGCTCCGGGCCCGAGCCGCTCACGGGCGAGCTCGACCATGGCGGGGCTGCCGTCGAAGCCGGTGACCGTGGCGCCGCGGGCGCGCAGGTCCTCGAAGAGCGGCCCGGTGCCGCAGCCGGCGTCGAGTACGCGGTGGCCCTCGACGTCGCCGGCGAGGCGCAGCATGGCGGGCCGGGCGTAGTGGGCGTTGAAGAGGCCCGACTCGTTCGTCTCGGCGTAGCTGCGGGCGAAGGTGTCGTAGTGGTCGGCTCGCATCGGCGGTTCCCTGTCAGCAGTCGGTGGGTCGGCGGGTGCGCGGGACGTCAGGCGCCGGTGCGGCCGTCGACGCCCTCGCGCAACAGGTCGAGGTGGCCGCAGTGCTGGGCGTACTCGGTGATCATCCGCAGCACGAGCCAGCGCAGGTCGACGTCCTCGACCCAGTCGAGCGGGCGGGCCGTGTCGTCGAGGTCGTGCGCGGCGACGATCGCGCGCGAGACGGCGCACTCCGCGCGCCACGTGGCGAGGTCGGCTTCGAAGTCGGCGTCGGGCGGTGGCTCGAAGTCGAGGTCGGGGTTCTCCGTCGTGAAGAAGAGGAACGGCACGTCGCGCCGCTCGAAGTTCTGCTGGAACCACCAGCGCTCCACGCCGGCGAGGTGGCGCACGAGGCCGTGCACCGACATCGTCGACGGCGGCATCGAGCGCTGCCGCGCCTGCTCTTGGGAGAGGCCACGGCACTTCATCTCGATCGTCGCGCGGTAGTGGTCGAGGTATGCCGCCAGCGCCTCACGCTCGGGGGCCACCCTCGGGATGCGGGGACGGTCGTCGTCGGGCCACTCCGGTGCGAAGTCGTCGTCGGTGAGGCCGGACTCCGTCCGGGCCGTTGCCTCGTCAGGCTGCTCGCTCACGCGAGCCACCCTGCCACGTCGGGCGACCCAGCGGGGTCAGCGCGGCGCCAGGAGCTCGAAGAGCTCGGTCGTCGTGTCCATGTAGCGCGCGGTGGTGCCGAGGTGACGCATCCCGAGGCGGCGGCATACGGCCTGCGAGGCGGTGTTGTCGGGATGGGTCACGGCGACGACGTGCTCGAGCCCGCGGGCGAAGGCGTCGGTGCACGCGGCGGCGGCAGCCTCGGTCGCGTAGCCGTGGCTGCGGGCGTCGGGG
This sequence comes from Terrabacter aeriphilus, assembly GCF_039542985.1. NCBI lineage: Bacteria > Bacillati > Actinomycetota > Actinomycetes > Micrococcales > Intrasporangiaceae > Terrabacter > Terrabacter aeriphilus. The sequence goes on from NZ_BAABIW010000001.1 coordinate 210,871, forward strand.
TGGAGGTGCCAGCCGACCTCCACCTCTGGTGCGGGAGTGGAGTGCTCGCCGCCCGAGAACGGGATCGGCTTGAGCAGCAGGTTGCCCAGGCGGGTGCCGTCGTGGTCCGCGATGAGCCAGATGCCGTGGACGTAGTGCTCGCTTGTCGTGCGGCGCCGGGCGATCGAGGCCAGCGCCTCGTCGCGGGTGGTCATGGTGCGTGGCGCGGCGCCGAGGAATCGCACGACGTCCCAGCGGCTCTCGAGGTCGAGGAGGAAGTCGGCGTCGTCGACCTGCCACGGCCGCAGCACGAGACGCTCCGAGGTGATGGTGCGCATGCTGCACCGTACGGGGTCCGATCGGCCGCGGTTCGGCGGCGCACGGGCTACGCTCGGCGGCATGGCGATCTTCCGCACCGTGCTCGAGGCGACCGGCGGCAACAACGTCGGCATCGTCGTGCCCGAGGAGACCGTGCTGTCGTTCGGGCGCGGCAAGCGAGTGCCCGTGGTGGTCACGATCGACGGCGGCTACACGTACCGCACCACGGTCGGCGTCATGGGCGGGCGCTACCTCGTGTCGTTCAACGCCGAGACGCGCAAGCAGACGGGGCGCGGTGCGGGCGACGAGGTCGAGGTCGAGCTCGTCGTCGATCCCGACCGCTGAAGAAAGCCCTCCAGGGGCTGGCGCGCCGCTAGGGTCGCGGTGTGCCCGAGTTCAGCTGGCGACCGGCCAACGAGGCGACGGATGCGGACCTCGAGGCCGTGTTCGAGAGTGGCGGTGCGCGCAAGTGCCGTTGCCAGGGCCTGAAGGTCGCGGGCTGGATCTGGCGCGACACGACCCAGGAGGAGCGCGACGCCGCCCTCGTGGAGCAGGCCGGCTGCGGCACCGAGGGGCCGACCTCCGGCCTCATCGGCTACGTCGACGGCGAACCGGCCGGCTGGGTCGCCGTCGAGCCGCGGGAGAACTACCCACGCATCTGGGCGCGGCAGAAGGCGTGGATGCGCCAGGACCCTGAGCTCGAGGGCGTCTGGTCGGTCACCTGCTTCGTCGTGCGCAAGGGATTCCGGCGTCAGGGGCTGATGTACGAGCTCGCCGCGGCGACGGTCGAGTACGGCACGCAGGTCGGCGCGCGCGTGCTCGAGGGCTATCCCACCGAGCAGGCTCCGGGCAAGACGGTGATCTGGGACGAGGCGTCGGTCGGGCTGCTGCAGGTCTTCCTCGACGCCGGCTACGAGGTCGAGGCGTCGCCCACCCTGCGCCGGCGGGTGGTGCGGCTCCAGCTCGGCACGGCGCGCTGACGGCCGTGTGCCGGCGGCGCCTTCGCGCTGGTCCGGCGGGCTAGTGGGTAGCAGGGCGCGGGGTCACGCTCCGGCCGCCCCACTGCTCGGGGGCGACGTCCTCGATCGTCTGGTTGAGCACCCACTGGTGACCGAACGGGTCGTCGACGGTGGCCTGCCGTTCGCCGTACTCCCAGTCGTGCACGGGATCGACGAGCACGCCACCCCGAGCCGTCGCCGTCTCGACGACCTGGGCGACGTCAGCGACCTTGAGCATCACCTGGTGGGAGCGCCCCTCCTGCGGGACTCGTCGCCCGGGTCGCACCTCCGCCACGACGAGCTCGGCAGGCGGCCCCTCGGGCAGCCCGAGCTGCGCGCGGTGCCCCTCACCGATGCGCACGTGCTCGACGAAACCGAACACCTCGGCGTACCAGGCGACGGCCTCGCGGACGTCGGTCACGGTGAGGACGGGTGCCACACGAGCGTGCGGCGCCGACCGGTTGGTGAGCATCCAGCCACGGTAGCGAAGCACGGTGCGGCGTGGCCGGTGCATCAGGAACACGACCCGTGCTGCGGCCGTGTTTCGTCCGGGACGAGTGCGACGATGCGGCCATGACCACCCCGACACAGGCTGCGGTGACGTGGAAGCAGGCGCTGGCCTGGCGGATGGAGCGACATCTGCTCGAACCGGTGGGGCCCGCGTCCGCGGCCGACGTCGTGCGCCGGCTCGGCGCCGTCCTGTCGATGGACGAGTCGCTCGCCGAGCTGGCCGTGCGGACCCGGAGCACGTCGGCGGCTGCCGGTGACCTGGCCCGGGCGCTGGCAGACGGCACGGTGATCAAGGCGTTCGCGTTCCGGGGCTCGATGCACTACCTCTCACCCGAGGACGCCGGCATCTACCTCGCGCTCCGCGCGGCCGGGCGACAGTGGGAGCTGCCGAGCTGGGTGGACTTCTACCGCCTCGAGCCGGAGGCGTGGCCGGCCTTCCGGGCGGCCGTGCGCGAGGCGCTGGACGACGGGCCGTTGACGGTAGGGGAGCTGGGCGCGGTGCTGACCCGGCAGCGCGCCTACCGGCACCTGGCACCGGTCTTCGAGGAGGGGGCCGGAACGCTCATCAAGCCGTTGACCTGGTTGGGGGACATGAGCTTCGGCCTGCCACGCGACGGCCGGCGCACCTTCCAGCGCCTCGACCGCAACCCGCTGTGGTCGGGCATCCCCGAGCTCGACGAGGCGGGACCGCGCGCCATCACGGCATACCTGATGACCTACGGCCCGGCGACCCCCGAGCACCTGCACCACTGGCTCGGCAACGGCCTGAGCGCGGGCCGCAAGCGGATCGACACGTGGTTCGCGGGTCTGCGTGACCGTCTGGCTGCCGTCGACGTGGAGGGCACCACGGCCTACGTCGTGCGCGAGGACGTCGACGCCCTCACGGCCGCCTCGCCGTCGGAGGTCGTGCGCTTCCTGCCCGGGCACGACCAGTGGGTGATGGGGCCCGGCACGAAGGACGTCCACGTGACGCCGCCACCGTGTCGGGATGCCGTGACCCGCAAGGCCAACCCGGTGATCGCGGGTGGCTTCGTGGGCGGCACGTGGTCGCGCAAGGGCGACGAGGTGACGGTCGTCTGGATGGGAGGAGGTCGGCCACCGCGAGCGGCCCTCGAGCAGGAGACTGAGCGGCTGGCCAGCCTCCTCGGTTTGGACCTCCGGGTGAGCGTGGGGACCTGAGCCTCCCCACACGGCCCTCGGCGTCCAGCTCGCGGGCCGGTCAGGCGTCCACCTTGGGTGGGCCGGCCAGCGGGCGCACCTCGATGGGCACGCACGTCGGCGCCCCACCGGGGCCGGGCGAGGACGATGCCTTGGCGGCGATCTCGTGGGCTCGTTCCGCGCTGGCGCAGTCGACGACCCAGAAGCCGATGAGGAACTCCCTGCCCTCCGGGTAGGGACCGTCGGTGACGACCGGCACACCGCCGTCGTAGCGCACGATCCGGGCCTGGTCGGGCCAGCTGAGGCCCGCGTTGAACACCATCTCGCCGTTCTCCTCCAGCTCGCGGTCGAACGCGCGCTGGAACTCGATCATGTTCGTGATGTCCTGCGGCGACCAGGCCAGCGCCTCACGGCCGTCGTCCTGGCCCACATGCATCATCAACATGTACTTCATCCGGGCGCTCCTTCCACGATGGCGTCCGCCGCTGTCGACGGCAGCGGCTGGACGCACCTGGCATGCCGGCCAGTGTCCCCCGGCGAGCCCGGTGAAGGCGAGACATCGGCCGCAATCGGCCGCGAGGACCTCGTCGGACGCACGGTCAGCGCGCGATGGCGATCCACGCGCACAGACCGCCGTGCCTGCGCTGGCGACCCGGTGCCCGGTCGGGAGCCTCCCGTCGTCCTGGGCGGCGCGGCCGCCGTAGGCCGCTGCACCCCAGGGTGCGCCGGCGGCCAGGCCGGCCTGGAACAGGACGACCAGTCCGAGCAGACACGCTGAGACGACGCCGAGCCAGGCTTCGGGCACCGGCGGATCGTGTCAGATCCGTGCGGTGAACGTCGCTGTTGGGCTTGACGGTGCGTGGGCGTGGTGATCGCATCGGTCACGTCCTGGATCTCGGGCCGAGTCGAGGTCCAGCGCCAACAGCGCGCCCACTCGCCGAGCGGCTGCCTGGAACGACTGCGCTGGCATGCCTGTCGTTCTAGCGTGGATCCATGCCCACCGCGGTTCATGAGTCCGACGTCGTGGTCCTCGCAGGTGCCTTGCTGGGTCTCGGAGGCGCCGCGAGATCCGGAGCGGCATACCGTCCGGGCACCCAGCTCCTTGCCCTGCTGGAGCCGGATGACTTCTCGGAGCTGACGATCGATGTCTCGGGGTCCACGAGTCGCCTCGGTCCGACGCTCTCCGCCCTGGACGCCGTCCAGCTGGCCTTCGATGCGGCCGCGGCTGCCGTCGCCTACCGGGTGACGTTCGAGGGTGACGACCAGGAGCGCGGTGGTGACCCCGACGAGGAGGTGGTGCTCGACCGTCTCAGGCAGCTGGTGCCAGAGGCAGCGTGGGAGCTCGAAGTCCTCGAGTTGGCGGCGGGCTCCTTCAGGACCCGGCTCAGAGCCATCAGGGAGGATGAGCGCACGCCATCTCGGCTCCTGTCGATCGCCGTCCTCGCCGCTGCAGTGCTCAGCGCCATCTTCCCGCCGGCCACCGCGGTCGCGGGCGTGGTGGTCGCCGTCGGCGGCGTCGGCGTCGCGTTCGCCGCCAAGCCGGGGGAGCGAGCGAAGGCCCCGAAGGAGCTGCTCTCGGCGCGACTCGAGTCACGTCAGACGGCCGCCAGGAAGGCGAGCGGCCCGGTCGAGGATGCTCGGGTGGAGCAGTTGCGAGCAACCCATGACAGGGCCAGGTTGCACCAGCTCGAGGCGGACGTGGATGAGCTGGGTGCTCAGCTTGGTCGAGTCGGGAGGGCACGCCTCCAGTCCGTCGACCCGGTCACCGTTCGGGAAGCGGTGGAGAAGGTGACCATGACCTTGGCGAAAGGGCAGGCGCCAGAGAGCGATTCGAAGGAGTAGCAACCTGCGGGTTCGAGCGGACGTGCTCAGCTGAGAGCGGCCCGGATCGGCCGACCGGGGAAGGCGCCGACGTCCAGGCTGCCGTCGCGCACCACGAAGGTGCCGTCGACGAGGAGGTGGCGCACCCCCACGGAGGGACGCGTCGGGTCGACGTAGGTGGCGCGGTCGCTGACGGTGGCGGGGTCGACGACCACCAGATCGGCATCCGCGCCGACACCGAGCCAGCCCTTGGTCCGTGCGGCGGGGGCGAAGCCTGCGACCACCTGCGCGGGCAGGTACGAGCAGCGCCGGAAGGCCTCCGTCCACGACCACGCACCGGTCTCGACGACCATCCGGCGGAGCGAGCGGGAGAACGTCCCGGCGGTACGCGGGTGCGTCTGCCCACCGTCGGGGAGCGGCCACTCGCGGCTGTCGGTTGATCCGTCCGGCCACTGCACGTGCATGGCATCGCTGGCGACGATCGAGTCCGGGAACGCGAGCGCGCGCTGGAGCAGCGCCGCGTCCTCTGGGCTCTCCTCGTCGAGGAAGGAGACCACGCACACGGCGCCGGGGTCGGTCGCGCGCAGCTCGGTCAGCCGCGCGACCGAGGCGACCTGCTCGCCGGTCGTGACGAGTCGGATCGACGACGGCTGCAGCCCCCACGCGCCGAGCCGTTCCGGGGCGAGGAAATAGGCACCGATGGCGGTGCTTCCGGCGCCATAGGGGTAGGCCTCGACGGTCACCCGGGACCCGTCGGCCCGCGCGCTGTCGAGCAGGCCCAGCACCCGGTCGACGTGACGGCGGGAGGTGCTGTTGACGTGGCAGTGGTGCATCGCGGCGCCCGATTCCGCTGCGGCACGGACGATCTCGAGAGAACCGTCGATGGGCGTGGTCGGGTCGGCCTCGATGATCTCGCGCACGTGGGTGAAGGTCGCGGTGCCGGTGCGCGCCGCGAGGCGGGCGACGTCGAGGAACTCGTCGGGGTCGGTCCGTGGGGCGTAGCCCATCAGGACCCCGATGCCCAGCGCGCCGGCGTCGAGCTCGGACTCGAGCAGCCGCAGCCACGCCGCCCGTTCGGACGGCGACGACGAGCGCTGCCACGCCGGGTCGCCCAGCACCTGGAGCGACGCGTGCAGGTCGGCCGCGGGCGTCGCTCCCAGGTGCACCGTGGCCCGTGCGTCACCCCAGGAGGCCGAGAAGCCGTAGTGCAGGACTCGTCCGTCGGCGGCCGCGCGGGCGTAGGCGTGCTCGACCGGCATCAGCCCCGCCTCGAGGTCGAGCGTCGTCGTGACGCCGTCGAGCGCCTGCAGCCGCTGCCCTGCGATGGAGTGGACGTGGCTGTGCAGGTCCACGAAGCCCGGACCGACCACGAGGCCGGTCACGTCGACGACGGCCGCACCCTCGGACGCACCCTCGGCCGCGAGGGACGGGCCGACGGCGACCACCGAGCCCCCGTCCACCGCGACGTCGGCCACTTGTTCGGTCCCGGAGCGCGGGTCGATCACGCGCCCGCCGCGGAGAATCAGCACCCCCACAGGAAACACCCGTCCCGCCGCGCTCTCACTGGCTGATCGCACAAATCGCTCCCGACCTTGCTGTCCGATCGGACGAACAATGGCGCCGGAGACGCGCCTACGGTGCCGCTATGCCAACACAGGACAGCCCCCAGGACAGCACTCGGGGCAGCGCCGGGCCGCGGGTCGCCGCCACCTGGCTCGACGAGAACTTCGCGCGCCTCGTCGAGGAGCGAGGCGTCCCGGGAGCGACGATCGCCGTGCTGGCGGGCGGTGAGGTCGTCACCGCCGCGGGCGGCGTCACGAGCCTCGCCACCCAGGTGCCGGTCGACGCCGAGACCGTCTTCCAGATCGGCTCCATCACGAAGATCTGGACCACGACGCTCGTCCTGCAGCTCGTCGACGACGGGTTGCTCGACCTCGACCAGCCGCTGCTCGACCACCTGCCCGAGCTGGTCATCGGCGACATGGAGGCGGCCAAGGCGCTCACCACGCGCCACCTGCTGACCCACACCGCCGGCTTCGAGGGCGACATCTTCACCGACACGGGCCGCGGAGAGGATGCCATCGAGAAGTACGTCGCCACCCTCACCGACCTGCCCCAGGTCTTCGCACCGGGGGAGACCTTCTCCTACAACAACACCGGGTTCGTCGTGCTCGGTCGCCTCGTCGAGGTCCTCCGGAACAAGCCGTTCGACGAGGTGCTCCTCGAGCGGATCGCTGCGCCCCTCGGTCTCGAGCGCGTCAGCCCGAGCCCGTACGAGGCGATCCGGCACCGCGCCGCCACCGGTCACGTGCCCGGTGAGGACGAGCAGCCGGCCCCCGCGACCACCTGGGCGCTGGCGCGCTCGAACGCCCCCGCGGGGTCGATGCTGGCGATGACCCCGACCGACCTGCTCGGCTTCGTCCGGATGCACCTCGACGGCGGCGTCGCACCCGACGGCACCCGCGTGCTCGGTGCCGGGTCGGTGCAGGCGATGCGGCACCGCGAGGTCGACCTGCCCCGGCTCGCGGGCATGGGTGACGCCTGGGGCCTCGGCTGGGAGCTCTTCGACACGCCGCAGGGCACCGTCGTCGCCCACGACGGCGGCACCATCGGCCAGGCGGCGTTCCTACGGGTGGTGCCCGAGGCGGGCGTCGCGATCGCGCTGCTCACCAACGGCGGCGACGTCTTCGGGCTCTTCACCGACGTGGTCGCGACCCTGCTCACCCGGCTCGCCGGCGTCGAGCTGCCGGGCCGCCTGACCCCGCCGGCCGACCCGCAGCCGGTCGACGTCAGCCGCTACCTCGGTCGCTACGCCGACACCATCTACGACATCACCGTCAGCCAGGACGGGGACGGCCGCGTCTGGCTCGACCGCCAGCCCAAGGACATCCATGCCGAGATCGGTGAGAAGCCGATCCGCTTCGAGCTCGTGCACCTCGTCGACGACAGCCTCATCACCGTCGAGGACCACCACGGCATCCACGTCGTCTTCGCCTTTCTCGGCTCGGTGGCGACTGCCTCGGGCGCCGAGAAGGCGAAGTACGTCCACTACGGACGGGTGGTCGCCCGCGTCGAGTGACGCGCCGACCCTCCGACCGGCCCCACGCACACGCAGGTCCCCGCCCCACCCGTAGACGTCCGAAGAAAGAGGAATGCCCATGAGGCCGGTCCGCTCGAGTGCCATCCTGGCGCTCTCCCTCTCGACGGCCACCGTCGGCCTCGCCGCCTGCGGTGGGTCCGACGGCGGTTCGAGCACCAGCACGTATGCCGTCGGCAAGACCTTCACGCTGGCGCTCTCCGCGGACCCCGGGGCGCTCGACCCCCAGGGCAGCGCGTCGAGCCCGCTCTTCCAGGTCAGCAAGTTCGCCTACGACAGCCTGGTCTCCGTCGACGCCAAGGGCCAGGTCACCTCCGGCCTCGCGTCGAAGTGGTCGGTCGACGGCAAGACGGTCACCTTCGAGATCGCACCGAAGGTCACGTGCGCAGACGGTTCGGCGTTCACCGCCCAGACCGCGGCGGACAACATCACCTACGTCGAGGACCCGAAGAACAAGAGCCCGTTCCTCGGGGTCTTCGTGCCGGCCGGCGCGACGGCCAAGGCTAGCGGCAGCACCCTCACGGTCACCCTCGCGACGACGTCGCCCTTCGTGCTGGACTCGTTCGCCAACCTGCCGATGGTCTGCGACGCCGGCATGAAGGACCGCGCCTCGCTCAAGGCCGGCACGGCCGGCACCGGTCCCTACACCCTCAAGGAGGCGGTGCCCGGGGACCACTACACGTATGCCATCCGCACCGGCTACGCGTGGGGCCCGGGCGGCGCCACGACCGCCACGACCGGCATGCCCGCCACCATCCAGGTCAAGATCGTGCCCAACGAGACGACGGCCGCCAACCAGCTCCTCTCCGGCGCGCTCAACGCTGCCGCGATCCACGGGCCGGACGCCGCCCGTCTGGAGGCGGCCAAGCTCGACCACGACGACGCCCAGGCGATCGTCGGCGAGCAGTGGTACAACCACGCCAAGGGCCACGACACCGCCGACCCGGCGGTGCGGCAGGCCCTGACGCAGGCGCTCGACCTCGCGCAGCTGCAGAAGGTGATCACCTCGAACCGCGGTGGCCCCGCGACCCAGCTCGCCGTCGTCGCGCCCGCCGCGTGCACCGGCTCGTCGGTCGAGGGCAGCGTGCCCGGCACGGACCTGGCCGCCGCCGGAGCCGCGCTCGACGCCGCAGGCTGGGTCAAGGGCGCCGACGGGATGCGCGCCAAGGCCGGCAAGCCGCTGTCGCTCTCCTTCCTCTATGACGCCTCGCTCGGTTCGGGCGGCAGCGCCGCCTCCGAGCTCGCCGTCGACGCGTGGAAGAAGCTCGGCGTCACCGTCAAGGCCAAGCAGCTCGACGAGAACGGCATGGTCAACGCGATGTTCGGCACCGGTGACTGGGACATCGCCTGGGAGCCGCTCAACATCAACACGCCCGAGCAGGGGGTGCCGTTCTTCTCCGGGCCCGCCGTCACGGCCGGCGGCAACAACATGGCCGGCATCACCAACGCCGAGTACACCTCGCACGTGCAGTCGGCGATGGGCAAGGTCGGCACCGACAGCTGCCCCGACTGGCTGGCCGCCGAGGCTGCGCTGTTCAAGGCCAACGACGTGGTCCTCTTCGCCAACAGCAAGCTGCCGTTCTTCAGCAAGGGCGCCGAGCTCGACGTCCTCGGCAGCGTCGTGCCCACCAGCATCCGGATGCTCGGCTGATCGGGGGGTGACCGCGAGATGGCAACTCTGACACCGGCGGCCGCTCCGCCCCGGCCTGCTGCAAGATCGCAGGGCCGGCTGGGCGGGAGGTGGACGCGTTTCGCGCTGCGTCGCGCGGGGCGGCTGCTGGTGTCGCTGTGGGTGCTCGTCACGCTGTCGTTCCTGATGATCCACCTGGTGCCGGGCGACCCGGTGCGGGCGGCCCTCGGGATGACGGCGCCGACCGAGCTCGTCGAGGCCAAGCGGCAGGCGCTCGGCCTCGACGACCCGTTGCCCACCCAGTACGTGCACTACCTCGGCAACCTCCTCCGCGGCGACCTGGGCGAGTCGATCACCTCGCAGCTCCCGGTCTCGGAGACGATCAGCCAGCGGCTCCCGGCGACGGCATCCCTCGCGGTCCTGGCGTTCCTCGTCGCCGTCGCGGTGGCCGTTCCGCTCGGCGTGGCCGTCGCCGTCGCGACGAGGCGGGGCCGGCGCCGCCGCACGGAGCTGGCGTTCGCCGGCAGCAGCGTCGTGCTCGGCGCGATCCCGGACTTCCTCGTGGGCGTCGCCCTGGTCGCCGTGTTCGCGGTCGGCCTCGGATGGTTCCCCGTCGCAGGCCGCACGGATGCCTCGTCGTACGTCCTGCCCGTCCTGGCCCTCGCCATCGGTCCGGCGGCCGTCCTGGCGCGCATCGTCCGCGTCGAGATGCTCGCCGTGCTCGAGACCGACTACGTGCGCACGGCCCGGGCGAAGCGACTGCCGCCCCGACGCATCCACCTCAGGCACGCGCTGCCGAATGCCGTCACGGCGACGCTCACCCTCGGCGGCATGCTGCTGGCCTCGATGATCGCCGGCACGGTGCTCGTCGAGAACGTCTTCTCGTGGCCCGGTCTGGGCAGCACGATCGTCGCGTCGATCGTGACCAAGGACTACCCGGTCGTCCAGGGCACGGTCCTCGTCTACGGGCTCGGTGTGCTCGTCATCAACACCTTGGTCGACGTCGCGCTCGCCGTGCTCGACCCCCGTTCGACGATCGGTGAGCTCTAGTGATGTCCCAGCGCTGGTCCCGCATCGTCAGGACGCCCGTCGGCATCGTCGGGTCGGGCCTGCTCGGCTGCATCGTGCTGCTAGCGGTCTTCGCCCCGATCCTCTGGGGCGACAGGGCCAGTGCCGTCGACACCGACAACCTCCTCGCCGGCCCGTCGGCGCAGCACTGGTTCGGCACCGACAACCTGGGCCGCGACCTGTTCTTCCGGGTGCTGGTCGCCACCCGACTCTCCCTGGAGCTGACGCTCGTGGCCACCGCGCTCGGGACGGTGATCGGGCTGGTGCTCGGCACCGCGCCGGAGCTGCTCGGTGGCCGGCTCGGCCGCCTCGTCACGGCCCTGGTCAACGTCTTCGTGGCGTTCCCCGGGCTGCTCCTCGTCCTCGTCTTCGCCGTCATCTTCGGTGTCGGTGCGCGGGGGGCCGTCCTCGCGATCGGCCTCGCGGTCGCCCCGGGGCTCGCCCGGCTGTGCCACACGCTCATCGCCGGAGTGACCGGGCTCGAGTACGTCGCCGCGGCGCGGATCGCGGGCGTCAACCGCTTCCGGATCATGGCCCGGCACGTGCTGCCCAACGTCGCCGAGCCCCTCGTCGTCAACGTGACCATCACAGCCGGGGCCATCCTGCTGAGCTTCGCCGGTCTGTCGTTCCTCGGGCTCGGCGTCCAGGCGCCGGAGTACGACTGGGGCCGGCTGATGCAGGACGGCCTGAGCGGCATCTTCGTGCACCCGCTCGCCGCGCTCGGTCCGGGCATCATGGTGGTCCTCGCCGGGCTCGCCTTCAACCTCACGGGCGAGGCGATCGCGGGGGTGTTCGGCATCTCCACGCCGACGACCACGGGCCCCGGAACGACGAGGGTGCCGGCCGCGGACGTGCCCGCGAGCGAGACCTCCCACGACCAGGTTGCCGACCGCGAGCTCGTGCTCGACGTCCGCGACCTCTCGGTCACCTTCCCCGGCGCGCACGGGCCGGTGCGGCCGGTCCGCGGCGTCTCGTTCGGCATCGCCTCCGGCGAGGCCGTGGGCGTCGTGGGGGAGTCGGGGTCCGGCAAGTCCCTGACGGCGCTGTCGATCGCCGGCCTCGTCGAGGAGCCGGCGAGCGTCGACGCCCGGCACCTCGCCTTTTGCGGTACCGACCTGCTCGAGAGGTCGGCGACGGACCGGTCCCGCGACGAGCTGCTGGGCACCTCGCTCGCCGTCGTCTTCCAGGACCCGATGACCTCGTTCAACCCGACGATGCGGATCGGCGCCCAGCTGGCCGAGGTCGGCCGCCACCACCAGGGACTCGACCGCAGGCAGGCGTCGGACCGTGCCGTCGACCGGCTGCGGGCCGTCCGCGTCCGCGACCCCGAGCGCCGGGCCCGGCAGTACCCTTTCGAGTTCTCGGGCGGCATGCGCCAGCGCGCCATGATCGGGATGGGGCTGATGGGCAGCCCCCGGCTCATCATCGCCGACGAGCCGACGACCGCCCTCGACGTCACGGTCCAGAGCCAGGTGCTGGCGCTGCTCCAGGACGTCCGCCGCGAGGAGGGGGCCGCGCTCCTGCTCATCAGCCACGACGTCTCGGTCGTCGCCGACGTCTGTGACCGCGTGCTCGTCATGTATGCCGGCCGCATCGTCGAGGACCTGCCGACCGCCGACCTGCACACGAAGGCCCGCCACCCCTACACCCGCGCGCTCGTCGCTGCGGTGCCCGCGATGACGACCGACGTCGATGCCCCCCTCGCCACGATCCCCGGCCACCCGGTCGAGCCGGCGCAGGTGCCGGTCGGCTGCGCCTACGCCGCACGGTGCCCGCTGGCCACCGACCGCTGCCGCGAGCAGGACCCGACCCTCACGGCGGGCCCGGGTGGGAGTCGCGTCGCGTGCTGGCACGCCGACGGGCCGGTCGACGTCGTGACGACGGCGCAGGAGGCGCTCGCATGAGCACGCTCGAGTTCGACCACGTGACAGTGCGATACGGCGCGAGCACCGTGCTCGACGAGGTGAGCCTGACGGTTCCCGACGGCGGGATCGTCGGCCTCGTCGGGGAGTCGGGATCGGGCAAGTCCACCCTCGCCAAGGCGGCCGTCGGGCTCGCGCCGCTGCACGGTGGGCGGATCCTGCTCGACGGCGAGCCGATCCGCCTCACGGGTCGGCACCGACCCGTCCAGATGGTCTTCCAGGACCCGTTCAGCTCCCTCGACCCGAGGATGACCATCGGGGAGAGCATCGCCGAGGCGCTCCACCGGCCCGACGCGGGGCGCCTCTCGCGGGCCGGGCGTCGCGCCGAGATCGCCCGGCTCCTCGAGCTGGTCCACCTCGACCCCGCCCGCGCCGGGCGCCTCCCCGGCGAGCTGTCCGGTGGCCAGCGGCAGCGCGTCGCGCTCGCCCGGGCCCTTGCCGGCCGGCCCCGGCTCGTCATCGCCGACGAGATCACTTCGGCGCTCGACGTCTCCGTGCAGGGGGCGGTGCTCAACCTCGTCCGTGAGATGCAGCGCGAGCTGGGCCTGTCGATGCTCTTCATCTCCCACAACCTCGCGGTCGTCCGCTACGTGGCCGGCCAGGTGGCCGTCATGGAGGGCGGCCGGATCGTCGAGCACGGGCCCACGGCCGAGGTGCTCGGACGCCCGCAGCATGACTACACCCGACAGCTGCTGGCCGCCGTGCCCGGCGGCCACGCCACCCCCACGAAGGAGACCACCCCATGACCACCCCCGTGACCCCCGGGACCCCCGGGACCCTGAAGCGCCCCGACCTCGACGGCGCCCACTGGGAGGCCCGGCTCGCCGAGCTCGCGAAGAAGCACGGCGTCCCCGGCGCCCAGCTCGGCATCCTGCGCCTCGGTGTCGACGGCGCCGACGACGAGGTCGTCACGACCGCGACCGGCGTCCTGCACGCCGGCACCGGGCAGCCCGCCACGGCCGACTCGGTCTTCCAGATCGGCTCGGTGTCGAAGGTGTGGACCGCGACCGTCGTCATGCAGCTCGTCGACGAGGGCCGGTTCGCGCTCGACACCCCCGTGGTCGAGATCCTTCCGGAGCTCGCGCTGCGCGACACGGAGGTCACCAAGAAGGTGACGGTCTGGAACCTGCTCACCCACACGAGCGGCATCGACGGCGACGTCTTCACCGACACCGGCCGCGGTGACGACGCGCTCGAGAAGTACGTCGCCCAGCTCGGTGAGGCGGCGCAGAACCACCCCATCGGCGCGACCTGGTCCTACTGCAACTCCGGCTTCTCGCTCCTCGGCCGGATCATCGAGGTCGTCACCGGGAAGACGTGGGACGACGCGATGCGCGAGCGGCTCTTCGTACCCCTCGGCCTGACCCACACGACGACCCTGCCCGAGGAGGCCATGGTCTTCGCCCACGCGATGGGTCACCTCAAGGGCGGCGACGAGCCGCAGACCGCCCCGGTGTGGGGCCTGCCTCGCTCGGTCGGACCGGCCGGCCTCATCACGTCCTCTCCTGCCGACGTGCTCGGCTTCGCGCGGATGCACCTGACCGGTGGCGTGGCGGCGGACGGCACGCGGGTCCTGTCCGAGGAGAGCGTGGCCGCCATGGCCGACTACCAGACCGAGTGCCCCGAGAAGATCCTGCTCGGGGACTCCTGGGGCCTGGGCTGGTTCCGCTGCGACTGGAACGGCCACCGTGCGATCGGCCACGACGGCAACACGATCGGCCAGGCCGCGTTCCTCCGGCTCCTGCCGGAGGCCGGCATCGCCGTCTCCCTCAACACCAACCTCGCCAGCGCGATCACGCTCTACCAGGAGCTCTACGAGGAGATCTTCTCGGCGCTCGCCGACGTCCACCTCCCCGCTCCGTTCGAGCTGCCCGCCGAGCGGGCCGAGGTCGACCCGACGCCGTACCTCGGCACCTATGCCCGCGAGTCTGTCACCGAGGAGGTCTATCTCGAGGACGGCAGGACCTGGATGCGCACCACCGTCTCCGGCCCGGTCGCCGAGGCGTCCGGCGCGGCGGAGCCCGAGGTGCACGAGCTGGTCCCGGTCGGCGACGCCCTCTTCGCGGTGAAGCCCGACAAGAGCGAGGCGTACTACCCGGTCCGCTTCTACGCCCTGCCCACCGGCGAGGAGTACGTCCACTTCGGCGCCCGCGCCACGCCGAAGCAGCCTGCATGACAGCGCTCCGCGACACCCGCCGGGCCGGGCCGGGCCTCGACGAGCTGCTCGCCGACGTGCGCGAGCTCGTCGAGTGCGAGTCACCGTCCGTCGACCTCTCGGCCGTCGAACGCTCGGCGGATCTCGTCGCGCGACTCGGATCGGAGCGGCTCGGCGTCACGCCGGAGCGCCTCGTCGTCGATGGCGTCCACCACCTGCGCTGGCGCTTCGGCCCGCCGGCGGCGCCACGCGGCGTCCTCGTGCTGGCCCACCACGACACGGTGTGGCCGATCGGCACGCTCGCGTCGGCACCGTTCGGGGTCGCCGACGGCGTGCTGCGGGGTCCTGGTTGCTTCGACATGATCGGCGGCCTGGTGATGGCCCTGCACGCCATCGCCGACCTCGACGAGCGCGACGGCGTGACGCTGCTCGTGACGGGCGACGAGGAGGTCGGCTCGGCGAGCTCCCGCGAGCTGATCGAGGACGAGGCCCGCCGTGCCGATGCGGTGCTCGTGCTCGAGGCCTCGGCCCACGGCGGGGCACTCAAGACGGCCCGGAAGGGCACGTCGCTCTACGAGCTGCGCATCACCGGTCGAGCCGCCCACGCCGGGCTGGAGCCGCAGAAGGGGATCAACGCCACCCTCGAGCTGGCGCACCTGGTGCACGAGGTCGCGGCCCTGGCCGACCCCGGCGCCGGCACCACGGTGACGCCCACGGTGGCGACGTCGGGCACCACCGTCAACACGGTGCCGGCCCTCGCCCGGTTCTCGGTCGACGTGCGGGCCTGGACGGCGGGCGAGCAGGAGCGCGTCGACGTCGCGCTGCGGGGGCTCCGGCCGGTCCTGCCCGGTGCCGGGCTGCACGTCGAGGGGGGCGTCAACCGGCCCCCGCTGGAGGAGGAGGCGTCGCTACCGCTCTTCGAGCGGGCCCAGTCGGTCGCCGCCCGGCTCGGGATGTCCGAGCTGTCCCGGACGGGCGTGGGCGGTGCCTCGGACGGCAACTTCACGGCCGGGCTCGGCGTGCCGACCCTCGACGGGCTCGGCGCGGTCGGCGGGGGAGCGCACGCCGACGACGAGCACGTGCTCGTCGACCGGCTGGTCGACCGGACCCTGCTGCTGCGGGCGCTCATCGAGGAGCTGCTCGCGCCGTCGCCACCGACCGAGGAGCACCACCATGACCGCTGAGCCGTGGGCGTCCTACGCCGCTGCCGCCGCGGCGTCCCGCGTCGTCGTGCGCGAGCTGCTCACCCTGGAGGAGCTGCAGGATGCCGCCGCCGTCCTCGGCCGCATCTGGGGGACCCCCGACCACCCGCCGCTCAGCGCGGAGCTGCTGCGCGCCATGGGCAAGGCGGAGAGCTACGTCGCCGGTGCCTTCGACGCCGACCGGCCGGAGGCGGGAGTCGTCGGCGTCTGCGTGGGCTTCCACTCGACGCCGGCCGCCCGCGCGATGCACAGTCACATCGCCGGGGTCACGGACGCCGTGGCCGGCCGTCACGCCGGGTTCGCGCTCAAGCTGCACCAGAGGGCGTGGTGCCTGGATCGCGGCATCGAGCTCACCGAGTGGACCTACGACCCGCTCGTCTCCCGGAACGCCTACTTCAACCTGGCCAAGCTCGGCGCCCGCGTCGCCGAGTACCTCCCAGACTTCTACGGCGCCATGGCCGATCCGATCAACCGTGGCGACGACAGCGACCGGATCCTCGTGCACTGGTCGCTGGCCTCGCCCGAGGTGGTGCAGGCGTGTGCCGGGTCGCCGGTGCGGGCGACCGTGCCCTCCGGTGCCGCGGCCTCCTGGGTGCAGGTGCCGCGCGACATCGGGGGCCTCCGGCTCACCGACCCCGAGCAGGCGCGGACCTGGCGCGCCAAGGTGCGCGACCAGCTGGTGGCGGCGCTGGACGTCGGTGGGCGTGTCGCCGGTTTCGACAAGGAGCGGGGCTACCTCGTCCTGCCACGTGAAGGAGATCTGCCGTGAGTGTGAAGCTCGAAGGCGTCGAGCTGCGCCGCGTCGCGATGCCGCTGGTGTCGCCGTTCCGGACCTCGTTCGGCACCCAGACCGCGCGCGACGTCCTGCTGCTCCGCGCCGTGACCTCCGAGGGGGAGGGCTGGGGCGAGTGCGTCGCGATGTCGGACCCCCTCTACTCGTCGGAGTACGTCGACGCGACCGCCGACGTGCTGCGGCGCTTCTTCCTGCCGGCACTGGCGGCCTCGTCGGAGGAGCTCCAGCGCCACGGCGCGAACGCCGTCAACGCGGTGCTGCACCGGTACAAGGGCCATCGGATGGCCAAGGCGGCCGTCGAGATGGCCGTGCTCGACGCCGAGCTGCGGGCCGAGGGTCGGTCGTGGGCGCGCGAGCTGGGGGCCGTCCATGAACGCGTGCCGTCAGGGGTGTCGGTCGGCATCGTCGACAGCATCCCGCAGCTGCTCGACGTGGTCGGTGGCTACCTCGACGCCGGCTACGTCCGGATCAAGCTCAAGATCGAGCCCGGCTGGGACGTCGAGCCGGTGCGCGCCGTCCGGGAGCGCTTCGGGGGCGACGTGCCCCTGCAGGTCGACGCCAACACGGCATACACCCTCCGCGACGCCCGCCACCTGGCCGAGCTCGACGACTTCGACCTGCTCCTCATCGAGCAGCCGCTCGAGGAGGAGGACATCCTCGGCCACGCCGAGCTGGCCCGGCTCATCAGGACGCCCGTGTGCCTGGACGAGTCGATCGTCTCCGCACAGTCCGCGGCAGCTGCGATCTCGGTCGGTGCGTGCTCGATCATCAACATCAAGCCCGGACGCGTCGGGGGCTACCTCGAGGCCGTACGCATCCACGACGTCGCGGTCGCCCACGGACTGGCCGTGTGGTGCGGTGGCATGGTCGAGACCGGGCTCGGGCGCGCTGCCAACGCAGCCCTCGCGGCACTACCCGGCTTCACCCTCCCCGGTGACATCTCGGCCTCGGATCGCTTCTACGAGAAGGACATCACCGCGCCGCTCACCATCTCCGAGGGCTACATGGACGTTCCCGACGGGCCGGGTCTCGGGGTCAGCCCGATCCCCGAGGTGCTCGACGCCGTCACCACGTCCTCGGAGTGGATCGCGCTCTGAGGACCGTCGGGCACCGAGGACGTGGACTCGCCGTCCAGCGCGTCGGCGAGCCCTATTCTGGGCCGGTGAGCCAACGTCCTCGTGCCAGCCTCGGGCGGGTGCTCCAGGACCTGGGGGACTCGTTCCTCGAGCTGGTCGCGGGGGACCCCGAGCGCGAGCGCGAGATCGGCGGCGTCGTCATCCACGACCCGGACGACGAGCCGGTCCACCCACCGGGCGCGCTCGTGCTCGGTGTCGGCGTCCCGCACGCCGCTCTCCCGGGCCTCGTCCGCGACGCCGGTCGCCGCGGCGCCACCGGGGTGGTCGTCCGCGCGCCGGTGGTGATGGACGCCACGCTCGACGCAGCGGTGCAGGACGCCGGGCTCGCCCTGCTCGGCCTGCGTCGTGGCGCGACGTGGAGCCAGCTCACGGCGCTGCTCCGCTCCCTCCTCGCGGAGGACGACATCGGGCCCGCCGAGGCGGAGTCGATCGGCGGGCTGCCGTCGGGCGACCTGTTCGCCGTGGCCAACGCCGTGGGCGCGCTCCTCGACGCGCCGGTGACGATCGAGGACCGGAGCTCGCGCGTGCTGGCCTTCTCGGGCCGGCAGGACGAGGCCGACTCGTCCCGGGTCGAGACGATCATCGGACGCCAGGTGCCCGAGCGGTACGCGAAGATGCTCACCGAGATGGGCGTCTTCAGCCAGCTCTACCGCGAGCACCGCCCCGTCGTGGTCGACCCCGCCGACCTCGGCGCGGACGCGGTCAACATGCAGCGCGTCGCCATCGCGGTGCGCGCGGGCGACGAGGTGCTCGGCTCCATCTGGGCCGCGATGGACGGCGAGGTCACCCCCGAGCTCACCGCGGTGCTGCAGGACTCCGCCAAGCTCGTGGCGCTGCACATGCTGCGCGTGCGCGCCGGCGCCGACGTGCAGCGCCGGCTGCGCACCGACCTCGTGAGCACCGCCCTGGAGGGTGGGGCCGGCGCGCGCGACGCGTTGAGCCGGCTGGGCCTGGCCGGCACTCCGGTCGTCGTGCTCGCGGCGACCCTGCGGGCCGAGCACCCGGACGTTCTCCCGGTCAGCCACGCGGTGCCCGGCGTTGGGAGCGGCGCCATGAGCGGCGTCGGGAGCGGCGCAGGCTCCGGCGATCTCGAGCGGGTCGCCGACGCGCTCAGCCTGCACCTGTCGGCGTCCTCGCCCGGCTCAGCCGTCGCCGTGGTCGGTGGCATCGCCTACGGCCTGCTCGCCGTCGTGGCCGGCACCGAGCCGGAGGGGCGGGCCGCCCGTCTGGCAGAGGAGTTCTGCGAGCGCGTCGGCAGTCGCCTGCCGATCGTGGTCGGCATCGGTGGCGTCGGTGCGGACGTGCGTGGCGTGACGGACTCGCGCGAGACGGCGACCCGGGTGCTGCGGGTCCTTCGCGAGGGGCACTCGGCGCAGCGGGTCGCGCGCCTCTCCGACGTCCACGCCGAGTCCCTGCTGCTCGAGCTGCGCGACCTCGCCGCCGCGCGCGGGGAACGGCCGACTGGTCCCGTCGCCCGTCTGCAGGCCTACGACGAGGCCAACGACTCCGACCTGACCGGCACCCTCGCGGCCTGGCTGGACGCGCTCGGCGACGTCCGCGCGGCCGCCGCCGCACTGTTCGTCCACCCCAACACGCTGCGCTACCGGCTGCGGCGGGTCGAGGAGGTCGGCGGTGTCGACATCGCCGATCCGGAGCAGCGGTTCGCGGCGATGGTGCAGCTGCGGATCCTCGCGCCTCGCTGACTCCGGTTGCGAGCGTTGTGGGGCGTACCGTCGAGGTCGTGACGGAGCAGCAGCCGTACGAGGTGATCGAACAGCACGACGCGTTCGAGGTTCGTCGCTACCCTGCCCACCTCGTGGCCGAGGTCGAGGTCGACGGCTCGTTCGAGGATGCCGGAAACCGCGCCTTTCGGGCGTTGTTCCGCTACATCACCGGGAACAACCGGTCCCGACGCACGGTGGACATGACCGCCCCCGTGGTGCAGCACGCCGCCACCAAGGAGATCGCCATGACGGCCCCGGTCGTCCCGACCGGGGAGACGAACGGCCGTCACGTGGTCGCGTTCGTGATGCCGGCATCGATGACGCTGGAGGCCGCGCCACTGCCGGTCGACCCGGAGATCCAGGTCCGCGCGGTGCCCGAGCGGATCGCTGCCGCCCGGCGCTACACGGGTCGCTGGTCCGAGTCGTCGTACGAGCGGAATCTCGACTCCCTGAGAGCCGCGGTCGTGGCGGAGGGCTACGTGCCGGTGGGTACGCCGCGGTTCGCCCGCTACGACCCGCCGTTCAAGCCGTGGTTCCTGCGCCGCAACGAGGTCATCCAGGACGTGCGGGGCCGGGACGAGTAGTGCGGCTCGTTCCGGCATACGGTGGCACCCATGCGATACACGACTCTCGGCACCAGCGGCACGATCGTCTCCACCCAGTGCCTCGGCACGATGACCTTCGGGGCGGAGGCCGACGAGGAGACGTCCGGATCCATCCTCGACGCCTTCGCGGAGGCCGGGGGGACGTTCATCGACACGGCGGACGTCTACAGCAGCGGCGTCTCCGAGGAGATCACCGGCCGGTGGCTGAAGGCCCACCCCGAGGACGCGGCGCAGATGGTCGTGGCGACGAAGGGTCGCTTCCCGATGGGCAAGGGGCACAACGACGTCGGTCTCTCACGACGCCACCTCCGCCAGGCGCTCGATGCGTCGCTGACCCGTCTCGGGGTCGAGCACATCGACCTCTACCAGATGCACGCGTGGGACGCCGTCACACCGCTCGAGGAGACGCTGCGCTTCCTCGACGACGCCGTCACGGCCGGCAAGATCGGCTACTACGGCTTCTCCAACTACCTCGGCTACCAGGTGACCAAGGCCGTGCACACCGCGCGTGAGCACGGCTGGACGTCGCCGGTGACGCTGCAGCCGCAGTACAACCTCCTCGTCCGGGGCATCGAGCACGAGGTCGTGCCGGCCTGTCTCGACGGCGGACTCGGCCTGCTGCCCTGGTCGCCCCTCGCCGGCGGATGGCTCACCGGCAAGTATCAGCGCGACACCACCCCGACCGGAGCCTCGCGCCTCGGCGAGGACCCGGAGCGCGGGATGGAGGCCTACGGTCCCCGGAACTCGGACGAGCGCACGTGGGCGGTCATCGACGCCGTGGCCGAGGTCGCGAAGGAGCAGGGCGTCAGCTCCGCAGCGGTCGCCCTCGCGTGGGTCGCGGCGCAGCCGGCGGTGACCTCGGTGATCCTCGGTGCCCGCACCGTCGAGCAGCTGACCGACAACCTCGCCGCCGCCGACCTCGACCTGACGGCCGAGCAGCTCGCCCGTCTCACGGAGGTCAGCAGCCCCCGCATCGACGACTACCCCTACGGCACCGCCGGTGTCGCCCAGCGCCACCGCGCCATCGGGTGATCGCGCGTAGCGATTCTGGTGGTCGCGTGGGATAACGTCGCCTAGATGACTCTCCACCACGTTCGACGCGGAAGCGGCAAGCCCTTGGTGCTCGTGCACGGTCTGGGTGCGGGCTGGCGATCGTGGGCTCCCGTGATGGATCGCCTCGCAGACAGCCGAGAGGTCATCGCCGTCGACCTCCCGGGATTCGGTCAGACGCCACCGTTGGCGGGCGAGGTCTCGATCGCGTCCCTGACGGACTCGGTCGCGGAGTTCCTCCGTGAACAGGGTCTGGACGGGGTCTCGACGGCCGGGCAGTCGATGGGCGGTCGCATCGTGCTCGAGCTCGCTCGGCGAGGGGTCGGCGGCGACACCGTGGCGCTCGACCCGGGCGGCTTCTGGACTGATCGGGAGCAGGCGCTGTTCTCCGCGACGCTGCGCCCGTCCATCGCCCTGGTGCGAGCGATGCGCGGCGCGTTGCCCTCGCTGCTCGGCACGCGCGTGGGTCGGACGGCGCTGCTGGCCCAGCTGTCCGCACGCCCGTGGGCTCTCGCGCGCGAGACCGTCCTCCCCGATGTGCTCGGGCTGGCTGACGCGCCCTCGACGGGTGCGGCCATGGACGCCCTGACCAAGGGGCCGAAGCAGCAGGGCGCCCCTGCGGGCACCGTGCCCGGCCGGGTCACGATCGGGTGGGGGAGGCGTGACCTGGTGACGCTGCCCGGCCAGGCTGCCCGTGCGACGGAGCTGTTCCCCGACGCCGTGCTGCACTGGTTCGAGCGGTGCGGCCACTTCCCGCAGTGGGACGCGCCCGACGAGGCGGTCCGCCTGATCCTCGAGAACACCGACTGAGACCCCGCCCCCGGGCACGCCGGCACGCTCGTTCAGAGTGCGATCGTGTCGGCGTAGACCAGCCGCGGCAGCCGGATCGGCTCGGCGTTCTGGTCCTGCGTCCGGGGGTCGTCGGCGTCGAGCAGCTCGTGCTCCTCCACGAGCATCCGCCACTGCGTGGAGCCGCCGGGTGTGGCCACGGGCGGGACGCCGGCGGCGTCGCCCACCTCGGTGCCGGGCTCGGCCGGCAGCAGCAGGCTGCCGGTCCAGGTCGCCCGGAGGCTCGCCTGGTCGAGCGCGACGGCCTGGATCCTCCGCGTCGTCGACGTCTGCCAGTCGAGGTCGCCGGCGCCGGTCTCCTTGTGCTGCAACGAGATCGTGACGGTGCGCGACTCCTGCAGGCGCGCCGCCAGCAGCGCGCCGTCCCCGGTCGGGCTGTCTGCAGTGAGCTCCTCGCCGGGCAGGGCTCCCCCGGCACGGCTTCGCCGCAGGAACGCGACGGTGCCGGTGAGGGTCGCCTGCACCTCGCGGCCGTCGCGCCGGCTCACGGTCAGCCAGCGGGTCGGCAGCGGCTGCACCCAGGAGGTCAGCGCGGTGGGTGACAGCTCGCAGGTCGGGAGCGACCTCGGCTGCCAACGGGCGACCGCGAGCCGGATGAACGGCCACAGCGACGGGCCGTCCTCGAGCGCGACGTCGACGAACCATCGCCTGGCGGCCGCGTCGTACTCGGGCACATAGCCGAAGACGCGCGCGGACGGGGTGCCCTGGACGTCGAGGAGCGGCACGGCCTCGGCGGCGGCGACGGGGCGCGCGGGCACCGGGTCCCGGGGCGCGACACCCTGGGCCAGGGCGTCGAGCAGCAGGTCGTGCAGGCGGAGCAGCGGTGGGTGCGTCGCCGCGACGAAGCCGCCGACCTGCCCTCCGAGCAGGATCGGGTCCGCGCCCCAGAGGCTGGTCGCCGCGTCGGGGGCCTGGACCGCCTTGAGCCGCTGCTGACCGGGGTGGTCCGGGTCGGGCTCGAACGGGTCGAACACCAGAACGGCCAGCAGCTCGCCGTCGCCGGAGGAGTACCAGGGCCGGTCCAGCCAGATGCGGACGCCGGAGCGCCGCACCCGCCTCCGCGCGAAGGGCTGCGCGGGCTCGACCTCGTCCTCCCACCGCAGCAGGGGCACGGTGTCGAGCACGGTCGGCGCCGCCGGACGGGAGCTGCTGAGGATGTCGAGCGTCACCGGCTCGCCGGCCAGCGACGGATCGTCGTCCGCGGGAACGTCTGCGGCGTCGAAGAACTCGCGGTAGCGCGTCGTGCCGCTCGGCACGTAGGTCACCCGCCGGTAGTGGGTGTCGGGGAACTTCTCGATCGCGGCGTGCAGGCCGATCGAGCCCTCCGACAGGTCCACCGACGACGTGAGGCCGGCCCCGAACGGCAGGAAGTCCACGAGGTAGAGCGCTCCCGCCCTCTCGGTCTCGGCGACGGCCGAGTTGACCACGACGTCGTCCTTGTGGACGGTCACCGGTCCGTCGGCCGTGACGTCGTCGACCTGCTCGTCCCACGACGCGCGCACGACGAGTCGGTCGGTGCTCGGCCCGTGGACGTCCACCACCGCCCCGAGCGCGGCGCCCCCGCGGCCCTTCGGCCGCGCGATGACGTGCAGACCGCGCAGCCGCGGCGGCGACACCGGTGCCGGCACGGCGTGGACGAGGCGCACGTCGGTCGACGGTGTCAGCCACCACGTCCACCCCTGCGCGGCCGCCCGCATGATCACCGCCGAGGCCACGACCTGGTCCTGGTCGAGGCCGTCGCCCTCCGGGTCGGCGAGCACGCTCGCCAGCTGGGAGCGCCACATCCCGAAGCGGTCCAGGTCGGCCACGGTGACCGTGCTCGCGAGCGTCGCGCGCACCTGCTCGCCGCGGGGCACGGTGACGGTGACGACGTTGCCGGTCACCACCGCGCCGAGCGTGGCCGCCGGGTCGACCGACCGGTCCAGCACCAGCCGCAGTGGCTGAAGCTCGGGCCAGGTGCCGGCATACGGGATCGCGACCGTCTGCAGCACGCGCGGCTCGGGCAGGGTGTGCGGGTTGCCGGCGTCGTAGAAGACGAGGCTGATGCCGGAGGCGTAGGGGTCGGGCAGGTACGGCAGCCGCAGCGCGGCGACGTCGTGCGCGACGTACTGCCCCTCGCCGAGCGCCTTGCCCCGGTCGCCCTCGATGTCGGCGAGGGTGACCGCCTCGGAGGGGTCGGCGCCCGGGCGGCTCAGCAGCGCGATGCCGGGCTGGTCGACGGCGCCGGCGTCCGTCGGGTCGGTGAGGCTCGGCGCCTTGCGGTCCAGGAGCGTGCCACGCTCGGCGAGCGCGACCGGGTAGAGCCGCGACACCTCGCCGGTGTCGGCGCCCAAACCCATTGCGGCGTCGAACTTTCCGGCTGTCTCCGCCTCGACCTGGGTGGCCTTTGGGGGGACGACGTGCCGTTCGGTCGTCGGCTGGTCGTCCGGGTCGGCGCCGCCCCCGGTCAGACCGCTCCGGACGACGAGCCGGGACAGCTGCTCGCCGGTGCCCAGCTCCCGTCGGGCCACGAGCGTCGGGTGGGGCACCGGGTCCCAGCGCAGGTAGGGCCGCGGCGTGGTGACGACCGGACGCCGCAGCAGCTCGGCGGGTCCCAGGTCGTCGGGCAGGTCCAGGTCGTCGACGCTCGCGACCTGGGCGAACCGCTCCGGATCGACACCCAGCTGCGGGTGGGTGCGCCACGTGTCGTGGGCCGCCAGCAGGATGCGGCTCGCCTCGTTCACCCGGCCGAGCGGGTCGGGGGAGGGCGGGTCGTCCGTGGAGGCGAACGGGTCGTTGGCCGCGGACCGCGCGGCCGCGGCGGTGAGCAGGTCGGCGGCCGCCGCGTCGAGGGCGGCGTCGCCGGTGCGCAGCTCGACCGGCAGCACCGGCGGCGGCTGGCTCGGCCGGCGCTCCCCGACAGCCGGGTCAGCATCCGCTTGCAGGGCAGGGGCATTCGCGTATGCCGTCGGCGCGGTCAGGTGGGTCAACACGTCCTCGCGGACCGCGGACACCAGCCCGGTGCGGTCGCGTTCGGCGTACCGCGCGCGCAACCCGGTGAGGTGGTCGCGCGCGGCGTCCAGCACCGGCTGGGGGAGCGGTGGCCGCAGGATCGGGCGGGTTCGCTGGGGCACCGAGTTGCCGGCGAGGTCGACGCCGAGCATCCGGAAGGAGTACGACGTGCCGTAGCGGAGGCGCGGCAGCGACCCCGGTTCCACGCGGGTGCGGGTGTGGATGCCCGAGGCCGGCTCGTCGGTCGGGGTGTTGACGACCGCCTCGGTGCGACCGTCCGGCCCGGGCGGCTCGACGTGGACGACGGTCTTCCCCGGGCGTGGGGCGGACAGGCTCCAGCCGTCCCAGCCGGCCACGACCTCGTGGAGGTAGTAGGCGGTCGCGTCGGGGTTGCGGTTGAGGGCGGACAGCTGCAGGAAGCCGACGTCGGGGGCGTCGTTGAGGATCGGCACGTCGCCCTCGCCGGTCACCGTGACGCGGCGCTCGTGCAGGCTGTGCCAGGCCTCGCTCGCGTCGTCCCAGACCTCCAGCCGGATGCCGCGCACGACGTCGTCGAAGAGCAGGTCCCGCGCGG
This sequence comes from Terrabacter aeriphilus, assembly GCF_039542985.1. Taxonomy (NCBI): domain Bacteria; kingdom Bacillati; phylum Actinomycetota; class Actinomycetes; order Micrococcales; family Intrasporangiaceae; genus Terrabacter; species Terrabacter aeriphilus. The sequence continues at coordinate 236,451 of NZ_BAABIW010000001.1, forward strand.
CGGCCTCCAGTCCCTCGGCCGCGGCGACCCGGGCCCGGGTGGAGTCCATCCGGTTGCGGCGGGCGATCGCGAAGCCGTTGGTCCGCAGGGTTGCCGGCGTCGAGGTCTCCGGGTCGCGGTTCGCCTCGGTGGCGTAGCGCCGCGGCAGGTTGCGCAGGTGCTGGTCGAGCTTGAGGCCGGAGGCGTCCGGGTCGAGGTCGAGCACGCGCCAGTCGTCGTCGCCGAGCGGCAGCGCGCCACCGACCCAGTCGGACGATGACTGGTAGGTGAGGACGGGGCCGCGCGCGATGACCGCTGTGCGGCGGGGCGGCAGGACGGTGAGGTCGGACCCGTCGGGCGGGGTGACGGTGACGCTGACCCAGGTCGCGCCGGAGAGGGCCCCGACGGGGTCGGGCACGTCGAGGACGACGTCCAGCGCGAGCCCGAGTGCCCGCAGCAACGCCGGCGTGGAGCCGAACGAGCCTGCGCGGCGGTGGAACTCCTGGTCCGGCACCGTCGGTCGCGGCAGCGGTGGCGCGTCCGGGTCCGGCTCCTTGCGCTCGGGGTACTTCGGCTCGTCCGGGCGTTCGTAGTAGCGGCGGGTGGCGTGCGCGTCGACGAGCAGCTGCAGCTGCGGGTCGCCCGACAGGTCGGCCCCGACGAGGCCGTCGAGCCGGCGGGTGAGGCGGGTGTCGGCCTCGGGGTCGTCGAGCAGGACCTCGATCGCGGACGGCTCGACCGGCGCCTCCTTGAGGTAGTCCGGCAGCGGCGGTCCCTGGTGGTCCGGGTCGCGCCCGCCGTCCCAGTCGCTGAGGGGCCCGAGCGTGGTGAGCGCGTCGGCCACCCGAGCGGCGACGACCCGCTGCACGCGCTGGTTGCGGTCGTCGGCGCCGGCGAGGAGGCGGGTGAGCGCGGAGTCCTGGTCGAGGGCGGACAGCCGGCGCAGCATGCCGCCGGCGACCGGGTCGCCGGCCACGTCCGGCCGGCGGGTCGGTGCGGCTGCGGCGCTGACCAGGTGCAGGTCGACGGCGTGGTCGCTCATCCGGTGGGCCGGGTTCGACCGCCACTCCTGCCCCGACAGGCTCGGCGCCGGGAAGCCGTCGACCGCCAGGGACGGGGGGAACGCGCTCGCCCAGGCCGGCGCGGACGGGGACGAGACGACCTTGAGCGGCAGGTCGGCCCCGCCCAGCGAGGTCTGCAGCGTGAGCGTGCAGCCGGACAGCGTCGTCACCCAGTCCGCCACGGACGGGAAGTCGCCGACGACCGGCATACGGTCGGGGTCGTCGGGCGGCGGGGCGTCCGCGACGAGCTTGTGGGTGAGGAAGACGGTGAGGTGGAACGGTGCGTGCTCATCGAGCGAGTACGGCAGGGCCGTTGCCAGCACAGTGGTGGCCATGCGGTCTCCTTAGGCGGGGAGGGGTGCGAAGGCGGCGCAGTACTCGGCCCAGTCGTCCAGGCCCCCGTCGTCGGGCGGCATGATGTCGCGCATCGTCGGGTCGCCCTTCGAGCCGGCCAGCCGCCGCTCCACGACTATCTCGACGGACGCGGAGAAGAACAGCACCTCGACCTCGACGACGAGGGACGCCCGGCCGATGAGCTTGCCGCTGTCGAAGTGGTAGGTGAGCGACAGCTCCAGGGTGATCGAGGCGGAGATGAGCCCGAGCACGTCCACCTCGCCGCGGATGCGGAAGTATGCCGTGAGCAGGCCCTTGTCCGCCTCCAGCCGGATGTAGAGACCGACCGCGATCGACACGGACCCCGATGCGACGCCCAGGTCGATGGACAGGCTGGCGCAGGCCTCGAGGCCGACCTCGAGCACGACCATGCCCTTGGGGGAGACGCGCAGTTCCACCCAGCCGCCGCCGCCGACGCAGAGGACGGTGAGCCGGAAGGGAGAGTCCTTGCGGCAGAAGTGGAACCCGACGGTGAGCGCGTCGCCGAGGAAGGGGATCCGGGCGTCCGCGCCGAGCGAGATGTTCTCCAGGCTGAACACGCCGACGCCGACGTTCGGCAGAGTCAAGTCGAAGCCCGCCGTCGCCCCTTCCGGCGAGATGTCGACGAAGGGTGGGTCCGAGAACCCGTCGAACGGGATCATCTTGCGCAGGGTGTCGACGAACGACAGGGGCCCGAGGAACGACATCCCGCCGAAGACGACGTCCACCTCGGGCTTGCCGCTGGAGCCGGCGCGGAAGCCGATCCGCTGGAACGACAGCTTCATCAGCCCGGCGTCGCCGTCGCCGATGAGGTTGAGCTCGAAGTCGACGATCTCGGCGAGCACGTCGACCGCCGGGGGTGCGGTCGCCGAGGCGCGCACCTCGACGGCGAGCCGCAGGGACCGTGCCGGGTTGATCGGCTTGAAGATGTTGCGCACCGTCCCGGTCGGTGGCCACGGCTTGATGACCGGCGCCCACTCCATCCGCGCGGTGACGGTGCCGGACGACAGCAGCTGCTCGACGGTGTTCGCGACCTCGACCAGCGCCTGCAGCGCCGACGCCGGGCGCTCGAGCGCGGCGCGGACCGAGGCCGGGAAGCCGGGCAGGCCGAGCGCGTCGGTCAGCGGCTGCAGCTGCCCGGCCGAGGCGACCAGGGCGTCGCGCAGGGCACCGACGTGCGCCGCGTCCGGGGCACCGGCGAGCGCGACCACCGCGGAGGCGACATCGTCGAGCGCGATCTGCAGCGGCCCGATCCGGGCGTCGATCTCGTCCTTCGCTGCCTGGACGAGGGCACGAGCGCCGTCGTGCGGCGCGTTGGCGAGGTCCGTGCCGAGACGGGCCTGAGCCGCGTCGAGGGCGCTCTTCATCCGGCGCACCTCGTCGGCGACCTTGTCGACCGCTGACAACGCGTCGGAGACGAAGGCGGGCACCTCGCCGAGCCCTGCCTCCTCGAGCAGCTCGAGGAGGGAGAACAGGCCGAACAGCTTGGGGAGGGCGCCGGCGAGGAACGACGCCGGGTCGAACTTCCCGTCCGTCAATCCGCCCGCCCCGGAGCCGTCCTCGCCGACCGCGCCGAGGGCGCGGGACAGCCCGCGTACCGCCATGTTCGGAGACAGGAACCCGCCGGAGCGGTCGGAGCCCTTGCTGAAGTCGATCTGAGGCGCCGTGCTGGCCAGGGCCATCACCAGCTCGGCCGGGTTCGGGCCGCCGCCCGGTGGCTGGCCCGGCACCCGGGGTGCGAGTCCGGACGTGATGAACGGGACGGCATACGTGAGGTCGACGGCGGGCGCCTGCGGCGAGAGGTGACGCATCGACGGGACGACGGCCCTGGCGCGCTGCAGGTGCGGCCACGTGGTGACGGCCCCGGCGTCGAAGGTGCCCTCGAAGACGAGGTGCGTGACCTCCACCGAGGTGTCGCCCTCGTCCACCGGGGTCGCCATCGCCAGCGGCTGCCCGCGGCCCTGGACCTGGTTGATCGGACCGGTCGGGCTGTTCGTCGTGCGGTAGAGGTTCGCGGCGCCGGGCGCGTCGTTGAAGAAGACCTGGTCGCCGTCCTTGCTGGCGGAGACGAAGACCAGGGCTGCGGGGTAGACGGTCGTCTTGCCCGAGCGGTCCAGCGCGGTGAGCGTGAACTCGAACGGTCGGCCGTCTCGACGAGGGACGAACGGGCTGCCCGGTAGGGGCGGCGGGTCGAGGTCCGGGGTGACGATCGGGCTGACGCGCACCTCGGTGAACGGGTTGTCGCGGTCGTCGTACGTGCGCACCGGCTGCCGCACGATGATGAAGTAGCGCTGCCACAGGTAGGCCACGGGGTTGTTGCGGTCGGAGATCTTGCGCTCGGTGAGCGTGACGAGGACGCAGCGGTGGCCGAAGGGGTAGAGCACGCCGGGGTAGGCGACGCGGACGTAGGAGTCGCGGCCCATCACGGCGATGTGCCGGTAGTCGACGATGGCGAGCGTGGGGTCCTCCCAGGCTGCGCCCCAGTCGAAGAACGCGCCGAGGCTCGAGAGCGCGAGGTGGCGCACCCGCAGCGGGGTGAGGGTGCTGGCGTCCTGCCCGCCGTAGGTCTGCTCCACCAGCGCGCGTCGGTCGAACGGCTTGAGCGACATGGGATTCAGTGGCTCGGGGTCGAGGACGCTGCCGTGCTCGAAGTCGCGGGTCCAGATGGCTCGCACGATCCGCTGGGCGTCCTCCTCGGCCGCGACCTCCGTGGCGTCGCCGTCGTCGAGGCGGTCCGCGGGGCGCACGTCCAGCCAGGTGCGCCACAGCTCGACCCGGCCGGTGCCGTCCGGCCCGGTGGGGCCGATCGGCTCGGACGCGTGCCGCCAGCGGCCGCGCTCGCTGGGGGAGACGACGAGCCGGTACGGCGCCTCGATGGCCGTCTCGTCGTCGCGGGGCGGCTCAGGCCCCATCCCTGTGGCCGCCGGGACCTCGTCGCGGTAGGGGCCCGGGGTCGCGTTCGGGCTCACTCGCAGGGCAAGGGTCTGCACGGCATCCAGGACGCCGGCGAGGGTGAAGGCGATGCGGGTGTCCTGGGGCACGGCGAACGCGAGCCGCGACGGACCCGCGGCGCGGTGCGCCGTGAACCCCGGCGTCTCGGGCGGCTGTTCCTGCCAGGCGTGCTCGCCGAGGTGCTGCGGCGGCAGGTGCAGCACCAGGATCGCGTCGGCGCCCGCGACCAGCTCGGAGCCCCCGTCGCCGGTGGGCTCGAGGGTGCAGTCGCGTGCCTCCAGGCGCAGGTCCACCAAGTCGGCGGTGCGCAGCAGGCGTACGTCGAGCGGCTCATCCTCGGGGCCACGGGCCCCGTCCCCGTCGGGTGAGCCGTCCCGGTCTGCCTGGACGGGGAGGGCCTCGGGAGGGTTCATGGGGTGCTCCGGAACTAGAGCAGGACCATCGGAGTCCCGGTGACCCTGCCGAAGAGTTTAGCCGTGGCGAAGGCATCGGGTAGGGCATTTGATCGAGACGAACGGCAGCCCCCAGTGCACGGTCGTCGGCCTGACCACCACGGCGTGCCCGCTCGCGGGGATAATGCGGTCCATGGCCTTCGACCGAGACCTTGCCGACCGAATCAGCGAGCTGGTGGTCGGCGAGGAACATGTCGTCGAGCAGCGAATGTTCGGCGGCGTGGCGTTCCTCGTCAACGGCAACATGGCGGTGGCCGCCAGTGGTCAGGGAGGCCTGATGGTGCGGGTCGACCCCGCTGGCGCCGACCGGTGGATCGACGGGGACCGGGTGACGCCCATGGAGATGCGCGGACGGCCGATGCGCGGCTGGCTGCGCGTGCTCGTCGACCCCGAAGCCCAGGAGCTCGAGGAGTGGGTCTCGCGCGGCTTCGCCTACGCCCGATCTCTGCCACCGAAGACGCGGTAATCGAACCGTCTGCAGTCCCTGCCGCTTCGCGGCTGCTAGATGATTGCGGTCAGGATCGGTGTCTGGCCAGACTCGGTCCAGGTGTCCGG
>NZ_BAABIW010000002.1:0-109774 GCF_039542985.1 Terrabacter aeriphilus
CCTCGTCGATGACGAGGTGAGCCGTACGCCGCCGAAGGCGCAGCCGGACAACCTGCAGGTGCGTGCGGGGCGGACCTCGACGTTGCACGTGCTCGACAACGACTCGGACTCGCAGGGTTCGATCCTCGCCATCTCGCCCGGCGACGTGGGCCGGCCCAGTGCCGAGGGCATCTCCACGAGTGCCTCCGCCGACGGCCAGACCGTGCAGGTCACGGTGCCCGAGGAGGCGACCGGGTCGTTCTCCTTCGACTACACCGTCAACAACGGCACGACCGCCAAGAACGGCCGCGCCACGGCCAAGGTCACCGTCCGCGTCGTCGGCGACGACGTCAACAGCCCCCCGCGGCTGCGCACCGGGCAGGCCAGGCTGGCCCGCGCGAAGTACCCCGTCGTCGCGAGCGGCTCGGTGCGGGTCGGCGTCATCGCCGACTGGCGCGACGCCGAGAACGACCCGATCCAGGTCGCTGCCCTCGACCCCGCGGGCACCGGCGTCGACGGCTCGGGTGCGCTCACGGTCAAGGCGAAGGCGGACCAGGGCGACCAGGTCGTCGAGTACCAGGTCGACGACGGCCGCGGCGGCACCGCCAAGGACTCGGTGACCCTCGACGTGCTGGGCGAGCAGGACAGCAAGGCCGTGCCGCCGAGGACGCAGCCGGACGTGCTGCGCGCCGTCGTCGGCAAGCCGGTGCAGCTGCAGCCGCTCGGCAACGACATCGCCGGCGCCGACCCGACCGACCCCGAGGCCCGCATGCGCCTCGCGCAGGAGGTCAAGGGCCCCGGCCAGCTCACCATCGACACCAACCTCGACACGAGCGTGCTCACGGTGACCGGCCAGACCCCGGGCACGTCGACGATCACGTATGCCGCCCAGGTCGGTTCCGGGGTCAGCGTCGGTCGCGTGCGCGTCGACATCCTGCCCGACCCCTCGCCCGACCTGCCGCCGGTCGCCACCCCGGACAGTGCGGTCGTGCGCGGTCAGACGCCGGTCATCGCCGACGTGCTCTCCAACGACTACAGCCCCCGCAGCGACGTCCTCGTCGTGCAGAGGGTCGTCACGGGCGACGCGTGGCTGCGCGTCTCCGTCGTGCAGGGCCGCTGGGTGCGCGTCGAGCCGACCGCACCCCTCGACGGCAGCTCCCAGCGTCGTGGCACCGTCACCTACACGATCAGCGACGGCACGAAGACGGCCGTCGGGCAGCTCTCGGTCGTGCAGAAGCCCGAACCGAAGGACAAGGTGCTGCCCACCGTCGTCGACGACGTCGCCACCGTGCGGGTCGGCGACGCCGTGACGATCCCGGTGCTCGACAACGACTCGATGAGCGAGGGCATCCCGCTCAAGCTGGACCCCGCGGGCGTCAAGGTGCTCTCGGGCGGCGGGCAGGCGTTCGCCTCGGGCACCGTCGTGCGCTACGTGCCGGAGCAGGGCGCCCAGACGGGCCCGAAGTCGGCGATCCTGGAGTACGCGACCTATCCCGAGGGCCTGCGCGCGCGGGCCGTCACGGGCCGGGTCACGGTCACGATCAACCCGCTGCCCGACGCCGTGAAGAACCCGAACCGGCCGCCGTCGGCCCGCAGCTTCTCGGCGAGCGTCACGGCGGGTGACACCCTCTCCATCACCGTGCCGACGAGCGGCGTCGACCCCGACGGCGACCTCACCTTCGTCAGCGGCATCGTCGGTGAGGACGGCAAGGCCGTCGACCTCGAGCTGGGCCGTGTGCTCGGCTTCGGCGCCGCGACCATCCGCTACGAGGCCTACCCGCGCAGCTCGGGCACCGAGGTCATCCGCTACGAGCTCCGCGACCGCTTCGGCGGCACGAGCGAGGGCTTCGTCCGGGTCGGGGTCGTCCAGCCCGGCGACCCCCAGCCCCCGGTCGCCGTCGAGGACGACGTGGTGGCGGCGCCCGGCCGCACGGTTCACGCCGACGTGCTCGCCAACGACCTCATCGCCGCCGGCGACTCGGTCTCGTTCGTCGACCTGTCGACGCTCAACGAGCCCGACGTCCTCAAGGACTTCCAGCGCCAGAAGGACGACACCTTCAAGGTCGTCGCCCCCGACGACGGTCCGGCCAAGGTGCTGACCTACGGCATCACCGACGGCCTGTTCGACGCGTCGAAGTCGACGCTCACGGTCCGCGGCCAGAAGGACTTCAACAACCCGCCCGTGGCAGTGGACGACACGGGAGTCGCCAAGCAGGGCGACACCTCCATCCTCGTCGACGCGCTCGCCAACGACCGCGACCTCGACGGCGACCAGTCCACGCTGAAGATCACGAAGTTCGTCGGCGACGGCGTGACCCGCGAGGGGCGCAAGCTGCGCATCCAGCTGCGCCCGCAGGCCCGCGTCGTGCCCTACGTCATCGAGGACGCCGACGGCGCCACGGCGATGGCCCTCATCTACGTGCCGGCCGGCTCGAACGGCGCGCCGTTCGTCGTCGAGGGCAAGGTCGTCACGATGGGCGCCGACTCCACGGTGACGCTCCCCCTCGGCGACTACGTCACCGACCCCCGAGGCGGCACGGTCAAGGTCACCTCGCCCGACACCGTCTCGACCTCGCCGTCGGCGGACCTCCAGGCCGACGTCGTCTCGGGCACCGAGCTCAAGCTCACGTCGACGAACGGCTACGTCGGCCCGGCCGCGCTCATGCTCGAGGTCACGAACGCGACCGGCCCGTCCGACAAGGCCGGGCGCACGACGTACGTCACGCTGCCGGTGCAGATCGGGCCCGACGTGCCGGTGCTGCGCTGCCCGAGCCACGAGGTCCGCCTCGTCGCCGACGGCCCCGCCCGCAGCTTCGACATCCCGCGGCTGTGCCACGCGTGGCTGCCGACGGGCATGGACACGAGCACGGCTCGCTACGAGGCCAGCTGGGACCCCGGCATCGACCGGGTCGACCTCAGCCAGGCCGGCGCCGGCGGGCGCCAGGTCGTGCTGCAGGCCCAGCCCGCCGCCCAGGAGGGCGCGACCGGCTCGGTCACCGTCAAGGCCCGTGGCGGCGCCGACTCCTTCAAGATCAAGGTCCGCGTCGTCAGCTCGCCGCCCGGCGCCACCCTCCGCCCGGCCAACGTCGAGGGGCTCATCGCCGGCACGAGCCGCACGGTCAACCTGGCCCAGTTCCTCGACAGCCCGCTGTCGGCCCCGCAGTGCGCCATCACCTCGGCGAGCGTGCGCAGCGGCACCGGCGTCTCGGTGTCGCAGCGCGGCTGCCAGCTGAGCGTCTCGGCCTCCGACCAGGCCCGCGGCGACGCGCGCATCAGCGTCAGGGCGACCGATGCGCCGGGCCGGCCGTCGGCATCGGGCGAGGTCTCGGTCAGCGTGCGCAGCAAGCCCGACCCGATGGCCGCGCCGGTCGCGGTCGCCGACCGCATCCTCGGCAGCAGCGCCCGCGTCGACTGGCGACCGCCCTCCTACGACGGCGGCCTGCCGATCCAGGGCTACGAGGTCACGGCCGTCGGACCCGGTGGGGGCACCACCGCGTGCAGCGCGGCGCCCTGCACCGTCGAGGGGCTGTCCAACGGCAAGGACTACACGTTCACGGTCCGCAGCCGCAACGCGGTCGGCTGGTCCGAGCCCAGCCCGGCGAGCCACACGGTGCGGCCCGACACCAAGCCGAAGGCGACGTCGATCACCGACATCACCCCGGGTGACCGCCGGCTGACGGTCCGCTGGGCCGAGCCGCAGAACGAGGGCAGCCCGGTCGTCACCTACCGCGTGCAGTGGATCAACATCGGCGGCAACGCCGGCGCGACCAGCCAGGCCACCGTGGCGGCCCCGGCGCTCAGCAAGCTGCTGGGCGGGCTCGTCAACAACGACGCCTACGCGGTGCGCGTCCAGGCCGCGAACGGCGCCGGCTACGGCCCGTTCGGTCCGCAGGTCAAGGCGCAGTCGTTCGGCAAGCCGGCATCCGTGCCGGCCCCGAAGCTGGCGCCCCGCGACCCGGTGCCGGGGGCGGCGAACGCGCAGGTGACGATCCGCTGGGCGGCGACCGACCCGAACGGCCCGCCCATCACCGGCTACGAGGTCTTCCGTCGCACGGGCGGCGGGGCGTGGACGAGCATCGCGACCCGCTCCGGCGGCCAGTCCCGCGTCGTCAGCGACACCATCCCCTACGAGGGCCAGACGGTGCAGTACGCCGTGACGGCCACCAACGGCGGTGGGGCGACCTCCGACCGGGCCAACTTCGCCGGCTACACGGCCAACGGCTACCCCGACAAGCCGGCCATGGGCGGGGCCTCGACCCCGCGGTCCGACCAGACGGCCGACGTCAGCTACTCGATCGGGGCGCCGCACGCCGGAGGCGGCCAGCGCGTCACGTACTCGACCTCGAGCGGCGCGAGCGGCAGCTTCGCCTGCGCGTCCGGCTCGTGCACGCAGCAGACGGGCAGGCTGCCCGTGGGGCCGCAGACGATCACGGTGACGACGTGCAACAGCGCCGGCCTGTGCCAGACGTCGGGATCCGCGCCGATCACCCCTTACGGCACGACCCAGGGCGTGCCGAACCTGCGCGAGAGCCATGACGACCACACCGTCACCTTCCGGTGGGACGCGGCGTCGAGCAACGGCCGACCGGTCACGGGCTACGAGATCGACGGCGACCGCAACGCCACGGTCGGCGCCGGCACCCGCGAGACGACCTTCGACGGGCTGCCGTACTCGACGTCCAAGCGGATCCGCGTGCGCGCCATCGCCCAGGACTCCGGTCCCGGTCCGTGGACCGACTTCGTGTCGGGCCGCACGAACGACGCGCCGCCGCCGCCGGCGCCCAAGGTCGACTCCGTCTACCACGGCAGCCGGACCGGCTCGGTCAGGGGCTGTGAGAACGGGGACTGCTACCGCATCGGCTACACGCTCTCGAACTTCCAGGGCGGGATCAGCTGCTTCATCACGACCGACACGTATCCCGGCGACTTCCCGTACAGCTACGACGACGGCACCCGCGGGTCGCACCAGCCGACCAACGGCCCCAACGAGTCGACGAAGTTCTACGGCTTCGGCAACGGCTACGTCACGGTCCAGTGCACGGGCAGCAACGGCACCGACTCGTTCACGGCCAGACCCTGGGGCTGGTGACACCGGAGCCCCCGAAGAATGCCCGACCGGGAGCCGACCCGACCCGACCGCACCACCACCGACGCACGCACGCAGCACGCACCACCCACCACCACAGGAGAGACCCGCACCATGAGCGTCACCGACCAGAGCACGCACAGCACGCCCAGCACGCAGATCACCCAGGAGCAGGTCACCTGGTTCGCGCACACCTTCGACCAGCTCGTCGGCAACATCGAGAAGGCCGTCCTCGGCAAGGCGCACGTGACGCGCCTCGCGCTGACCTGCCTGCTCTCCGAGGGCCACATGCTCCTCGAGGACTTCCCGGGCACGGGCAAGACCCAGCTCGCGCGCGCCCTCTCGGCGACGGTGCAGGGCACGCACAGCCGCATCCAGTTCACCCCCGACCTGCTGCCCTCCGACGTCACCGGCGTCACGATCTACGAGCCGACGAAGCAGAGCTTCGAGTTCCACCCCGGCCCGATCTTCGCGACCATCGTGCTCGCCGACGAGATCAACCGCGCCTCGCCGAAGACGCAGTCGGCGCTCCTCGAGGTCATGGAGGAGGGCCGGGTCACCATCGACGGCAAGCCGCACTCGGTCGGCGAGCCCTTCATGGTCATCGCGACGCAGAACCCCATCGAGCAGGCCGGCACGTACCGCCTCCCCGAGGCCCAGCTCGACCGCTTCCTCATGAAGGCGAGCGTCGGCTACCCCGACCACGAGGCGACCATCGCCGTGCTCGCCGACGCCAAGACGCGTGACCGCGCCAAGACGCTGAGCCCGCTCATCGCGAGCAACGTCATCGTCGAGATGAGCAAGCTCGCCGACGAGGTGCACGTCGACCCGGCCATCCTCGGCTACGTCAGCCGCATCGCCGAGGAGTCGCGGCGCCACCCCTCGCTCAAGCTCGGCCTCTCGGTCCGTGGCTGCCTCGCCTACGTGCGCTGCGCCAAGACGTGGGCCGCGAGCCAGGGCCGCACCTACGTCATCCCGGACGACATCAAGCTGCTCGCCGAGCCGGTGCTGAGCCACCGCCTGCTGCTCGGTGCCGAGGCGCAGTTCGCCGGCACGACCGTCGAGAACGTCATCGACTCGATCCTCGGCGACATCGCGCCGCCGGCCGAGCGCGCCTCTGCCTGAGCAGGACCGGACACGACCAAGGGGACCGCATGACCCAGCAGGACCAGCAGGCCGCGCCGCCACGCCGTGGCAGCCGCTTCCGGATGCCGTCACGCCGGCCCGCGCCCTCCGGCGCGGGAGCGCCCGTGGCGCCGTCGCAGACCGGCGGGCTCGTGCGTGCCGTGTCGGGCACGACGAGCCGAGGCATCCGGCAGATCACGCAGCCGCTGACGCGCGGCATCGAGCAGGTCGCCGGCCAGACCGAGGGTGTGTGGCGCCCGGTTGCCGGCATCCTGCGGTGGGTCTCGCCGCTCGGCCGGACGATCCTCGCCCTCGGCGTGGCGTGCTGGGTCGTCGGGGTCCGGTGGGGCTGGACCGAGCTGCTCATGGTCGCCGCCGCGGCCCTCGTCCTCTTCGCGATCTGCCTCGTGCTCGCGCTCGGCCGCACCAAGGTCCGGATCGTCGCCGAGGTCGACCCCCGCCGCGTCGTCGTCGGCGAGCCGGCGACCGGCCGCATCCTCGTCACGAACGAGGCGCGCACGCCGATGCTGCCGATCCTCGTCGAGCTGCCCGTCGGGCTGTCGGCCGCCCGCTTCGTGCTGCCGGCCCTGACGCCGGGCAACGCCCACGAGGAGCTCTTCGTCGTGCCGACCTCGCGCCGCGGTGTCATCCAGGTGGGTCCCGCGACGACCGTGCAGGGCGACCCGCTCGGCCTGATGCGCCGGCAGCTGACGTGGACCGAGCGCACCGAGCTGTTCGTCCACCCGCGCACCGTCGCCCTCGAGTCGCTCGGGGCGGGCCTGCTCCGCGACCTCGAGGGCAGCACCACCGAGGACGTCTCGATGAGCGACCTCGCCTTCCACGCGCTGCGCGAGTACCAGCCGGGCGACGACCGGCGCTACATCCACTGGCGCAGCTCGGCCAAGGCCGGCAAGCTCCTCGTGCGCCAGTTCCTCGACACGCGCCGGTCGCACGTGACCGTCATCGTCGACCCCGACCCGGAGCAGTACCGCTCGGGCCACGGCAAGACCGGGCAGACCGACCGCGACGTCGAGCGCGACGTCATGGCCGCGAATGCCCCGACCGCGATCCAGCGCGACGTCGAGACGGCCATCTCGGTCGGCAGTTCGATCATGGTGCGCGTCATGCTCGACGAGCAGGACTGCACGATCGTCTGCGGTGCGCAGAAGGTGACGAAGTCGGTGCCGCAGGTCGGCCTCGACGCGATGTCCCGCGTCGAGCCGGGTCCCGTCGACCTCTTCAGCACCTCGCTCGACGCCGCCGACCTCGCGCCCGACACGAGCACGTGCTTCATCGTGACCGGCCCGCACCGGCCACTCATCGACCTGCAGCGTGCGGCCGGTCAGTTCCAGCCCGAGGTGACGCGGGTCGTCGTCGTCATCGACCCGCAGGCCGACCACGGCATCCGACACGGGGGTGGCCTCGTCATCCTCACCATGCGCACACTCGAGGACCTCCGCATGCTTCTCGTCTCAGGGGTGGCCCGATGAGCACCCCGACGCCCAACGGGCCCACCGGGTCGATCTCCGCCCCGCCGCCCTCCGCGCTCGTGACGCCACCGACGGTGGCCGAGCGACTGCGCACCCAGCTCGGGCGCCTGCGTCCCAGCGCCGCGCACCTCGTCGACGCCGGGTTCACCCTCGTGCTCGTGGGCCTGGCCCTCGTCGGCTTCCGCACCACCTTCTTCGGCCTCGGCTGGCTCTGGGTCGGGCTCGCGGGCCTCGTGCTCGGCCTGCTCGTGTCGCACGTGACGGCGACCTTCCGGGCACCCGGGATCGTCACGCTGCTCGCGGTCGCGGCGGCATACCTCCTCCTCGGCGGGCCGGTCGCGGTGCGCGAGGACCTCCTCGTGGGCTTCGTCCCCTCGGGGCAGAGCTTCGCGACGCTCGTGCACATGGCCGTGCCGGGCTGGAAGGAGCTGCTCACGGCGCTGCCCCCGGTCGACTCGGAGGGCCCCTACATGGCGCTGCCCTTCCTCTTCGGCCTCGTCGGCGCCGCGCTCACCTACGGCGTCGCCCGACGCTGGCCCGGCGCGGTCACCGCGCTCGTCGCCCCGGTGCTGCTCCTCGTCGCCTCGATCGTCCTCGGCACCCTGACGCCGGCCGCCGTGCTGCTCCAGGGCGCCGTCTTCGCGCTCGTCGCGATCGGCTGGACGGCGCTGCGCAGCAACCGCAACCGTCCCGCGCTCCAGAACGGCGCCGGGCGCACGACGCGTGCGGTCACGACGGCGGCGCTGCTCGCCGCCGCCACGGTCGGCGGCTTCTTCGTCGGGCCGCACCTGCCGGGCGCCGACGGCACCGAGCGCACCGTCTTCCGCTCCGCCCTCGTGCCGCCGTTCGACGTCACGCAGTACTCGTCGCCGCTCGCCGGCTTCCGGCAGTACACCGAGCCCAACGGCTCCGAGCTCTTCGACAAGACGTTGCTCACCGTCAAGGGCCTGCCGGCCGGGGTGCCGGTGCGCATCGCCGCGCTCGACACCTACGACGGCTTCGTCTGGGGCGCCGGCCAGTTCGCCAACGACGGCACGGGCGACGTCCCTGACGGCACGGGCTTCCGCAAGGTCGGCAGCCACATCGCGGCCGAGGGCACCGGCGACCCGGTGACGGCGACGGTCAGCGTGCCGGCCGCCGGCTACGACGACGTGTGGCTGCCGACGTTCGGCACCGTCACCGGCCTCGAGTTCGGTGGGCCGCGGGGCGACCAGCTCTCGGACGACCTGCGCTTCAACATCGACACCAACACCGGTGTGCTGCCCGAGAAGCTCCGAGCGGGTGACACGTACACCGTCAGCGCGCTGGCCGAGAAGATCGACGCCAAGCTGCCGGCGGAGCTCGACGTCGCCGACGGCACGGTCGTCGACAGCCAGAACCTCACGTTCCTCGACGACAAGATCGCCCCGTGGACCGACCGGGTCGACGGCCAGTGGCAGAAGGTCGTCGCCGTCGCCAAGGCCATGCAGGACGGCGCCTACACCGACGGTGGTGCTCCCGGCGACTACCAGAACGTCTTCCTGCCGGGCCACAGCCTTCGGCGGATGACGCAGTTCATGAAGGCGACGCAGCTGGCCGGCAACGACGAGCAGTTCGCCGCCGCACTGGCGCTCGTCGCCAACCGCCTCGGCGTGCCGGCCCGCGTCGTGCTCGGGGCCGAGCCCGACGCCGCGGGCGTCGTCAAGGGCAAGGACGTCCACGCGTGGGTCGAGGTGGCCAAGGCCGACGGCTCCTGGCAGCCGATCTACTGGAAGCAGTTCGTGCCGGAACGCAACAAGAAGCCCCAGCAGCTGATCCAGAAGTCCGAGGAGAAGAAGACCGGCGCCCAGGTGCCGCCGCCGTCGGCGAACAACCCGCCGAGCGTCCTGCAGGGCCCCGACCAGGCGCAGAACGCAACGCAGCTGAAGAACCCGCCGAAGGACGACAAGAACCCGCTCGACCCCGACAACTGGCCGGACTGGCTGCGCTACCTCGTCTTCTTCCTCGTCGCCCCCGCGCTCGTCCTGCTGCTCGTCTACGGCGCCATCCGCTTCGCCAAGTGGCTGAGGCGGCGCCGTCGGCGCACGACGGGCGGCACCGCCGGCCGGGTCAGCAGCGGGTGGCGCGAGGTGGTCGACACCGCCCGTGACCTGCGGATCCCCCTGCCCGTCAAGGGCACCCGGCTCGAGCAGGCCCGGGCACTCGAGGAGCACGTGCACGGACCCGCCCCCGAGAAGCCGAGCCCCGTCGTCGACGGCGCGCTCATGGGGGCCCCGGTCCCGTCGGCTGCTCCCGCCGCCGCACCGGCCCCTTCGCTGGCGCTGGTGCCGCTCGCCGCGTCGGCCAACGGGCACGTCTTCGACGTCACCGAGCCGACGGCGGAGGAGGTCGACGCCTTCTGGGCCGACGTCGAGTCGGCGCGCAAGCGGATCCGCGCGGAGCAGGGCTTCTGGCAGAAGGTGCGCGGCGACGTGTCCCTGCGCACCTTCCGCGACCACCTGCCCTCGGGAGCCGGCCTCGGGCCCGCCCTCGCGCGCACGTCGCGCCGCCAGGGGGGACCGAAGCAGACCGGTAGGAGCACTCGAGGCACCACGGCGGGCGTCGGCACCGCGGCGCCCGGGGCGAAGAGTGCACGTGCAGCACGGAAGGGCAAGGACGCGTGAAGCTGAAGTTCGTCCTGCGGTCGGGCGACCGCGAGACCGACCTCGTCGCGACGACGGACTCGGCGACCACGGTGGGCGACCTCGCCGCCCACCTCGCGGCCGCCGACCCCCACCGCTCGAGCGCCCTCGGCCTCGAGCAGGCGATGACCCTCGCGCTCGTCGACCAGGACCTGCGGGCCCTCGACCCCCGAGCCACCGTCACCGAGAGCGGCCTGCAGTCGGGCATGCGCGTCTCGGTGACGCGGGCCGGCGAGGGGTTCGTCGACCGGGGACGGCCCGCCGCGGTCGCCTACATCCGGTCCGGTCCGGAGGCGGGCACCGAGGTCCCGCTCACCCGCGGGACGGCCTACATCGGGCGGGGGCGCGGGTGCGAGGTCCGGCTCACCGACGAGTCGGTGAGCCGGCAGCACGCGAAGCTCGTCGTCGGTGAGGTCGTCGAGGTCGTCGACCTCGGCTCGGCCAACGGCATCACGGCGGGCGGCCAGCAGGTGACGCGCGCCCAGCTCAAGAGCGGAGACGTCGTGCGGCTCGGCGACACCGAGCTCGAGGTGCACCTCGTCGGAGACGGCGCGGTCAGCCGGCCCGGCAGCGGCGTGCTCTCCGGCGACGCGGGCGTCGTCGCGTTCTCGCGTTCGCCGCGCGTGGCCCCGCTCTTCGGGGGCCAGGAGTTCCAGGTGCCCGACCTGCCCGAGCGCGGCAAGCTCATGCCGCTGCCCGTCGTCGCGATGGTCGTGCCGCTGCTCATGGGCATCGTCATGTACCTCATCACCCGCAGTGCGTTCTCGATCATCTTCATGCTGATGATGCCGATGATGATGGCCGGCACCTTCTACGAGGCCCGGCGCCAGCAGAAGAAGGACTTCGCCCAGGCGATGGTCGACTTCAACGAGGACCTCGGCACCCTCGCCCAGCGCATCCGTGGCTCCCTCGAGCAGGAGGGCCGGGTGCGCCGTGGCGAGCACCCGAGCGGCGAGGACGCCCTGACCGCCGTGCGCGACCGCAGTGCCCTGCTCTGGACCCGCCGACGCGACGGCAACGGCTTCGCCGAGGTGCGCCTCGGGCTCGGCACCCTGGCGTCGCGCTCAACGATCACGATGCCCGCGGTCGGCCGCTCCAAGGCCGAGGCCTGGTATGCCGTGAGCGAGCAGCTGAGCGGCCTCGAGGTGGTGCCCGACGTGCCCGTCGTCGCGACGCCCCTCAGCGCCGGTGCGATCGGCGTCGCGGGGGCCCGCGCCAACGCGCTCGGCGCCGCCCGCTCGATCGTGCTGCAGGCGGCCGCCCTCCACTCGCCCGCCGAGCTCGCCATCTGCGCCTTCGCGTCGGGCAGCTCGGCCCGCGACTGGGACTTCCTCAAGTGGCTGCCCCACACGACGTCGCCGCACAGCCCGGTCGAGGTCGACCACCTCGCCGCGAGCGCGCCCGCGTGCTCGGCGCTCGCCGACGCCCTCGAGGACATCGTCGAGCTCAAGGGCAGCCCGCAGGAGCGCGAGGACGCGACGGCCGCCCGCCCCGCGGTGATCGTCCTCGTCGAGGGCGACGCCCCCATCGACCGCAGCCGCCTCGTCGCCCTCGCCGAGCGCGGGCACCGGTCGGGCGTCATCGTCGTCTGGGTCGCCGAGAGCCAGCAGCTGCTCCCGGCCGCCTGCCAGACCTTCCTCGTCGTCAGCGACGACCACACCTCGCTCGCCGGCTACGTGCACGCCGGGGCGTCGGTGCAGCCCGTCGCGGTCGACCGGGTCGGCTACGACGAGGCCCTCGCGTGCGCCCGCCAGCTCGCCCCCGTCGTCGACGCCGGCGTGCCGGTCGAGGACGCGAGCGACCTGCCGCGCTCGGTCTCGCTGCTCACCCTGACCGGCACCGACCTCGCGAGCTCCGAGGAGGCGGTCATCGAGAAGTGGGGCGAGTCGCGCTCCATCCTCACCGGCCCCTTCGCGCCGGCCGTGCTGCCCCGCAAGCCGGGCAACCTGCGCGCCGTCGTCGGCCAGTCGAGCCAGGGCACCTTCTCGGTCGACATCCGCTCCGACGGCCCGCACGCGCTCGTCGGCGGCACGACGGGCGCCGGCAAGTCCGAGCTGCTGCAGGCGTGGATCCTCGGCATGGCCGCCGCGCACTCGCCGCAGCGGGTCACCTTCCTGCTCGTCGACTACAAGGGCGGCTCGGCCTTCCGCGACTGCGTCAAGCTGCCGCACACGGTGGGTCTCGTCACCGACCTCTCGCCCCACCTCGTGCGGCGGGCGCTCGCCTCGCTGGCGGCCGAGCTGCACCACCGCGAGCACCTGCTCGCCCGGCACAAGGCGAAGGACCTCGTCGAGCTCGAGCGCCGCGGCGAGGTCGACGCCCCGCCGTCGCTCATCATCGTCGTCGACGAGTTCGCGGCGCTCGTGCAGGAGGTGCCGGAGTTCGTCGACGGCGTCGTCAACGTCGCCCAGCGCGGCCGCTCGCTCGGGCTGCACCTCATCCTCGCCACGCAGCGGCCCGCGGGCGTCATCAAGGACAACCTGCGCGCCAACACGAACCTGCGCATGGCCCTGCGGATGGCCGACGAGAACGACTCCGACGACGTGCTCGGCTCCAAGGAGGCCGCGTTCTTCGACCCCGCCCTGCCGGGGCGCGCCGTGAGCAAGACCGGCCCCGGCCGGCTCGTGCCCTTCCAGGCCGGGTATGCCGGCGGCTGGACCTCCGACGTGCCGCCGCCGCCCGACATGAAGGTCGAGACGCTCGTCTTCGGCGCCGGCACCCTGTGGGACCCGCCGCAGCGGGTCGGCGGCGACGACGAGGTCGACCTCGGCCCCACCGACATCCAGCGCCTCGTCGGCACGCTCGGGCGTGCGGCCCGGATGGCCGAGCTGCCCCAGCCGCGCCAGCCGTGGCTGCCCGACATGCGGGCCGTCTACGACCTCGCCACGCTGCCGACGCAGCGGCGCGACGACGAGCTCGTCTTCGGCGTGGCCGACGACCCCGACAACCAGGCCCAGCCCGAGATCGCGTTCCGCCCCGACAAGGAGGGCAACATCGCGATCTACGGCACGTCGGGCTCCGGCAAGTCGGTCTTCCTGCGCTCGATCGCGGTCGCGGCCGGCTACACGGTGCGCGGCGGCCCGTGCCACGTCTACGGCCTGGACTTCGGCAACCGCGGCCTCGCGATGCTCGAGGCGCTACCGCACGTCGGCTCGATCGTGCCGGGCGGCGACCACGAGCGGGTCACGCGCCTGCTGCGGATGCTGCGCGCGACGATCGACGAGCGTGCCTCGCGCTACTCCGGGGTCAGCGCCGCGACGATCACCGACTACCGGCGCCTCGCCGGCCGGCCCGACGAGCCGCGCATCCTCGTGCTCATCGACAACATGACCGCCTTCCGGCAGGCCTACGAGGTGGGCGGGCGGTTCCAGTGGCTCGACCTGCTCGCCGGCCTCGCGGCCGACGGACGACCCGTGGGCGTGCACTTCGTCATCGCGTCCGACCAGCGCACCGGACTGCCGACGAACCTCGCGGCCGCCGTGCAGGGCCGGATCATCCTGCGCATGAGCGCGGTCGACGACTACTCCGTCTTCGGCGTGCCGGGCGACGTGCTGACGATGTCGTCGCCACCCGGGCGCGGGCTGATGGCCGGCTCCGAGGTGCAGGTCGCGGTGCTCGGCGGCTCCTCCGACGTCACGGTGCAGGCCGCGGCCGTCGCGGCGTTCGCCGACGCGACGCGCAAGGCCGGCGTGAGCGAGGCCCTGCCGATCGAGAGCCTGGCCGAGGACATCCCGCTCGCCGACCTGCCGCCGGAGCACGGCGGCCGGCCGGTCGTCGGGGTCGCGAGCTCGAGCCTCGAGCCGCACGGCTTCGACCCCAAGGGCACCTTCGTCATCACCGGCCCCTCGGGGTCGGGCCGCACGACGGCGGTGGCGGCGGTGGCTGCGGGGCTCTACCGGTTCAGCTCGGCCTCGGCGCTCTACCTGCTGACGCCCCGCCGCTCCTCCGAGCTGCTCGACCTCGGCGTCTGGGCCGAGACGGCCGTCGGCGGCGAGGCGAGCACGGCGCTCGCGAAACGGCTCACCGACGAGATCGAGCAGGGCCGCACGACGCGTCCTGTCGCGGTCTTCGTCGAGCGCATCGACGACCTTGCGCCGGCGGGTGCCGAGAACGCCCTCACGGCGCTGACCAAGGCCTGCGTCGACAACGACCAGCTCGTCGTCGCCGAGGGCGAGGCGGCCTTCTTCAGCAGCAACTTCGGGCTGCAGGCGTTGCTCAAGACCTCCCGGTCCGGGCTCGCGCTGCACCCCGACGGCAACGAGGGGCTCTCGGTCTTCAAGGCGAACCTGCCCCCGCTCAACCGGGCCGAGCTGCCCCCGGGCCGCGGGTTCGTCGTGGAGAAGGGCAAGTTCGAGCTGCTCCAGGTCGGCCGCCCGTGAGGTGGGTGGCCGGTGGGGAGTCGGTGGGGAGTGCTCCCCATCGACACCCGTGGGAGCGTCATTTAGGTTTTTGCTTGTCGACGAAAGCCGCCATCGGGACGAAACCCCCGAGGCGTCGCGGACGTCGAGGAGTTGCACAGCGCGGGCCTGAACGGTTGGTCCGGAAGAGAGCTTCCCGAATCAGTCGGGGGAACACAGGCAAAGGAGAAGGTCATGGCTTGGCTCGGAATGAACGACGATGAGGTCAACGCCCAGGGCAACGTCCTGCAGCAGCAGGCGGAGGCCATCCAGAAGCTCATCACGAAGGTCGACCAGGAGGTCGAGTCCCTCAAGGCGAACTGGCAGGGTGACGACTCCAAGCAGTTCGAGCAGGAGTGGACCGGCACGCACCGTCCCGAGCTGCAGAAGGCGCAGAAGCTGCTCACGGAGATGAAGTCGACGATCGACCACGAGGTCTCGCAGCAGCGCAGCACCTCCTCGCAGTACTGATCGACCCGCTCGACCGGCTCGACCCGCTCGACCGGCTCATCGACCGAACCACTCACGCAGACTTTTCGAAGGGGAACTGACATGGCTGTTTACAAGAAGGGCATGAACGCGGACTCGGTGTCCGCGTCCGGCGACAAGCTCGTCGGCTACAAGGGCGAGCTCGACGGCATCGTCGACGCCGTCAACGGGGCCGTCAACACGATCAAGAGCAACTGGGGCGGCACCGACGCCGAGCAGTTCCAGAGCGACTGGCACGGCCAGCGCCAGGTCGTGTCGGCCGCCGGTGACAAGCTCGACGCCATGGGCAAGAAGTGCAAGACCAACGCCGAGACGCAGAAGCAGACGTCCTCGAAGTGATCTCGGTGCGGGGCTGAGCCCCGCTCACCCGCACCACGCGGCAGGGTGGTCGTTCCCTCAGGGGAGGAACGGCCACCCTTTCCGCTGCCCGGGCCTTCCGCTGCCCGGGCCCGCAGCACGGCCCGCAGCACGCCGAGGGTGGTGACGGTGTGGCGACTGTCACGGCATACGGCATGAATTGGCCTTGAGTGGCTTTAAGGCCGTAGATTCTTCGTCAAGAACGCATCAATGCCGAAGTTTCTGCTGGACAGGAGTGCCTCCATGAACCTCTTCCCCCGCGTGGCCGTCGCCGTCGACCGTCCCGGTCTCGCTGCCGCCCTCACCCACCGCGGCGCGGAGGTCACCTCCGCCGGGGAGGCCGACGTGCTCGTGCTCGACGCCGCCACCGCGGGCGAGGGGGCCGTCCGCGAGGCGCTCGCGGCCGGCCGTGGTGTCGTCGTGCTCACCGCCGCCGCGGGTGGGCACGCCGCCGGGGCGGGGCTGGGCCTTCCCGGCGTGGCCCTGGGCGCCGAGGTGCCGGCCGGCGCCCTCGCCCCGGCCGTGCGCATCGAGCGCGACACCGAGGTGGGCGAGGACCTGCTGGCGCGCGTGGAGCCCACGACGTTGGGCGCCACCGGCTCCCTCGAGGTCGAGGCGCCCGCCCGCCCGCTCCTCGCCGCCGACGGCCGTGCCGTCGCGGCCGTCAGCGAGCTCGGTGACGCCCGCGTCGTCGTGCTCGCCGTCGACGCCGGCCCGGCTGCGGGTGAGACGTCGTTCGCCGAGCTCGTCCACAACGCCGTGTGCCACGTCGCGCCGCGAGCGACGCGTGCGGCCGGTGCTGTCGCCGCTCCCGTGCACCCCCTCGTCGCGTCGGACGCCTGGGCCGGCCTCAAGGCCGCCGTCACCGACCTGCGCGCCCTGCAGGCCACCGACGGCTCGGTGCCCGAGACGTCCGACCACGCGGCCGCGGCCGCCCACGTCGGCCGGGTCGTGGCCGGCATCGAGGCGCTCGCCCCGCAGCTGGCGCACGACGCCGACTACCTCGAGGCCCTCGTCAAGGACTTCGGCCGCTGGGCCGACGGCGGCTTCGCCGTGCCCGACTTCTACGACTCCCTCGTGGCCTTCGCCCCCGCGCAGCAGCGCACCGACGGCCTCGTGCACCTCGTCGTCTTCCCGATGTACACCCAGAACGGCAACCCGCACCGCCAGGTCGAGGCCGTCCTGCTCGAGGTCATCTGGCCCGACTTCGTCGCCGAGCTCGAGGGTGGCGACTACAGCAACACGCTCTTCCTGCCGATCCGCTTCCTCGACTTCACGGCCGGCTACGACACGAACTCGGCCGTGCTCTTCCCCGAGACGGTCGCGATGCGCGAGGTCCCGGCCTTCACGTGGGGCGGCATCTTCGCCGACCGCGAGGCCGCCCGCTTCCGCCGCGTCGTCTCGGAGGCCTCCGCCGTGACGCGGCTCTCCCTGCCGCCGGATGCCGCCCGCCTGCTCGCCGACCAGCAGCTCGCCGAGCGCGCCTTCGTCATGTGGGACCTCATCCACGACCGCACCCACATGCACGGCGACCTGCCGTTCGACCCCTTCATGATCAAGCAGCGGATGCCGTACTTCCTCTACTCGCTCGAGGAGCTGCGCTGCGACCTGACCGCCTTCCGGGAGGCCGTCGCCCTCGAGGCCCAGGGCCACCCGTACGCCCGGCACGTGCAGTACGCCATCCTCTTCGACCGCATCTTCCGCTTCGCCATCACGGGCGACCGCACCCGCAACTACGACGGCCTCGGTGGCCAGCTGCTGTTCGCCTGGCTGCACCAGAAGGGCGTGCTGCACTGGACCGACAACCGTCTCACCATCGACTGGGAGCGCGTGGCCGAGCCGGTGCTCGAGCTGGGCCGCGCGGTCGAGGACCTCTACTGGCGCTCGATCGACCGCCCGAAGGTCGCGCACTGGATCGCCGCCTACGACCTCGTCGCCTCGGTGCTCACCCCGCACCCGATGTCGGCGTGGGCGCGGCACCGCGCGGGCGACCTCTCGGCGCTGCCGCTCGACGGCCCGCCGAAGGGCCTGACCGACCAGGTGCTGCCCGACGAGTTCCCGCTCTCGATGTTCTACGAGGCCCTGAGCAAGAAGATGAAGACCGTCATCGAGTCGACGGCCGGCATCACCGGGGCGAGCGCGTGACGGGCGGCGCGTCGCAGGTCGTCGTCGTCACCGGCGCCACGGGCGCCACGGGGCGGGCCACCTGCGCGGCGCTGCTCGCGCAGGGCCACCGGGTCGTCGCCGTCGGCCGTGACGAGTCGTCGCTCGGCGCTCTGGTCGACGAGCTCGCGGCCGGCGACGCCTCGCGGGTCGCGCTGCTCGAGACCCGCGTCTGCGACCTGCGCGACGGTGACGCGGTGCGGGCGCTCGCCGGCGACGTCGTCCGTGCCTTCGGCCGGGTCGACGGGCTCTTCCACCTCGTCGGCGGCTGGGCCGGCACCGACCGCTTCACCGACTCGACCGACGAGCAGTGGCGCGAGCTGTCGGGCAACCTCGTCGACACGCTGCGCCACACGACGATCGCCTTCCACGACGCCCTGCTCGCCTCGGGCCGTGGGCGCGTCGCGATCGTGAGCGCCGCCGCCGCGGGCACCCCGACGGCGGGCAACGCCGCCTACGCGAGCGCGAAGGCGGCCGCAGAGACGTGGCTGCGCGCGCTCGCCGACTCCTTCGCCGCCGCGGAGGCCACCCCCGGCTCCGCCGCCGTGACCGGTGTGGTGAAGTGGATCGGCAGCGGCAGGACGGCGACGACGCCGGCTGCCCTGGCCGACTGGCTCGTGGGCCTGCTCGACACCGACGCCGCCGAGCTCAACGGCCGCCGGGTCGAGCTCTGGCCGACCACCGCCTGAATCCCGACGAAGAGGATCTCGTGACCACCCTGCACGACCGCGAGAAGCGCGGCTTCGCCTCCGACAACTACGCCGGCCTGCACCCCGAGGTGCTCGCCGCGCTCGCCGATGCCAACGGCGGCCACGAGATCGCCTACGGCGAGGACGCCTACACGGCCCGCCTGCAGGAGGTCGTCGCCGGCCACGTCGGCGCCGGCGCCGTCACGTGGCCCGTCTTCAACGGCACGGGAGCCAACGTCGTGGCGCTGCAGGCGCTGCTGCCCCGCTGGGGCGCCGTCGTCTGCGCCGAGACGGCGCACATCAACACCGACGAGGGCGGTGCCCCGGAGCGGATGGGCAGCATCAAGCTGCTCTCCGTGCCCACCCCCGACGGCAAGCTGACGCCCGAGCTCGTGGACCGCCAGGCCTGGGGCTTCGGCGACGAGCACCGCGCCCAGCCCCTCGTCGTCTCCATCACCCAGACGACCGAGCTCGGCACCTGCTACACGCCCGACGAGGTCAAGGCGATCGCCGACCACGCGCACTCGCTCGGCATGAAGGTCCACCTCGACGGCGCGCGCATCTCCAACGCCGCGGCCACGCTCGGCACCGACCTCTCGGCCTTCACGGGCGAGGCCGGCGTCGACGTCCTCAGCCTCGGCGGCACGAAGAACGGTGCCCTCGCGGCCGAGGCGGTCGTCGTCGTCGACCCCGAGCTCGCCGCCGACCCGTCGCTCGGGCTCGTGCACGTGCGCAAGCTCTCGATGCAGCTCGCCTCGAAGATGAGGTTCGTGTCGGCGCAGCTCGTCGCGCTCTACGAGGGCGACCTGTGGCTGCGGTCGGCCTCGCACGCGAACGCCATGGCGACCCGCCTCGCCGCCGGCGTCGGCGGGCTCACCGGGGTGGCGATCCAGCGCCCGGTGCAGGCCAACGCCGTCTTCGCCGTCCTCGACCGTGACGTCGCGAACGCGCTGCGCGAGACGTTCCGCTTCTACGACTGGGACCCGGCGACCGGCGAGGTGCGCTGGATGTGCTCGTGGGACACGACGGAGGCCGACGTCGACGCGTTCGTCGGCGAGCTGACCCGCCTGCTCGGCTGAGGAGCGCGGGCTCCGTCGGTCGCGTCTGGCAGGCTGCGCGCATGGCATCGGGAGCGACAGCAGCGGACCGCGACATCCCCGGCGGCTACGCGTCGGTGCGGGACGCCTACGACACCGTGGCCGCCGACTATGCGGCGTACTTTCCCGACACGCGGGCCGAGACCCCGCTCGAGCTCGCGATGGTCGACGCCTTCGTCGCGGCGGTCGGACCCGATGCGGACGTGCTCGACGCGGGCTGCGGCGCCGGGCGGATGAGCCGCTACCTCGCCGACCGTCGGGTGCGACCCCACGGCGTCGACCTCTCGCCCGGCATGGTCGCGATGGCCCGGCGCGACCATCCCGACCTGCGGTTCGGCGTGGCCTCGCTCGACGCGCTGCCGTTCGCCGACGCCTCGGCCGACGGGGTGCTCCTCTGGTACTCGGTCATCCACACCCCCCCGTCCGGACTCGGGGAGCTGCTCGCCGAGGCCGTGCGCGTGACCCGGCCGGGCGGCCACCTGCTCGTGGGCGCCCAGTCAGGACACGGCATACGCGACGTGGCGCCCAGCTACCGACGCTTCGGGCACGACATCACCCTCGAGCGGCACCTGCACACGGCCGACGACCTCGCCGGCGGGCTCGCCGCCGCCGGGGCGGAGGAGCAGGCGCGGCTCGTCCGCCGGGCCGTGGGCACCGAGCGCGACGACCAGGCCGTCGTGCTCGCCCGGAGGGCGTGACCGGGGCGCATCCGGATCGGCACCGGTCCGTGACCCGGGGACCCTCGCGCCACGACGGCCGCCGGTGGTTCGCTGGAGCATGGTGAACTCGTCGACGGGAG
This sequence comes from Terrabacter aeriphilus, assembly GCF_039542985.1. Lineage (NCBI taxonomy): Bacteria > Bacillati > Actinomycetota > Actinomycetes > Micrococcales > Intrasporangiaceae > Terrabacter > Terrabacter aeriphilus. The sequence continues at coordinate 20,332 of NZ_BAABIW010000002.1, forward strand.
CGCCGCCCGTCTCCTCCACCGGCGCCCGGGTCATCGCGGTCGGGCACGTCGTCATCGCCTTGGCCGCCCTCGCGACCGGCCTCGTGCTCGTCGTCGCCGGCACCCGTCCCGACGCCGGTCTGGGCGGCGTCGCCGCCGTGCCCGGCCTCGCCCTCGTCGTCGTCTCCCTCGTGCTCGCCATCGCCGCGGCACGGGTCCTGCGCGACACCTCCCACGACGCGCGCCGGGCGGCATCCGGGTCACGACGGATCGGGGTGGCCGAGGTTGTGGCCGGCCTGCTCTGCGCGGTGGCCGCGGGCGTCGCGCTCGCGTCCTACCCGCAGTTCACGCCGTGGCGCTCGCCGACGTTCTGGCCGGCCCTCGTGCTGCTGGCCCTCGGCGTCGCGGCCCTGACGTCCTCCACGCAGCAGCTGCGCGACGTGCGGGACGGCGGGCGCACGCACTCGCACGCGTGACGCGTCAGCGCGTGCTCACGTCCGCGACGACCGGCAGGTGGTCGGACGCGTGCTGCCCGCGGGCTGCGGCCGCGCCGAGCACACCGTCGGCGACCACGCGCGCGGCGCTCACCTCGAGGTCGGGCGACGCCAGCACCCAGTCGATGCGCTCGGCCCCGACGACGGGGGCCGCGAAGGCAGGGAAGCTGCCCGCCGAGCGGTCGCCGTCGTGCACCGCCACCGCGTCGACGAGGCCTGTGGCGGTGAGCACGGCGTAGGGGCCCGCGGCGTCCGCGGGGTCGGCGGGGGCGTTGAAGTCGCCCGTGACGACCGCGCCCCTGCCGGCCGCCGCTGCAGCGACGAGCCGGGCACCCTCCCGGCGCGCCTGCCCGCTCACGTGGTCGAGGTGGGTGTTGACGAGCAGGTATGCCGTGCCGTCGCGCCGGTCCCGCACGTGCACCTCCGTGAGGGTGCGGGGAAAGGCGGCCTCCCAGCCCGTCGACGCGGGCACCTCCGGCGTGGGGGAGAGCCAGCGCGTGCGCCAGGCGCGCACCTCGAGGCGGTCGGTGTCGACGAGGACGGCGGTCAGCTCGTCGTCGCGCCCGCCGCAGCGCCCCTCGCCGACCCACACCCAGCGCTCGCCGAGGGCCTCGGCCAGGTCGTCGAGCATCGCCACCGAGCCCTCCTGCGTGCCGACAGCGTGCGGCGCGAGATCGGTGAGGACGGCGACGACCAACGGCAGACGCTCCGCCCAGGGCGGCGGATCGGTGGCCGTGTCGGTCAGCAGGTTCCAGGAGACGACGCGCACCGACCCATCCTGCCTGCTGCCGGACGTCGCGCCCGCGAACGCGTGAGGCCCCCGTCCGGGCGGACGGGGGCCTCACGGCACTCCTGCGGCCTGCCGTCAGGCAGGCCGGGTGCGGGTCAGCGCTCCTCGGTGCCCGCGATGAAGGCCTCGAGCTTCGCGCGACCGAGGTCGTCCGGGCGCTGCTCGGGCGGGGACTTCATCAGGTAGGACGAGGCGGACAGCAGGGCGCCGCCGATGCCACGGTCCTTGGCGATCTTCGCCGCGCGGATGGCGTCGATGATGATGCCGGCCGAGTTGGGGGAGTCCCACACCTCGAGCTTGTACTCGAGGTTCAGCGGCACGTCGCCGAAGGCGCGACCCTCGAGGCGCACGTACGCCCACTTGCGGTCGTCGAGCCACGCGACGTAGTCGGACGGGCCGATGTGCACGTTCTTGCTGTCGACGAGACCCGAGAGCGGGCCGGTGAGGTTGCTCGTGACGGCCTGGGTCTTGGAGACCTTCTTGGACTCGAGACGCTCGCGCTCGAGCATGTTCTTGAAGTCCATGTTGCCGCCGACGTTGAGCTGGTACGTCCGGTCGAGCACGACGCCGCGGTCCTCGAAGAGCTTGGCCATGACGCGGTGCGTGATCGTCGCGCCGACCTGGCTCTTGATGTCGTCACCGATGATCGGCACGCCGGCGGCCTCGAACTTCGCGGCCCACTCGGGGTCGGAGGCGATGAAGACCGGGAGGGCGTTGACGAAGGCGACCTTCGCGTCGATGGCGCACTGGGCGTAGAACTTGTCGGCCTGCTCGGAGCCCACCGGGAGGTAGGAGACGAGGACGTCGACCTGGCGGTCCTTGAGCACCTGCACGACGTCGACCGGCTCGGCGGCCGACTCGTCGATCGTCTGCCGGTAGTACTTGCCGAGGCCGTCGAGGGTGTGGCCGCGCTGGACCTCGACGCCCGTGGTCGGCACGTCGGCGATCTTGATCGTGTTGTTCTCCGAGGCGTTGATGGCCTCGGAGAGGTCCTTGCCGACCTTCTTGTCGTCGACGTCGAACGCGGCGACGAACTCGACGTCGCCGACGTGGTAGTCGCCGAAGGCGACGTGCATGAGGCCGGGGACGCCGGCGCTTGCGTCAGCGTCCTTGTAGTACTCGACGCCCTGCACGAGCGAGCTCGCGCAGTTGCCGACGCCGACGATGGCGACGCGTACGGATCCCATGGATCACTCCTTGTTGTTGGTGGTCGTGCTCTGAGTGGTGGAAAGGTCGGGGGTGGTGCCGTCCGGCCCGTCGTACGCGGCCGGGCCGGGGTCGAGGGCGGCGCGCCGCTCGGCCACGATGAGCTCCTCGAGCCAGCGCACCTCGCGCTCGGCCCGCTCCTCGCCGTGCTGCTGCAGGGCCAGGGTGTAGTCGTCCATGCGCTCGCGGTTGCGGGCGCTCGCGTCACGGACGTTGGCGAGGCGCTCCTCGAGCCGGGAGCGCCGGCCCTCGAGGATGCGCAGGCGCACCTGGGCCTCGGTGCGTGAGAAGAAGGCGAAGCGGACGTCGAAGTCGTCGTCGTCCCAGGCGTCCGGCCCGCTCGCCGCGACGAGGTCCTGGAAGTGCTCCTTGCCGTCGGCCGTCAGCTCGTACGTGATGCGGGGGCGCTTGCTGGCGCCGGTGGCCGCCTCGGTCGTCTCGTGGATCCAGCCGGAGTCGACGAGGTGCTTGAGCGCGGGGTAGAGCGAGCCGTAGGAGAGGGCGCGGAAGATGCCGAGGGCGGTGGTGAGGCGCTTGCGCAGCTCGTAGCCGTGCACCGGCCCGTCGTGGAGCAGGCCGAGGACCGCGAACTCGAGCAGGGCCGCGCGGCGGCTCTGGGGGCGTTCGGACTTCGGCACGGCCCCACTCTACAGGCAGATATATCGCTGCGATACATCCCCGCGACGCATCGCGCCGTTCGCCTGCCCGGATGGGGTCAGGGGATGAGGGTGTAGAGCGCCAGGAAGGAGGTGCCGTGGTCGGGGCGGGAGCCCTCCGCGGCCAGGGCCAGGGTGCCGGTGGAGCCGGCCGGGACCGGAGTCGTGCCCCACGAGCCGAGGCCGCGGCCCTGGTCGCTGCCCTGCAGGCCCGTCAGGCGCAGGCTCGAGTTCGCCGTCGCGGTCGCACCGACGAGTCCGTCGCCGCTCGAGCCCCAGGTCACGAGGGCCGGGCCGGAGGGAGCCGCGACGCGGGGGAGCGGTCCGGACGCGAGGGCGGCGCTGGTGACGGAGGCGATGCGGTAGCGGTACCCCTCGTGCTCGACGACGTCGGGCAGGGCGACGACCGGCGTGCCGGCGACGTCACGCACCGACGTCTCCGGACCCACCTCGTAGACCGAGCCGACGACCTGCACGTCCGGGTCGGTCACGAGCTCGTGGGTGTCACGGTCGACGACGCGCACGGTCGCCGAGGTCGGCTTCCCCACGGTCAGCACGTCCCAGCCCTGGCCGGGCTCACCGGGCAGGCCGCCACCTGCGGGAAGGTCGGGCCCGTCCGGTGCCTGCGACCCGCAGGACGCCGCCAAGAGGTACTCGCCCGCGACCTTGAGCTCCACGACGGCCCGCATGGCGGCCTCCGGGCTGCGGCTCGGGATCCAGCAGTCGGCCCCGAGCGACACCCGGGCCGTCGTGGGGGTCCAGGCGAGATCGCGCGCAGCCTGGCCGCGGTCGCTGATGGCGCCGGCCACGAGCGTGTCGTCGGCGACCCGGGCGCGCAGCCGCAGGCCGTCCTTGACGACGTCGCCGGGTGCGTCGGGGACGGAGCGGAACGGCATGCCGTCGGACCCGATGATGGGCGCGGCGCTCGTGGACGGCGTCGTCGCCGGGGCGGGCGGCGTCGGTCGACCGACCGAGGTCAGGACGCCGACGGCGAGCGCGGCGACCGCGAGGGTCGCGGCCGACCCCGTGGCCACGGCGCGGCGTCGCTTCGTCCGCCGCACCCCGTGCGCCACGCCGGCTCGCAGGTCGGTCGTCGGGCCGAGGTCGTCGGCGCGGGTGGACAGCTCGTCGCGCAGGTCGCTGAGGTTCATCGGACACGCTCCTCGTCGGAGGTCGAAGCCAGGGTGGGGTCGATGCGGAGCTTGGCGAGCGCCCGGCTCGCCTGGCTCTTCACGGTGCCGACCGAGCACTGCATGATCTCTGCGGTCTCGGCCTCGGAGAGGTCCTCGTAGAAGCGGAGGACGACGACGGCACGCTGCCGCTTGGGCAGGCGGGCGAGGGCGCGCCACAGGTCGGTGCGGTCGTCGACCTGCCCGGCCCCCGAGGCCCGGTCCCGCGCGGCCCGGTCCGGCCGACCTGCGGTCTCGGGCAGCTCGTCGGTCGCCTGCTCGCCGTTCCAGCGGCGCCGCCACCAGCTCGAGTAGGTGTTGACCATGACCCGGCGCACGTAGGCCTCGGGTCGGCCCTCGATGCGTCCCCACGCGAACCACGCCTTGGTGAGCGAGGTCTGCACGAGGTCCTCGGCCAGGCCGCGGTCGTGGGTGAGCAGGTAGGCGGTGCGGACGAGCCCCGCCGATCGGGCGGCGACGAACGTGTCGAAGTCGGTGCGGTCGGCCACGCGTCCCCCTGCCCTTCGTCGGTCGGTGGCGCGCGCGTCGCCGGCGCCGGCATCCATTGTCGTGGTCACGTGGGAGAGGACCGGTGAGGGTGCCGGGAAGGTTGCACGGCGGGGCGCGCGGGCTGTGGGGCCGGTGTGAGCGACGTGTGAAGGGGCCCTCGTCGTTTCGGCGTCGGGGCGCGGATCGGGTCATACTGAGTGGCGGCCCGGGGCACCCTTGCCTCGGGCCTCGTCGGGAAACGGAGCAGGTTGTGACGCAGAGCAGGCGCGAGGTGCGAGCCGCGCAGGCGGGCGCCCAGGACGGCCGCAAGGGTCGCAAGAAGGTGCGCACCGGTTGGCGCCGCTGGGTGATCCCCACCCTCAAGTGGGGCGCGATCACGGGCGCGGCGCTCTTCGTCATCGGCGTCGTCGGCGTCGTCATCGCCTACAACCAGATCTCGATCCCGCAGCCGAACGAGCTGGCCAACAAGCAGGTCTCGATCGTCTACTACAGCGACGGCAAGACCGAGCTCGACCGGATCGCCGTGCAGGACGGCAACCGCGAGTCGGTCGACCTGAAGCGGGTGCCGAAGTTCGTCCAGCAGGCGCACATCGCCGCGGAGGACCGCACCTTCTACGAGAACAACGGCATCTCGGTGGGCGGCATCCTCCGGGCCGTCAAGACGACCGTCACGGGCGAGGCCCAGGTCGGCGGCTCGACGATCACGCAGCAGTACGTCAAGAACTACTTCCTCACCCAGGACCGCACGATCTCGCGCAAGGCGCGCGAGATCCTCATCGCCGTCAAGATCGACGGCCAGCTGTCCAAGGACGAGATCCTCGAGAAGTACCTCAACACCATCTACTACGGTCGCGGCGCCTACGGCATCCAGAGCGCGGCCAAGGCGTACTTCGGCAAGGACGTCAGCAAGCTGACGATCCCCGAGGGCGCCGTGCTCGCCTCCGTCATCAACGCCCCGTCGCTCTACGACCCGGCGAACGGCGACAAGGCCGAGGCGAACCTCGAGAAGCGCTTCGCCTACGTGCTCGACGGCATGGTCGAGGAGGGCTGGCTCAGCTCGGCCGACCGCGCGAAGTACACGAAGCTGCCGAAGATCCAGGCCTACAAGGGGATCAAGTTCTCCTCCGGCCCGGGCGGCTACATCACCGCCCAGGTCAAGCGCGAGCTGCTCCAGACGGGCCTGACCGACCAGGAGATCGACAACGGCGGGCTGCGCATCGTCACGACGATCGACAAGAAGGCGCAGGCGGCCGCGGTCGCCGCCGTGCAGGACAACCTGCCGAAGAAGGTCAAGGCCGGCCTGGTCGCGATCAAGCCCGGCGACGGCGCGGTCGTCGCGATGTACGGCGGGCCGGACTACTCGAAGACCCAGCTCAACACGGCGACGCAGGCGATCATGCAGGGCGGCTCGAACTTCAAGCCGTTCGCCGTGCTCGCGGCCGTGCGCGACGGCGTGTCGACGAAGACGAAGTTCGACGGCGACAGCCCGCAGACCTTCGGCGACACCAAGATCAACAACTTCGAGTACACCTCGTACGGCCAGGTCGACATGCGCCGGATGATCGGGCGCTCGATCAACACCGCGTTCGTCGCGCTCAACGACCAGATCGGGCCGGACAAGACGAAGCAGGCGGCCATCGACGCCGGCATCCCCAGCCAGACGGCGGGCCTCGGCACCGACCTGACGAACGTGCTCGGCACGGCCTCGCCGCACGTCGTCGACATGGCCTCGGCCTACTCGACGATCGCCGCGCAGGGGGTGCGCACGACGCCCTACCTCGTCAGGAAGGTCACCTCGACCTCCGGCGACTTCACGTTCACCGCCCAGCCGCAGACCAAGCGCGCCTTCGACAAGGACGTCACGGCCGACGTCACCGACGCGATGACCTACACCGTGCGCCCGGGCGGCACCGCGACGAAGATCGGCCGCACCCTGGACCGCCCCGTCGCCGGCAAGACCGGCACGTCGGAGAGCAACCGCTCGAAGTGGTTCTCCGGCTTCATCCCGCAGCTCGCCGTGTCGGTGGGCATGTACAAGCCGACCGCCGACGGCAAGAGCAGCCAGGAGCTCAGCCCCTCCGAGTCCTCCGAGGCCGACGGCTCGACGATCCCGGCCAACATCTGGCTCGACTTCATGAAGGTCGCGACCGAGAACATGGAGGTGCAGGACTTCCCGGACCGCGCCGGTGTCGGTGACGACAAGCTGCGGCCGACGACGACCTACACGCCGCCGCCGACCACCGGCTCGACGACGACGGCGCCGAGCACGACGACCACGACGACCACGACGACGACGACCGAGCCGGCGACCACGACGAGCGAGGCGCCGACGACGAGCGAGGCCCCGCCGACCACGACGGACCAGGCCCCGCCGACGACGACGCGCACCGGCCGGCCGAGGCCGACCACCCAGCAGCCGTCGGCGACGATCCCGCTGCCGCTCGGCAACCGCTCGTCGACCGCCGCCGGCGCCGGGCAGTGACAGGGCCCGTGGTCAGGTGACCGAGCGGCCGAGCGAGCGGGTGTCCGAGCGGGGGGTCGACCCCGTCGTGCGGGAGGCGTCCGAGGTGATCGGCGGCCCCCGCGGCCGGTATGCCGCCGCGCGCGAGCTCCCGTGGGTGCTGACGGCGGCGGTGCTCTCCGCGCTCACCGCCGTGACGGCCGGGCTCGGGATCCTGCTCCGCGCCCCGTGCCTGCGCACCGGTTTCACCGGTGACACCCAGTTCTGGAGCGCCTGCTACGCCGACCTGCCGGTCGCCTACCGGGACGGCAAGGTCAAGGACGGCCTGGCGGCCTACCTGCAGGGTGGTCAGGGCGCGCCCACGACCGGACAGCCCCCGCTGACCGGCCTGGCGCTGACGGCGGTGGCGAGCCTCGTGCCCGACGACGGGTCGCTGCGCACCCGTGCGGCCTGGTACTTCGCGCTGTGGTCGGTGCTGCTCACCCTCCTGCTGCTCGTGCTCGTGTGGCTCGTGGCCTCGTCGGCGTCGCGCCCCTTCGTCGCCGCGCACGTCGCCCTCGCGCCCGTCGTCGCGCTCGTGGCCTTCGTGTCGGCCGACCTGCTCGGGGTGACCCTCGCGAGCGCGGGCCTGTGGGCGTGGTCGCGCCGGCACCGCACGGCGGCCGGCGTGCTGCTCGGGCTCGCCATGGCGGCGCGCTCCTACCCCGTGCTGCTCCTCGCGGCCATCGCGCTCCTCTGCGTGCGCACCGGGAGGCTGCGCGACCTCGGTCGCACCGCCGGGTACGCCGGCCTCACCTTCGGCGTCGTGCTCGGCCTCGTGTGGCTGCTCAACCCGGACGCCGCCGGCTCGGCGTACCGGTCGTGGGCCGCGGCCGGCGCGGGCTACGGCTCGCCGTGGCTGCTGCCCCAGCTCGCCGGGCACCCGCTCCCGGTGGGGGCCGTGACCGCGCTCGCCGTCGTCGGCTGGCTCGCCGCGCTCGTGGCCGGTGCGGCGCTCGCGCTCAGCTCCGCGCGCCGGCCGGGCCTCGCCGAGCTCTCCCTCGTCATGGTCGCGATCGTCCTCGTGACGGGCAAGTCGTTCACCGTGCAGAGCTCGCTGTGGCTCGTGCCGCTCGTCGCCTGGTGCGCGCTGGCCTGGCGCGACCACCTCGCGTGGGCCGGCGCGGAGGCGCTCAACTTCGTCGCCGTGTGGCTCACCATCGCGGCCACCACGGTGCCCAGCCGCGGGATGCCGCCGGCCTGGTACTCGTTCTTCTCGATGCTGCGTGTCGTGGCGGTGCTCTGGCTCGCCGCCGTCGTGTGGCTGCGGGTGCGCCGGCGCTGGGGCCGCCGGCGGGGGGAGCACGACGACCTCGCTGGGCCGCTGGCCGACGTCGACGACCGGCTGCTCGTCCGCTTCTCCTGACCACCGCGCCCGTCGCACCCTGCTCCCGGAAACGGAGCAGGATGGGGCGGGCGAGCTTCCCCCCCCAGCGGCCCCGCAGCCGCCCGGATTTCTTCGCGCGCGCCGCCTCCGGGTAGTCTTGCCCAGTTCGCCGTGCGCCTGGTGGCCCTGTGGATCGTGCCGACTCGATGTCGGTGGGTTCTGCGAGGCTGAGCGGGCCGGATCACTCCGGTCGGCACCTGGGCTCGCGGCGGGACGAATGCAACCCTCCTGTCACGAGAGAGACTCGTGACCGCCGAGACCAGAGGAGGTGGGTTAGAAGCATGCGTCAGTACGAACTCATGGTCATCCTCGACCCGGAGACCGAAGAGCGCACCGTCGACAAGACGATGGACAAGTTCCTCACCGTCGTGAAGAACGACGGCGGCACCGTCGACAACGTCGACATCTGGGGCCGTCGCCGCCTCGCCTACGACATCAAGAAGAAGTCCGAGGGCATCTACGTCGTCGTCACGATGACGGCCGAGCCGGCCACGGCTCAGGAGCTCGACCGCCAGCTGGGCCTCAGCGAGTCGGTCATGCGCACGAAGCTGCTGCGCCCCGGCGCCTGATCAGCGACCGTCACCCGAACCGCTCGACCACCCGACGAAGGACGAAACGGAGCCACGCATGGCAGGCGACACCGTCATCACGATCATCGGCAACCTGACCGCCGACCCGGAGCTGCGCTTCACGCCGTCCGGGGCTGCGGTCGCGAACTTCACCGTGGCCTCGACGCCGCGGCAGTTCGACCGCCAGAGCAATGAGTGGAAGGACGGCGAGACGCTGTTCATGCGCTGCTCGGTGTGGCGCGACGCGGCGGAGAACGTCGCGGAGTCCTGCCAGCGGGGCATGCGCGTCATCGTGTCCGGCCGCCTGAAGTCGCGGTCCTACGAGACGAAGGAAGGCGAGAAGCGCACCGTCGTGGAGATGGACGTCGACGAGATCGGCCCGTCCCTGCGCAGTGCCACCGCGAAGGTCAACAAGACCCAGCGCGGTGGTGGCGGTGGCGGCTTCGGCGGCGGCCAGGGCAACCAGGGCGGCGGCTGGAGCGGCGGCACCAACGGCGGCTCGGCCGAGGACCCGTGGGCGACCGGCGGTTCCGCCGGTGGCCAGGGTGGCGGCAGCCAGGGCGGCTGGGGCCAGTCGTCCGGCGGCTCGTCCTCCGGTGGTCAGCCCTCGGGCGGTCAGCCGTCCGGTGGCCAGCCCTCCGGCGGCCAGGGTGGCCAGGGTGGTGGCTGGGGCGCTGCTCCCAGCTACGACGAGCCCCCGTTCTGATCGAGCAGGTCGGCACCGTCGCCCGGTGAGGTCACCGGACGGCATACATCATCTCTTTACCTCCCATCCCGGGGCACGAACCCCCGGGCTCTCATCAAGAAGGAGAGCACCACGATGGCAAAGCCCGTTGTGCGCAAGCCCAAGAAGAAGGCCAACCCGCTGAAGGCGGCGAAGGTCGAGAACATCGACTACAAGGACACCGCGCTGCTGCGCAAGTTCATCTCCGACCGCGGCAAGATCCGCGCGCGTCGCGTGACCGGTGTGTCCGTCCAGGAGCAGCGTCTCATCGCCACGGCCGTCAAGAACGCCCGTGAGATGGCTCTGCTGCCCTACTCGAGCTCGGCTCGCTGAGTCCGCTCGAGAACTAGGAGAGAACCATGAAGCTCATTCTCACGCACGAGGTCTCGGGTCTCGGCGAGGCCGGCGACATCGTCGAGGTCAAGGACGGCTACGGCCGCAACTACCTGCTCCCGCGCGGTCTCGCGACCGGCTGGACCAAGGGTGGCCAGAAGCAGGTCGACGCCCTGACCAAGGGCCGCGAGGTCCGCGAGATCAAGGACCTCGACCAGGCCAAGGGCGTCAAGGGCCAGCTCGAGGCGACGTCGGTCAAGGTGCCCGCGAAGTCCGGCCAGTCCGGCCGTCTCTTCGGTGCCGTCAGCAACGGTGACATCGCCGCGGCCGTCAAGGCCGCCGGTGGCCCCGAGCTCGACAAGCGTAAGATCGAGGTGAAGCAGGCCATCAAGACCGTCGGCTCCTACGAGGCGACGGTGCGTCTGCACGCCGAGGTGTCGGCGACCCTCAAGTTCGAGGTCGTCCCCGCCTGAGCGCAGCTCACCAGCACGGCCGGAGGGCCGGGACCCGCACCGCGGGGCCCGGCCCTCCGTCATGTCCCGGGCCCTGAGGGGTCGGCTCAGGCGGAGTCGCGCTCGACGAGGTGGGTGTCGAGGGTCGTGACGTGCGGCGGGTTCTCGCCGGCGAGCAGGCGCAGCAGGGTGTCGGCCATGACGACGCCCATCTGCTGCGCGGGCTGCGCGATGGTGGTGAGGCCGACCTTCCCGCGGGTGGCATACGGGCTGTCGTCGAAGCCGACGATGGCGACGTCGTCGGGCACCCGCAGCCCGCGCTCCTCGAGCGCGAGCAGGGCGCCGCTCGCCATCAGGTCGCTCGCGACGAAGAGCGCGTCGAGGTCGGGGTGGGCGTCGACGAGCGCGAGCGTCGCCCGGATGCCGCCGGCCTCGGTGAAGTCGCCGCGGGCCACGCGGCCGGCGTCGAGCCCGGCCGCCGTCAGCGCGTCGCGCCAGCCGAGCTCGCGGTCGACGGACGCGGGCATGTCGGCGGGTCCGGTGATCGTCGCGATGGTGCGCCGCCCGCGGGCCACGAGGTGCTCGACGCCGCGTCGGGCGCCCGCCCGGTTGTCGACGTCGATGTAGTAGTCGCCGGGGTTGGCGACGTCGCCGAGCGGCCGGCCGCCGAAGACGACCGGCAGCGACCGGCCGAGCGAGGCGAGGAAGTGGTCGCCCGAGTGGTGCGAGACGACGAGCGCCCCGTCGACGTTGCCGCCGAGCAGGTAGCGCTTCGTCTTCTCCGACGGCGAGCTCGGGTGGGTCAGCTGCAGGTTGAGCACGTAGTCGCTGTCGTCGAGCCGGTCGCTGATGCCCTGGACGACGTCGGCGAAGTAGGGGTCGCCGAAGAAGCGGTGCGCGTCCTCGGGCACCACGAGGGCGATCGACATCGTGGCCCGGGCCACGAGCGAGCGGGCCGCCCGGTTCGGCACGTAGTCGAGCTCGGCGATGGCCTTCTCGACGACCGCGAGCACGTCGGCGCTGACCCGCGGCGAGCCGTTGATGACGCGAGAGACCGTGGCGCGGGACACGCCGGCCACCCGGGCGACCTCCTCGAGGGTGGGCCGCCCCATCGGGTGGGCCAGCGTGCCGTCGCTCATCTGCGGCGTTCTCCTGCGGGATCGGGGTCCGGGCCACCCTCCGTCAGCTCGGCCCACGGGGTGGGCAGCCGGCGGGTCGCGATGATCCGGGCGTAGTCGAGCGCGCTGGCCTTGGGCGTGCGCACCTGGGTGTCGTAGTCGACTCGGACGATACCGAAGCGCTTGGCGTAGCCCCAGGCCCATTCGAAGTTGTCGAGCAGCGACCAGTAGAAGTAGCCGCGCACCGGCACGCCCGCGTCGACGGCGTCGAGCACCGCGCCGAGGTGCGCGCGCACGTATGCCGTCCGGTCGCGGTCGTCGACGAAGCCGCGGTCGTCGGGCACGTCCGCGAAGGCCGCGCCGTTCTCGGTCACGTGCAGGGCGACGCCGGCCGGGCCGGCGTACTCCGTCTGGAGGCGCACGAGCAGGCGGGTCAGACCGTCGGGCTGGATCTCCCAGTCCATGGCCGTGAGCGGCAGGCCCCGGGGGTGGCGGTGCGCGTCGTCGGCCGCCGGGAAGGGCGAGCGCGTCGTGCGGCCGCCGTTGACGCTGTCGTCGAGCGCGGCTGCGGGCGGCTCGTGCCCGATGGCCTCGCCGTTGTAGTAGTTGACGCCGAGCACGTCGATCGGGGTCGCGATGACCTCGAGGTCGCCGTCGTGGACGTGGTCCTCGAACCCGAGGTGGCGCACGTCGTCGAGCAGGTCGGCGGGGTAGCTGCCCCGGAAGACCGGGTCGAGGAAGATCCGGTTCATCTGACCGTCGACGCGTCGCGCGGCGTCGACGTCGCGCGGGTCGCTCGGGTCGAGCGGGTCGGCCACCGTGAAGTTGAGCGTCAGGCCGAGCTCGAGGTCGGCGTCACGGGCCCGGAGCTGCTGCACGACGCGCCCGTGCGCGAGGAGCAGGTGGTGGGCGGCGGCGAGGCCGTCGGCCGGCGACGTGCGGCCCGGCGCGTGCATCCCCGCCGTGTAGCCGAGGAAGGCCGAGCAGAACGGCTCGTTGAGCGTCGTCCAGGTGCGCACCCGGTCGCCGAGGCGGTCGTGCACCGCGAGCGCGTAGTCGACGAACCGGTCGACGGTCTCGCGCGACGTCCAGCCGCCGCGGTCCTCGAGGGCCTGCGGGAGGTCCCAGTGGTAGAGCGTCAGCCACGGCGCGATGCCGGCCGCGAGGAGCGAGTCGACGAGCCGCTCGTAGAAGTCGAGGCCGCGGGCGTTGACCGGTCCGCCGTCGGGGCAGATGCGGTCCCACGACGTCGAGAAGCGGTAGGACTGCATGCCGAGCGAGCGCATCAGCTCCACGTCCGCCTCGTAGCGGTGGTAGTGCTCGCAGGCGACGTCGCCGGTGTCCCCGCCGACCACCGCCCCGGGCGTGTGGCTGAAGGTGTCCCAGATCGAGTCGGTGCGTCCGCCCTCGTGGCGGGCCCCCTCGATCTGGTACGCGGCGGTGGCGACGCCGAGCACGAAGTCCTGCGGCACGGGGCGCGACGTCGCGAGCACGAGGTCCGGTGCCGCGGAGGGGACGAGGAGGGCGGGGTGGGTGCGGGTCTGCGAGGTCATCCCTTGACAGCTCCTTGCATGATGCCGGAGACGAGCTGCTTCCCGGCGAAGACGAACAGGACGATGAGGGGCAGCGCCATGAGCACGACGCCGTTGAGCACGAGCGAGTAGTCCACGAAGTGCGCCGCCTGCAGCTGCTGCAGCGCGACCGGCAGGGTGGGGTTGCCGGGGTCGAGGATGATGAAGGGCCAGAAGAAGTTCGTCCACGTCGCGATGAAGGTGAACAGCCCGAGCATCGCCGCGCCCGGCCGGGCCGCCGGGAGTGCGACCGACCAGAAGGTGCGCAGGCTCGAGGCCCCGTCGACGCGGGCGGCCTCGATGAGCTCGTCGGGCAGGGCCTCCTGGAGGTACTGCGTCATCCAGAAGACGCCGAAGGCGCTGACGGCGCTCGGGACGATGACGGCCCAGAGGCTGCCGATCCAGCCGAGCTTGCTCATGACGATGAAGAGCGGCACGATCCCGAGCTGCGTCGGCACCGCCATCGTCGCGATGACGAAGACGAGCAGCCCGTTGCGGCCGCGGAAGCGCAGCTTGGCGAAGGCGAAGCCGGCCATCGCGGAGAAGAGCACGACGAGCAGCGCCACGGTGCCGCTGACGAGGATGCTGTTGCCCAGGGCCTTCCAGAACGGGATCGTCGTGATGACGGTGCTCGCGTTCTGCAGGAAGTGCCCACCCGGCACGAGCGAGTAGGGGTCCTGCACGATCGCCGCGGAGTCCTTGCTGCCGATGACGAACGACCACCAGAGCGGGAAGCCCGAGGCCAGCAGCACGACGACGAGCACGACGTATGCCGCCGGGCTGGCCTGGGTGCGCCGCACCAGTCGGGTGCGCCGGCGGGGCGGGGTGAGGGTGGAGGCGGTCATCGCTGCCCCTTCGAGGCGATCCGGCGGGTGACGAGGAAGTTGACGACGGCGAAGACGACGACGATGAGGAAGAGCATCCAGGCGACGGCCGCGGCCCTGCCGAAGTTCTTCTGCGTCCAGCCCAGCTGGTAGAGGTAGAGGGTCAGGGTCTGCCACTGCCGGTCGGCGCCGCCGAGGCCGTACTGGTCGTACATCCGCGGCTCGTCGAAGATCTGCAGGCCGCCGATCGTCGAGGTGATGACGACGAAGATGATCGTCGAGCGCAGCTGGGGGACGGTGATCGAGAAGAAGGTACGCACGCGGCCCGCGCCGTCGATCATCGCGGCCTCGTAGTAGTCGCGCGGGATGGCCTGCATGGCCGCGAGGAAGATCAGGGCGTTGTAGCCGGTCCACCGGAAGTTGACCATCGTCGCGATGGCGACGTGGCTCGGCACGACCTCCTTGTGCCACTGGACCGGGTCGATGCCGACGAGGCCGAGCAGGTGGTTGACGAGCCCGAACTTGTCGCCGAAGAGGTCGCTGAAGATGAGCGCGACCGCGACGGGGGCCACGACGTAGGGCAGCAGCACGCCCATCCGCCAGAAGGTGCGGGCGCGCAGGCCGCTGTCGAGGGCGGCGGCGATGAGCAGGGCCGCGATGACCTGCGGCACGCTCGAGAGCAGGAAGATGCTGACGGTGTTCTTCAGCGCGTTCCAGAAGTAGGGCTGCGCCAGCACGTCGGCGTAGTTCTTGAGCCCGACGAAGTCGCCCTGGCCGCCGATGAGGCTCCACTTGTGGAGCGAGACGTAGGCCGTGTAGAGCAGCGGGAAGAGCCCGACGAGGGCGAAGAGCAGGAAGAACGGCGAGATGTACGCGTACGGCGCGCCGGTCTCGTCGAGCTTGGTGAGGCGGCGGCGCCAGCCGGACCGCGTCGGCATCGGGGAGCGCCGGACGAACTCGGGCGCGGGCTCCGTCCCGGTGGGCGTGGGACGGGCGGGGGTCTGCAGGGTCATGCGGTGGATCCGATCGTCGGGTGGACGGCCCGGCGGGGCATGGGGGGCGCCGGGCCGTCCACGAACCGGCTGGTGGCTCGGGTCAGCCGAGGGCCTTCACGTCACCGACCCACTTGTCCCAGGACTCCTGGGGCGAGGTGCCCTGCTCGACCCGGGTGAGGGCCTGCTGCATGGCGTCGTTGATGGCGAAGTAGTGCGCGCCCTTGTAGGGCGTGATCGTCACGGCCTTGGCCCGGTCGGCGAAGATCTGGCCGGTCGGGGCGTCGTTGAACGAGGCGACCTTGAAGCCGAGCAGGTCGGGGCTCTCGAGGGCCTGCTTCTGGCTCGGGAACGCGCCGACCTTCTTGAAGGCCTTGATCTGCTGCTCCGGGGCGGTCAGCCAGTCGGCGAGCTCCTGCGCCTCCTTCGGGTGCGCGCTCTGCTTGGGCACGGTCAGGTAGCTGCCGCCCCAGTTGCCGCCGCCACCGGGGAAGGTGTTGGCGACGTCCCAGCCCTTGACGCCCTTGGCGTTGCCCTCGATGACGCCGACCATCCAGCCGGGGCAGAGCATCGTCGCGAAGCCGTTCTTCTGGTAGCTCGCGGTCCAGTCGTCGCCCCACTGCTGCAGCTTGGCCGAGAGGCCGTCGGTGATGCCGGCCTGGATGACCTGGTCGTAGACCTTCTTGACGTCGGCGTTCTCGGTCGCCGTGATGGTGTCGTCGTCGGGGTTCTCGTAGGCGGCCGGGAGCTGGTTGACCATGCCCTGGTAGGTGGCGCCGATGCTGTCGAAGAACGGCACCTTGGACTTGGCCTTGAACTCCTTGCCGGCCGCGAAGTAGCTCTCCCACGTGGTGCCGAGCATCTTGGCGACCGACTCGCGGTCGCTCGGGAGGCCGGCGGCCTTGAAGAGGTCGCTCCGGTAGCAGATGGCCTCCGGCCCCGAGTCGGTGCCGTAGCCGATGAGGTGGCCGTCGGCGTCGGTGGCGGCCTTGGCCTTCCAGTCGAGCCAGCGGCCCTGCACGTCCGCGGAGTTGAGGTCGGTGAACTTGTCGGAGTACTGCAGCATCTCGGGGAGCCAGTCGACCTCGACCGCCTCGACGTCGGCCATGCCGCTACCGGCCGAGAGGCGGGTGAAGAAGGTGTCGCGGGCCTCGTTGGAGGTGGCCGCCTTCTTGTGGGTGACCTTGATGTTCGGGTGCGACTTCTCGAACTCGGGAAGCAGCTCCTCGTAGCCGAACTGGTTGAAGGTGGCGAGCGTCAGGGTGACGGGGCCGCCGCCCGATCCGCCCGTGCTGCCGGCTGCCGTGGCGGCGGGGCCGTCGGGCGAGCTCGAGCTGCAGGCCGACAGGGCCAGCAGGCCGACGGTGAGGGTGGCGAGGACGGCGTGGCGCGGGCGCCCGGTGGGCGCGGCGAACCGGGTGGGTCGGGATGTCATGGAGAGCTCCTTCGGTCTCATCCCCGGGTGGGTGTGGGAGCGCTCTCCCTGCGTGGATCACGGGTGTGAGAGCGCTCTCACGGCGAGGATGACGGGAGGCGGTCCCGTCCGTCAAGACCCGTGACCATTCCGTGACCTCGGGAGGCGGTGGCACGACGGGGTCGGCTGGCGGGTCGGCGGGCGGGGCGGCGGCCGGGGTGCTTCGGCTGCCACGGCGGCAGGTCGACGGCTAGCGTGGAGTCCCCAGGCATCGCCGCGGACCGGGAGGCTCCATGACCGCCTACGCCGCCTACGACCTCGTCGCCATCGGCAGGGTCGGCGTCGATCTCTACCCGCTGCAGCACGGCGTCACCCTCGACGAGGTGCGCACCTTCGAGAAGTTCCTCGGCGGCACGGCCGCGAACGTGACGGTGGCGGCGTCGCGGCACGGCCTGCGCGCGGCCCTCGTCAGCGCGACCGGTGCCGACGCGTTCGGCCGCTTCGTGCACCGCGAGCTGCTCCAGCTCGGGGTCGACGACGCCCACGTCCAGACGATCACGGCCGGGCCGCCCACGCCGGTCACCTTCTGCGAGATCTTCCCGCCCGACCACTTCCCGGTCTGGTCGTACCGCTATCCCACGGCGCCGGACCTGCTCGTCACGCCGGAATCGTTGCCGCTCAAGGTGATCCGCGAGGCGAGGGTGTTCTGGTCGACCCTGACCGGGCTGAGCCAGGAGCCGAGTCGCGCCGCCCACCGCGCGGCCTGGGAGGAGCGCGGCCGTGCGCCCTTCACGGTGCTCGACCTCGACCACCGCACGGAGTTCTGGGCGAGTGGCGAGGCGGCGCGGTCCGCCGCCACCTGGGCGCTGCCGTTCGTCGACGTCGTCGTCGGCACCGCCGAGGAGTGCGAGGTCGTCACCGGCGAGGCCGACCCGCTGCGGGCGGCCCGGGCGCTCGTCGACGCCGGGGTGGCGCTCGCCGTCGTCGACCGGGGCCGCCGCGGTGCCCTCGCGCTCACCCACGACGAGCTCGTCACGGTCCCCGGCTTCCCGGTGCACGTCGTCAACGGTCTCGGCGCCGGCGACGCCTTCGGCGGGGCGCTCGTGCTCGGCCTGCTCGAGGGCTGGGACCTCGAGCGCACGCTCCACTTCGCCTCGGTGGCCGGCGCCCTCGTGTCCGCGCGGCTCGAGTGCTCGGCCGCGATGCCGACGACGGCCGAGGTCCACGCCCTGCTCTCCGACGTCGAGGTGGCCGACGGCGCGCTCTGACGCGGAAGCGCCGGACGGCCCCTGGAAACGAGAAAACCCGCTCCTGCTGGTCACGTCGCCGAACTCGACCAGCAGGAGCAGGTGCCCTTGGCCCGGTGATCTGACAGGGGAGGAGATCACCGAGCCGCACAGGAGCAACTCACGAGAACGACTATGACCGCCGTACCTTAAAGAACGCTGGGAATCAGGTAGCAGTTGGCCCAGACCCCGATCGGGCCCTCGGGCCGGCGCCCGGGTCGGTGCGACGACACCGGCCACCGCGGCCGCCTGGCAGGGGTGTGCGCCGGGTTGGGTCGCGATGAAACACGTGCGGGGCGGCGCTCTCGCTCGCCTCGGCCGGACTGCTCGTCGCGGGCGCCGTGCGGGGCGGCTGAGCGAGACCCGCGCCCCGACCGGTCAGCGCGCGCCGATCACCATCCAGTCGTCGTGGCGGGCGCGCCAGCCGAGCACGACGCCGCGGATCACCATGAAGCCGGTGAAGGCGAGCCAGAGCACGACGACGTCGTGGGTGGCCGATCCGCTCGAACCGGCCGCGCGCACCGCGAGCGCGAGCGGGAGGTAGGCGATGAACGTGACGGCCATGCCCTTGGCGAGCCAGGCCCCGTCGCCGGCCCCGATGAGCACGCCGTCGAGCACGAAGACGTAGCCGGCGACGGCCTGGCCGAGACCGACGACGACGAGGGCGGCCCCGAGGGCCTCCTGGACGGCCGGGTCGGTGGTGAAGAGCGCGGGGATGACGCCGTGGAGGGCGACGAGGACGAGCCCGAGCACGAGGCCGCCCCACACGCCCCACCGCACCATCGTGCCCATGGCGACCCGCACGGCCTGGCGGTCGCCGGCGCCGAGCGCCCGTCCGGTGATGGCCTGGGCCGCGATGGCGAGCGCGTCGAGGGCGAAGGCGAGGAACGACCAGACCGTCAGGGCGACCTGGTGCGCCGCGAGCGGCACGTCGCCCAGCGACGCGGCCACCCAGGTCGTCACGAGCAGCGTGGCCCGCAGCGCCAGCGTGCGCACGAGGAGCGGTATGCCGGTGCGGGCCGCGGCGAGGACGCGCGCGGGGTGGGGTCGCAGCCGGGCGTGCCGGGCCCGTGCGCGCACGAGCAGCACCGCGACGAGGGCGGCTCCCATGCCGGTCTGCGCGATCACCGTGCCCCACGCGGATCCGGCGATGCCCCAGTGCAACCCGTAGACGAAGACGAGGTTGAGCACGATGTTCGTGCCGAAGCCGGCCACCGACGCGACGAGCGGCGTCGTCGTGTCCTGCAGGCCGCGCAGCACCCCCGTGACGGCGAGGACGGCGAGCATCGCCGGGATGCCGAGCGCCGAGATGCGCAGGTAGGTCGTGGCCTGCTCGAGCGCGGCGGGGGACGCCCCGAAGACCGCGCTGATCGGCTCGGCCGCGAGGGCGACCACCACGGCCGTGACGGCGCCGAGCCCCAGCGCGAGCCACAGCCCGTCGATGCCCGCGCTGACCGCCGACCGCTCGTCGCCGGCCCCGAGGTGGCGGGCCACGACGCTCGTCGTGCCGTAGGCGAGGAAGACGAAGATGCCGGCCGCCGTGATGAGGGCGGCGCTCGCCACCCCGAGGCCGGCGAGCTCGGCCGTGCCGAGGTGCCCGACGATCGCCGAGTCGGCCAGCAGGAAGAGCGGCTCGGCGATGAGGGCGAGGAAGGCCGGCACCGCGAGGCGCACGATCTCGCGGCGATGGCTCACGGGAGGCGGGGCGGGCAGGCTCACGTCGTCGGTCCCAGGTGCTTGAGGGCCTCACGCCGGGAGAGCCCGGAGAGGTCGGGGTGGGTCGTCACGAACGAGCGCACCCAGTCCGGGTCGTGGCGCGCGTGGTCGCGCAGCGCCCACCCGATCGCCTTGCGGCTGAAGAAGTCCGGGTCGGCGACGTTCGGCTCGATGACGTCGCGGAGCAGGGCCTGGTCGAGCCGGCCACCGGCCCCGACCTGGCAGATGATCGCGGCTCGCCGTACCCAGAGCGAGTCGGAGGCCGCCCACTCCCGCATCCGCAGTCCCTCGACGTCCGGGTGGGACAGGACGGTGTCGCGCACGAGGTGGGTGGCGATGTCGTCGACGACGTCCCACCAGGCGCCGGCGCGGATCAGGCTCTCCCACAAGGGCATCGCGTCGCTGTCGACCCACGCGCGGTAGGTGCGGTGACGCGCGAGGGCGATGGCGGCATACCACTGCTCGCGGTGCGTGGCGCCCTCCCACAGGGCCCGGATCGTCGCCGCCCACTCCTCGCGCGACCGCATCGACAGGTCGGGGTCGCGCAGCAGCGGCCGGAGCGTCGCCGCCAGCTCGGGCGCGGTGAGGCCGAAGTAGGGCAGCGACGACTTCATGTAGCGCTGCTGCCCGATCGCCCGCTCCGGGTCGGCCGCCGCGCGAAGGGCGGTCGTCACGGCGGAGACGAGCTCGCGCTGCGCCTCCCCCCGCTCGGTTTCGGGCGCGACCCCGCGCGCGACCTCCTGCTCCGGCATGGGCGCCACGCTAGCGCCGGGTCGTCAGGCGCGGTGCGCCCGTCCGAGATAGGCGTAGACCCACGGTCGCGCGAGGCTCGGCGTCAGGGCGTAGTCGCGCTCGACCGACTCGAGCACCAGCCCGGAGTCCTCGACGAGCCGGTCGATCGGCCGCGTGAGGTGGCACCCGTCGAAGACCCGGCGCTGCACCGGCTCGAGGCGGCGCTGCCACCGCTGCACGCCCTCGTCCGGCGACAACCCGTGCTCGAGGAAGTGCAGCCGGCCGCCCGGCCGCAGCACCCGGCGCACCTCCTGCAGCGCCCGCGCGACGTCGGGAATCGTGCAGAGCGTGAAGGTGGCGAGCACGGCGTCGGCGCTCGCGTCGGGGAGGTCGAGGCGCTGCCCGTCCAGGCCGCCGCGGACGACGGGGACGGCGCTGCGCGCGCGACCCTCCGCCCCGAGCCCCCACCCGACGTCGGACGGCTCCACCGCGACGACGCGCGTCACCTCGGCCGGGTAGAGGCCGAGGTTGGCGCCGCTGCCGAAGCCGAGCTCGACCACCTCGCCGTGGAGGCCGGCGCAGGTGCGCGCGCGCAACCGGCGGATCCGCTCCGGCTCGGTGCCACGCGCCACGAGCCGCGGCGTGACCTGCCTGGCCCAGATGCCCATGTCGGGCAGCCTAGGCCGACCGCTCGCGCCACGGGCATGGACCGCACGTGCCGGCCCGAGGAGCTCCGTCAGTTGGGGGCAGGCAGCTCGAGCCCGGGGGCGGTGAGCATGGCGCCGAGCTGGGCCGGCGTGACCGAGAGCGAGCTGAGCTTCGCCGGGCTCGGACCGTACGTGGGCGAGACGTAGCCGTAGACCCACGTGCCGGACGGGTTCTGCAGGTAGTACTCCGGCGACGTCGGGGCCTGGTTCTTGATGACGGACTGCACCTTCGTGGCCTTGACGCTGCCGAGCATGACGGTCTCGCACCGCATCTGCACGGACGGGTTCGGCGGCTCCAGGGCGCACACGAACGGCTCGCGGGTCAGGCCGACCCGGGCCACTCCGACGGCCGACTGGCCGGGCTCGCGCCACCGCACGTCGAGCGACGCCCCGGTCAGGCCGCGACGGTCGTAGCCCCAGCCCAGTTGTTCGCCGGTCAGGTCGCTCCGGTCGAGGTGGCGGCCCTGCGGGTCGAGGCGGCGCATCGCGGCGACCATGGCCTCGCGCGTGGCCGGGTCCGGCGTCGGCTCGGTGCCCGACGCGGACGGCGAGGGCGCTGGGTGCACGCCCCCGCTCCCGTCGCCGGCGGGGGCGAGCGGCGAGGATGCCGCGAGCTGGGAGGCGTGGGCGCCGGTCGGGCTCGAGGCCGTGACGGACCCGTCGGTGGCCACCCCGGGCAGCAGGCTCGACCCGACGAGCACCGCGCCGGCGACCGTGCCGGCGGCCACGACGCCACCGAGTCCCGTGCGGACGCGGTGGCGCCGCAGGCCGCGTCGCCCGCGGGCCACGTCGTCGGCCACCGCGGTGTCCGGTGCGGTGACGTCGTCGGCGAGCCGGGTCAGTCGGTCGAGCATCATCTGGTCGGACATGTCATCCCCTTGTGGTCAGGTGGTGCTGGTCGAGGGCGGCGCGGAGCCGCTCGAGGGCGCAGGAGGTCTGGCTCTTGACGGTCCCGGGCGAGAGCCCGAGCGTCTCGGCGGTCTCGTTGACCGAGAGCCCCCAGTAGTGCCGCAGCACGACGACGACCCGTTGGCCCGGGGCCAGGGCGCGCAGGGCCTGCCACAGCTCGTCGGTGTCCTCGGGCCGTTCCGGGTCGCCGGCCGGGCCGTCGAGCAGCTCGTCACGGGTGCTGCGCTCGCGGCGTCGGTGCGGTCGGCGGATCTCGTCGAGGTGCGCGTTGACGATGACCCGTCGCACGTAGGCGTCGGGCTGGCCCGTGGCGACGACCCGGGGCCAGGCGACGTAGAGCTTGGCGAGCGCCGTCTGCACGAGGTCCTCGGCCTCGTGCGGGTCGCCGCAGACGAGGTATGCCGTGCGGTAGAGCTTCGGACGCCGCGCCGCCACGTAGTCGGCGAAGCCGGCCTCGCGTTCGGTGCGGTTCATGGATCTTCTCCCCTGTCGGTCACACCACTAGGACGCATCCGGGGCCCCAGGGGTTGGGTGCGGGGCCCGGTGCGTGTCAGCCGGCCCGGAGGGTGACCACCGGGATCTGCGGCGGGGCGAGCACGCGCACCGGGGGACCCCAGGCGCCGGCCCCGCGCGAGGTGAGCACGGGGACGTCGCCCACTGCGTCGAGTCCGTCGACGACGGGCTGCTGGAGGAGGACGGCATACCGGAACGGCCAGAGCTGCCCGCCGTGGGTGTGGCCGGAGACCTGGAGGTCGACGCCGCGGCCCTGCACGTCCTGCGCCGACACCGGCTGGTGCGCGACGAAGAGGGTGAGGTCGTCGGCCGGGATGCCGTCGAGGGCCCGCGCGGGGTCGGGGGCGTCGTCGCCGCGTCCGGTGACGTCGTGGATGCCGGCGACGTGGAAGGAGGTGGATCCCTTCGTCAGCGTGACGTTCTCGTTGCGCAGCACGTCGATGCCGAGCGTCTCCCAGTGGTCCATCCAGCTGTCGGCCTCCTGCGAGATGAACTCGTGGTTGCCGGTCACGGCGAAGGTCCCGAGCGGCGCCTCGAGGTCGGCCAGCGGAGCCAGCGCGTCGGCGACCTGGCTCACCTTGCCGTCGACGAGGTCGCCCCCGAGCACGACGACGTCGGGCCGCTGCGCGTTGACCTGCTCCACCACGCGGCGGGTGAACCCGGCGTCGCGCACCGGGCCGACGTGCAGGTCGGTGACGAGGGCGACCCGCAGTCCGTCGAGCTCGGCCGGCAGGCCCGGTCGCGTGACGGTGACGGGCGTGACCGTCGGCGAGGCCGCCTCCCCGAGGCCGTATGCCGTCGTGCCGAGGGCCGCGACCACGAGCAGCGGGGTGCCGACCCGGAGCACGCGCCGCCGGTGCGCGGCCCGGCCGGTCGCGCGCAGGGCGAGCATGACGACGGCGAGCAGGGCCGTGCCGAGGAGCAGGTACCAGGCGAGCGCGAGCCAGGTGAAGCCCGCCCACGCCACCCAGCGCACGGGGCGGGGGTCGAGCACGCCCGCCTGGAGCGCGAAGCCGGCGAGCGCGCAGGCCCACCCGAGGGCGAGGGCGACGCCGGCCGCGCGGCGCACCGGCGCGGACCACCCGGGCGCGACGGCGAGGCGGCGGTGGAGCAGGAGGCTGAGCAGCGCGAGGAGGACGGCGACGAGGACGACGAAGATCGGCACGGGTCCAGTGTGCGGTGTCGCGGCTGCCCGCCCTGCCACGGATCCGGGCGAGGGCCCGGCCGGTGACTCAGGCCGGCGTGCCGAAGCGGACCGCGTTGCGCTCCCGGGCCTTCTGCCGCTCGACCTCGCGGTCCTTCGGCGGTGCGCTCGTCGTCAGGTGCTCGAGCAGGTGCGCCGTCGCGTGCGCGACCGCCTCGACGGCCTCGTCGAACGCGTGCTGGTTCGCCTGGCTCGGCCTGGTGCTGCCGCTCACCTTGCGGACGTACTGCAGGGCGGCAGCGTGCACCTCCTCCGAGGTCGCGGCGGGCTCGAAGTTGTGGAGCTGGCGGATGTTGCGGCACATGCTCCGACTGTAGGACGCGCCGGGGACGCAGCGGGCGGGACGAGCCCTTCCGGAGTCCCGAGCGTCCGACCGGTCGGCTCGTGCTCACGCGGCGTGTCGCACCGGCTGTGGACAACCCACAGGGGTGGGGAACTTTTCCTCCACAGCCCGTGGACGGGCGTTTGCGCAGGTCGTGGAGCACGAACTGCGCGGGCGGGCGAGCGCTGCCCACAGTTGTACACACACCTTGTCCACACCTGTGTACGGCGTGTCGGAGGAAGTTGTCCACGGGTTGTCCACAGGCAGTGGATGCCGGACCCGCCCTCGGGTTGGTCGCTGCCCGGCCACGCCCCTACGGTGGGTCGGTGCTCCACGGTGCCGACCCGCCGACCCGGTCGGGTGGCCGTGTCGGCGCTGCGATGTCTACTGATGTCGACGGGGTGCACCCACTGGCATCCGACCTCCGGCGAAAGGGAAGCACGTGTCGCTCGACGAGCTGAGCACGAGCGCGTTCGCGTCGTCGTCCTCCCGCGACGGCGGACCGCCCGACGACCGTCTCCCCCCGCAGGACGTGGGCGCGGAGCAGTCCGTCCTCGGCGGCATGCTGCTGTCGAAGGACGCCATCGCCGACTGCGTCGAGCAGCTCAAGGGCACCGACTTCTACCGCCCCGCGCACGAGCTGATCTACGACGCGATCCTCGACCTCTACGGTCGTGGCGAGCCCGCCGACGCGATCACCGTCAGCGACGAGCTGACCAAGCGCGGAGACCTCGGCCGGGTCGGGGGCCAGGCCTACCTCCACCAGCTCATCGCCTCGGTGCCGACGGCCGCCAACGCCGGCTACTACGCCCAGATCGTCGGCGAGCGGGCCGTTCTCCGCCGCCTCGTCGAGGCCGGCACCCGCATCGTGCAGCTCGGCTACGCCCAGGGCGGCGGCGACGTCGAGGACATCGTCAACGCGGCCCAGGCCGAGGTCTACGCCGTGGCCGACAAGCGCGGCGGCGAGGACTACCACGCCATCGGCGACGTCATCGAGGCCACGGTCGACGAGATCGAGGTCGCCTCCGGCCGCTCCGGCGAGATGACCGGCGTGCCGACCGGCTTCACCGACTTCGACGCGCTGACGAACGGTCTGCACCCCGGTCAGATGATCGTCATCGCGGCCCGACCGGCGATGGGCAAGTCGACCATCGGCCTCGACATCGTCCGCTCGGCGGCGATCAAGCACAAGATGGCTGCCGTCGTCTTCTCGCTCGAGATGAGCCGCACCGAGATCACGATGCGTCTGCTCTCCGCCGAGGCCGGCATCCAGCTCCAGCACATGCGCAAGGGCACCATGCGCGAGGAGGACTGGACCCGTCTCGCCTCGACGATGGGCCGGGTCTCCGACGCGCCCCTGTTCATCGACGACTCGCCGAACATGTCGCTCATGGAGATCCGGGCCAAGTGCCGCCGGCTCAAGCAGCGCGAGAACCTCAAGCTCGTCGTCATCGACTACCTCCAGCTGATGAGCTCGGGCAAGCGCGTCGAGTCGCGCCAGCAGGAGGTCTCGGAGTTCTCGCGTGCGCTCAAGCTGCTCGCCAAGGAGCTCGAGGTGCCGGTCATCGCGATCTCGCAGCTGAACCGTGGTCCCGAGCAGCGCACCGACAAGAAGCCGGCGATGAGCGACCTGCGTGAGTCCGGCTCGATCGAGCAGGACGCCGACATGGTCATCCTGCTCCACCGCGAGGCCGCCTACGAGAAGGACTCCCCGCGCGAGGGCGAGGCCGACCTCATCGTGGCCAAGCACCGAAACGGCCCCACCGACACGATCGTCGTCGCCTTCCAGGGTCACTTCAGCCGCTTCACGAACATGGCCAACAACTTCTGACCCGGTCCCGCTCGTCGGGGCCGCGACTGGCAGGCCCGTTGGCCTGCGCGCGGGTCATGGGCTCGACCCAGCACTCGACCCCGGAGCAGAATCGTCGGTGGGTCGAGCCGAGGGAGGCCGGGATGGCACGTCAGGTCGTGACGACGGAGCACGCCCCGCGTTCGCCGCTCTTCGCCCAGGGCGTGCGGGCCGGGCCACACCTCTGGGTGTCCGGCATGACGGGGGGCGACCCGGCATCCGGCGAGATGGCCGGCCCCACGATCCAGGCGCAGACCAGGCAGGCGCTCGCGAACTGCGTCTGCGTCGTCGAGGCGGCTGGTGGCTCGGCGGCGGACATCGTCGAGGTGGGTGTGCTGCTGGCCCGTCCCGACGACTTCGCCGGCCTCAACGAGGCGTATGCCGAGGTCTTCCCGCACGACCCGCCCGCGCGCTACGTCGCCCGGCTGGGGCCGGAGCTGCCGGGCGTGCTCGTCTCGATCCGGCTGACGGCGGTGATCGGCTAGCGAGGGGACCCTGCTCGGACGAGCGCTGCCGGTGCGGGCTCCACCAGGGGCGGGGCCGCACCGGGAACGCCGGCGTCAGGGGCGGATGGCGACCTTGCCGCGCAGGGTGCCGTGCTGCAGGGCGGCCAGCGCGTCGGCGACACCGTCGAGCCCGACGGTGCGGTCGATCGGCGTGCGGATCTCGCCCGCGGCGACGAGCTCGCCGAGGCGGGCGTGCAGCGCGCTCGTCTGGCGCGTGACGAACCACGAGAGTCGCTGGTGGGTCAGCGGCGCCAGCACCGAGACGGCGAGGTTGCGGTGCAGGCCGCCGAGCACGCGGCCGCCGCCCTCCCCGCCGACGACGACGAGCGCGCCGGTGCGCGTCAGGAGGCGGCGGAGCTCGCGCACCGGGTGGTTGCCGGCGATGTCGATGACCGCGTCGTAGGGCCCGTCGAGGTCGCGCGGGGTGGTCGTGGCGTAGTCGACGACGTGCGCGGCGCCGAGCCCGCGGACGTGGTCGGCCTTGGCCGCGCGGCACACCCCGGTGACCTCGGCCCCGCGCCGCGCGGCCAGCTGGACGGCGAAGCCGCCGACCCCGCCCGACGCGCCGAGCACGAGCACCCGCTGCCCGGCCTCGACGCGCGCGTGGTCCTCCACCGCCAGCAGGGCCGTGCCGCCCGAGACGGGCAACGTCGCGGCCTGCTCGTCGGTGACCGCCTCGGGAACGGGCGCCAGCTGGTCGGGCCGGGCCACCGCGTACTCGGCGAAGGCGCCGGACGCGGTGCCGAAGACGCGGTCGCCGGGTGCGAGAGCGGGTGTCGACGACCGGGCGGCGCCCCCGGCTCCGACCGCGACGACGGTGCCGGCCAGCTCGAAGCCGAGGACCGGCTGGCGCGGCCGGCGCAGTCCGAAGGCCGCGCGGGCGAGGAGCGGGGTGCCGGTGAGCAGGTGGAGCGCGCCGCGATCCAGCCCGGCCGCGCCCACCCGGACGAGCACCTCGCCCGCGCCGGGCTCGGGAACGTCGAGCACCTCGACGCGCACCTGCTCGACGCCGCCGTAGCGGCGGCGCGTCACGGCACGCCCCGTCCGTGGGATCCGGTCCGGTGTCGTGGCGGGCCCGCTGGGGCCGGGGGTGGGGCTGGGGGCGCTGAAGGCATTCACGGCGACTCGCTCTCTTACGGTGTAAGTCTTGTCGGGACGCTAGCATTACGGCGTAAGGCAAGCAATCCCCAGGAGAGACGATGCCCCCGCGCAAGCTGACCCGTGAGGGCGTGCTCGACACGGCCGTCACGATGGCCGACGCCGAGGGGATCGGCCGCCTCTCCATGCGTCGTCTCGCGGGCGAGCTCGGTGTCGAGGCCATGTCGCTCTACCACCACGTCGCGAACAAGGAGGCGTTGCTCGACGGCATGGTCGACCGCGTGTACGCCGAGGTGGCCCTGCCCGACCCCGCCCGCGACTGGCACGCCGAGCTGCGCCGGCGCTCGCTGTCGGTGCGTGCGGTGCTGGGCCGGCACCCGTGGGCCCTGCCCCTCATGGAGTCACGCGGCGCGCCGGGACCCGCGACGCTGGCCTACCACGAGGCGAACATCGCCTGCCTCCGGTCGGCCGGCTTCACCCCCGCCCAGGTCGCCCACGCGTACGCCGTCGTCGACGCCTTCGTCTACGGCTTCGTGCTCCAGGAGACCTCCCTGCCGTTCCGGTCGGGCTCCGAGGCCGCCGACCTCGTCAGCGCCGGCCCGCTCGCCGAGGTCGTGGCGGCCCACCCCAACATGGTGTGGTTCACCCAGCACGTCGTGCTCGCGCCCGGGTATGACTTCTCGCGCGAGTTCGAGCCCGGCCTCGACCTCGTCCTGGAGGGGATCGCCGCCCTCCTCGACCTGCCCGACCAGCCCGACCAGCCCGACCAGCCCGACCAGCCCGACTAGCCCGGCCGGCCGGCATCCGTCGGCGGCTCCCAGCCCTGCCCCTCGCCGACGGCGCGCACGATCCGTCGGCTGATCTCCTTCAGCTGGCGCTTCTGGGCCGCGGTCAGGCGGTCGAGCACGAGCGCGTGCACCGTGCGCACGTGGCCCGGGGTCGCGGCCTCCATCGTGCTCATGCCGATCTCGGTGAGGACGGCGAGGGTGTAGCGACCGTCGGTGGGATCGGGACGGCGGCGCACGAGTTCGGTGCGCTCGAGCCGGGCCGCGGCGCGCGACAGGCGCGAGAGCGAGCTGTTCGCGTAGGTGGCGAGCGTGCTCATCCGCAGCGTCCGCTCGGGCGCCGCAGCCAGCGCGTAGAGGATGCCGTACTCGAAGTGCGTCATCCCGGCGTCGCGCAGCAGCTGGCGGTCGAGGGCGGGCGGGAGCCACTCGAGCACGGTGGCGAGCGAGGACCACGTCTCGAGGTCCTCGCCGGTGAGCCGGTCCGGGACGTCGGAGTCGGGCAGACGGTCGGGCATGGGGTGAGACTACCCGGCTTGACTTGCTCAAGAAACTCATCGAAGGTGGCTTTCACTTGATCGAGAAAGTCAATGGGTTCGGCGTCACCGGGCCGGGGAAGGTGTGCGACGTGGATCTGCAGCTCAGTGGCCAGAGGGCCTTCGTCAGCGGTTCGACGCAGGGCATCGGCTATGCCGTCGCCGAGGCGCTGCTCCAGGAGGGGGCCCGGGTCGTCGTCAACGGGCGCACCGAGGAGCGGGTGCGGGCCGCGACCGAGCGGCTGGCGCAGGCCGTGCCCGGCGCCGACGTCACCGGCATCGCGGCCGACCTCGCGGACCCCGACGGGGTCGGGCGCGTGCTCACCCGGCTCGGCGACCTCGGCGACCTCGACATCCTCGTCAACAACGTCGGCGCCTTCGAGGTCAAGGCCTTCGAGGACGTCGCCGACGAGGACTGGCAGGCCTACTTCGAGCTCAACGTCATGAGCGGGGTGCGGCTCTCGCGGGGCGTGCTGGCCGGCATGATCGAGCGCGGCGCGGGCCGGATCATCTTCGTCAGCAGCGAGTCCGGGGTCGACGTGCCCGCGGACATGGTCCACTACGGCGTCACCAAGGCCGCCGTGCTCGCCCTCGGCAACGGGCTGGCCAAGCGCACGCGGGGCACCCGTGTCACGGTCAACACGATCCTCGGCGGCCCCACGTACTCCGACGGTGTCGCCGGGGCCGTCGAGCAGATCGCGCAGCTGCAGGGCGTTCCAGTGGGCCAGCTCAAGGGGGCCATCGTCGCCGGACGGCAGACCTCGCTCGTGCAGCGCTTCATCGAGCCGCGCGAGATCGCCGACCTCGTGGTCTTCCTGGCCAGCCCGCTCTCGTCCGCCACGAACGGCGCGGCCCTGCGCGCCGACGGCGGCGTGCTGACCGGCCTGCTCTAGCTCCGGCTCGGGTCACCGGGCGCGCGCCCGACGGTGTAGCGCACCTGCTGCCACACCGGCAGCGAGCCGTCCGGCCCGGCCACCTCGGCGAAGGTCGCGCGCGACCGCTCGAGCACGCCGGCGCGCTGGTCGTCCGTCATGCGCTCCCAGGCGATGCGCTGCCCGACGGACCGCGAGAAGCGCACCCAGTGGTCGACGTCGTCGAACGCGAACTCCACGCGGCGGCTCGAGGTCTGCACGTCGACGGCGCCGGCGCCCGTGACGAGCGCCTCCATGCCGCCGTCGCTCCCGAACGGGCTCTGCGGGCCGGCCATCCGCGGGTCGGTCGGGGGCATGAACTCGCGCAGCGGGGCCTCGAGCGCCTGCCACTGCGGGCTCGACGGTCCGAAGGTGCTGATGCCGAGGCGGCCGCCGGGCCGGAGCAGCCGCAGCCAGCGCGACACCGCGCCGGCCGCGTCGGGGAGGAAGAAGACGACGAGGGAGGCGATGGCCGCGTCGAACGAGGCCGGGGACAGGTCGGGGTCCTGGGCGTCGCCGACGACGAACGTGACCTCGGTCGGGCTCCCGTCGAGCGCCGCCGCGGCGCGCTCGACCATCGCCGGGCTGAGGTCGAGCCCGACGACCGAGCCGGTGGGACCGACCGCGGCCGCGAGCGCCCGGCTCGAGACCCCGTTGCCGCAGCCGAGGTCGACCGCACGGTCACCGGGGCTGGCGCCCACCGCCTCCACGAGGCCGGTGGCGATGGGCTCGAAGAGGGTCACCCCGACGGCGTCGTAGCTGTCGGCCACGAGGTCGAAGAGGCGTCGGACACCGGCAACGATCTCGTCGCGCTCCACGTCGTCAGTGTGCACCCGTCGTGCGCCGCGCGCAGCGCTTCCGTGGCGCGCCGGGGGCCGTCGCTGCCCGGCGGCTGCCGCCGGCGCGAAATGGCTCAGTCCTCGGGCAGGGCGGCGAAGGCCGCCTTGGCCTCGCGGTACCAGTCCATCGAGCGCTTCGGGTGGCGCCAGCGGGCCTTCATCGCCTCCCGCGCCGGCCCGTGGGCCGCGTCGCCGCCGCCCGCGGCCTCCTTGAGGTGGGCGTCCTGGGCCTTGATGACCTCGTCCGCGGTCGCGCCGCGGTGCTCGAGGTCGCACGGGCCGCCGAGCGCCCGGCACGTCATGGTCTTCATGGTCGACTCCTTCGTGAGCGGTGGGTGGGGCCGGGATGCCGGCGGGTCGGCGTGGTCGCGATCCGACGGTCCCGTGCACCTGACGGTCCGCGCGCGGGAAGTGTGACAGGCCGCGGACCGCCGGTGCCGGCATCCGGCCGGGCCAGCCCAACCGAGCCCGTCTCAGCCCGCGGTGCGGCGGTAGGTGCGCATCGCGAGGGCGTGGGCGACGACGAGCAGGCCCACGCACCAGGCCAGGGCGACCCAGAGGTCCGCGCCGACGGGCCGGCCGGCGAAGAGGTTGCGGATCGTGTCGACGATCGAGGTGACCGGCTGGTGCTCGGCGAACCAGCGGACCGGTCCCGGCATGCCGGCGGTGGGCACGAACGCGGAGCTGAGGAACGGCAGGAAGACGAGCGGGTACGAGAAGCCGCTCACGCCGTCGACCGTCTTCGCGGTGAGGCCCGGGATCACGGCGAGCCACGTCAGGGCGAGCGTGAAGACGAGCAGGATGCCGAGCACCGCGAGCCACGCGAGCACGCCGGCCCCGGAACGAAACCCCATCGCGAGGGCGACGAGCACGACGAGCGCCAGCGAGACGAGGTTGGCCACGACCGAGGTGAGCACGTGGCCCCACAGCACGGCGGAACGCGCGATCGGCATCGACCGCAGCCGCTCCACGATGCCGCCCGAGACGTCGGTGAAGAGCCGGAACGCGGTGTAGGCGATGCCGGAGGCCACCGTGATGAGCAGGATGCCCGGCAGCAGGTAGTCGACGTAGCGATCGGTGCCGACCGAGATGGCCCCGCCGAAGACGTAGACGAAGAGCAGCAGCATCGCGATCGGGGTCACGGCGGTCGTGATGATGGTGTCCGGGCTGCGCAGGACGTGGCGCAGCGAGCGGCCGAGCAGCACGGTGGTGTCGTGCACCGCGTGGCTGGCCGGGGTGCGGGGCGTCGTCGTCATCGCCGTGCCTCCGCCGTGCTCGCACCACCGTGGCCGATGACGGCGAGGAAGACCTCCTCGAGCGTCGGCTGCTTCTCGACGTACTCGACGGTGGCGGGTGGGACGAGCGCTTTGAGCTCGGCGAGGGTGCCCTCGGTGATGATCCGCCCCTCGTGCAGGATCGCGATCCGGTGGGCCAGCTGCTCGGCCTCCTCGAGGTGCTGCGTCGTCAGCAGCACCGTCGTGCCCTGACCGGCGAGCTCGGTCACGGTGCGCCACACCTCGATCCGCGCCTGCGGGTCGAGGCCCGTCGTCGGCTCGTCGAGGAAGAGCACGGGCGGGTCGCCGACGAGGCTCATGGCGATGTCGAGGCGCCGGCGCATGCCGCCCGAGTACGTCGCGGTGCGCCGGCCGCCGGCCTCGGTGAGGTCGAACCGGGCGAGCAGCTCGTCCGCCACGGCACCGGGGTCGGGCACGCGCCGCAGCGAGGCGACGAGCACGAGGTTCTCGCGACCGGTGAGCACCTCGTCGACGGCGGCGAACTGCCCCGTGAGGCTGATCGAGGCGCGGACGCTCGCGGGGTCGCTGACGACGTCGTGGCCCTCGACGCGAGCCGTCCCGCCGTCGGGCCGCAGGAGCGTGGACAGGATGCGCACCAGCGTCGTCTTGCCGGCCCCGTTGGAGCCGAGCAGGGCGAGGACGGTGCCGGGGTGGACCCGCAGGTCCACCCCTCGGAGCACGGGGTGGTCGCCGTAGGACTTGGTGAGCCCGGCGACCTCGATGGCGTGTGTCGTGGTCATGGCGCCAGCGTGCAACCTTGACGCTGCGTCAAGGTCAAGCATCGTCGTCGAGGGCTCCGGCCGCGGTGCTGGGGCGACGGCGTCCCGTGGGGGAAGAGAACCGGGCGCCGTTGCGTTGACGTGGCCGAAGACATACCCACTGGGGGTATGTGACGACCAGCTCGGAGGGCCCGCCATGGAGCACCTGGACCATCGTCAGGAGGGCGTTCGCGAGGACGCCGCGCACGGCGCGCACGGCGCGCATGGCGCGCACGGGGGCGCTGCGTCGTCGATGGCGGGCAGCGCCACCCTGCACTGCCTCACCGGGTGCGCCGTCGGCGAGATCGTCGGCCTGCTCGTGGGTGCGGCCGTGGGGCTGGGCTCGGCGCAGACGATCGCGCTGTCGATCGCGCTCGCCTTCGTCTTCGGCTACACCCTCTCGAGCTTCCCGCTGCTGCGGGGCGGCCTGTCGCTCGGCGCGGCGCTGCGGCTCGTGCTCGCCGCAGACACGGTGTCGATCCTCACGATGGAGGTCGTCGACAACCTCGTCATGGCCGTCATCCCCGGAGCCATGGATGCCGGCCTCGTCAACGTGGTCTTCTGGGTCGGCATGGCGATCTCGCTCGTCGCCGCCTTCCTCGCGGCCTACCCCGTCAACCGCCACCTGCTCGCTCGCGGCAAGGGGCACGCGCTGACGCACGGTCTCCACGGCGATGCCGCGCCCACCGGCGCGAGGCGGTTCGTCCCCGACCTGCCGACGCCGGTGCTCGCCGCGGCCATCGCCGCCTTCCTCCTCGGCGGACTCGTCGTCGCGGTCGCCGACACCCTCTCCTGACGCGGCGCGGGGAAAAGCCGCGAGCTCGGCTTCCCTATGATAAAAGTTGGGTATGCCGAACTCTGAGGTGCGCGTGCTCGTGACCGGCGTGGTGCGCTCGGCCGCCTTCGTCGCGGCCTTCGTGCTGCTCGCATGGCTGGTCGACCGTCTGCTCCCGTAGTCTCTGGCGGTGGCCAAGACCGAGAACCGCACCGCCGTCGAGGACTACCTCAAGGTGATCTTCTCCCTCGGCGAGTGGGACGAGGAGACGGTGAGCAACGCGGCCGTGGCAGCGCGGCTCGGGGTCTCCACGTCGTCGGTGTCGGAGATGGCCCGCAAGCTCGCCGATGGCGGCCTCGTCGCGCACAAGCGCTACGGCGGCATGCGCCTGACCGAGGAGGGGCTGGCCCAGGCCCTGCGGATGGTGCGTCGCCACCGCCTCGTCGAGACCTTCCTCGTCACCTCGCTCGGCTACTCCTGGGACGAGGTGCACGACGACGCGGAGGTGCTCGAGCACGCCGTCTCCACGCTCATGGTCGACCGGATGGCCGAGCAGCTCGGCCACCCCTGGCGCGACCCGCACGGTGACCCCATCCCGACGGCCGACGGCGTGCTGCACCAGCCCGCCGCCGTACCACTGGCCGACGTGCCCGTCGACGAGCCGCGCTACGTCGCCCGCATCGACGACGACGACCCGGCCCTGCTGCGCTGGCTCGCCGACACCGGGGTGTGCGTCGACGCGGAGGTCGTCGTGCGCGAGCGTCGTCCGTTCGGCGGGGCCACGCTCGTCGCGGTCACTGCTCCCGGAGCGGGCGGGGCGACCACCGCCGAGCTCGGCGACCAGGCGGTGTCTGCACTGCTCGTCTGCGTCGAGCCCGCAGCACGAGATGCCTTGAACGACAAGGGTTGTCACTACTCCGTGTGCCGACACATCAGCGCCACAAGGCTTTCCGAGAAGAATCGCTAGGCAGACCGAGACGTTGCACCACCCGCCGGGGTGCGCCTACGGTCGTGCCATCGAAAGGGAGTAGTCCCTAACGACCGCATCGACATACTGGCTCCGGCCCGGTGCGGTGGGCCCTCGACGTGACACCGGCACCACCGGTCGTCAACGTGGGGCGGACGAGACTTTCGACCTCGTGCCGACCCACCGACGGGCGCACCAGGTCGAGGCTCCCGACGTGCCTCGTGCCGGTGTGCCGAGGAGAGACCCACCGATGTCCGCCTTCCTGATCAGCGCTGCCGTCATCTTCGTCGCCGAGCTCGGCGACAAGAGCCAGCTCATGGCGATGACCTTCGCCACCCGCTTCAAGATGCTCCACGTCCTCATCGGCATCACGATCGCCACCGCCGTCGTGCACCTCGGCTCCGTGGCGATCGGTGCGGCCATCGGCGACAACCTGCCCCGCGACGCCATCTCGATCACGGCCGGCGTCGCCTTCCTCGTCTTCGCCGCCTGGACGCTGCGCGGCGACTCGCTCTCCGACGAGGAGGCGTCCGTCGCCCGCACGACGCGCCGCACCGCGATCATCGCCGTCACCGTCGCGTTCTTCCTCGCCGAGCTCGGCGACAAGACGATGCTCGCGACGATCACGCTCGCCACGCAGCACGGCTGGTTCGGCACGTGGCTCGGCAGCACCATCGGCATGGTCGCGGCCGACGCGCTCGCCATCGTCGTCGGCGCCGCCCTCGGCAAGCGCCTGCCCGAGCACGTCATCAAGTGGGGCGCCGCCGCCGCGTTCCTCGTTTTCGGCGTGCTGCTCATCATCAAGGGCGTGCGCTGACCTGTCGGCCGGTCACCACCCCGCCCGGCCACACCCCGGTCGACCCCCCCCGACGACACCCCGTCGACACCCCCGAACGTCCGCAACCGGTCCTACGCTGCTCGACGACGAGCGGCCACGGTGGCCGACGGGACGTGGGGAGGCCGGCCGTGGGTGAGCAGACGCACGAGGACCGCAGCGGCGCGAGGTTCGAGCGGGTGCGCCTCACCGGTGCCACCTTCGAGGACGTCCACCTCGACGGAGCGCGACTGCACGACGTCGACCTGCGCGGCGCGAGCCTGCGCATGGTCGACCTGCGCGGCCTGCGCGACCGTGACGTGTGGCTCGAGGACGTCGAGATCACCGGCGACGTCGAGAACGTGCGCATCAACGGCGTCGACGTCGCCCCGCTCATCGAGGCCGAGCTCGACCGCCGTGACCCCGACCGGCCGAAGATGCGCCCCACCGACGCCGCCGGCCACCGCGAGGCGTGGGACGTGCTCGAGCGACGGTGGGCCGGCACGGTCGAGCGCGCCCGCACCCTCGACCCGGAGCTGCTCCACGCGAGCGTCGACGGCGAGTGGTCGTTCATCGAGACCCTGCGCCACCTCGCCTTCGCCACCGATGCGTGGGTGGCGCGGGCGCTGCTCGGCGACCCGGAGCCGTGGCACCCGCTCGACCTGCCGCACGACGACATGCCCGACTCGCCGCCGGTGCCGCGCGACCGGAGCGTGCGTCCCTCGCTCGAGGAGGTGCTGGCCCTGCGCGCCGAGCGGACGGCCATGGTGCGCCGCGTCGTCGACGCGCTCACCGACGAGCAGCTCGCGGGCACGACGACCCCGGTCACCGAGCCGGGCTACCCCGAGCCGGAGCCGTATCCCGTCACCCGCATCCTGCGCACGATCCTCAGCGAGGAGTGGCACCACCGGCTGTACGCCGAGCGTGACCTCGACGTGCTCGCGCCCCGCGCCGGGGACGCCTGACCCGACCGCCTGACCCGACCGCCTGACCCGAGCGCCTGGCCCGACGCCCGACCCGACCGCTGTCAGGCGGTCGGGTGGAGCGGCTCGGTCGGCAGCTTGCGCACCTTGGCCCGCCGTCGACGGCGCTCCGGGATCATCGA
The DNA here is from genome assembly GCF_039542985.1 of Terrabacter aeriphilus. Lineage (NCBI taxonomy): Bacteria > Bacillati > Actinomycetota > Actinomycetes > Micrococcales > Intrasporangiaceae > Terrabacter > Terrabacter aeriphilus. Next base: position 56,647 of record NZ_BAABIW010000002.1, read on the forward strand.
GCGCATCTCCTCGAGGCGACCGAAGCACAGCAGCCGGTCCTCGGCCTCGAGCACGACGCGGCGGCGCGGGTTCGGCACGACGCTCGGCCCGCGGTGCAGGGTGAGCACCTGCAGGTCGCGCTCCTCGAGCCCCGACTCGCCGATCGTCTTGCCGATGATGTCGGCCCCCGCGTGCACGACGAGCTCGGCCACGCCGTAGCCCGTCGAGACGGTGAGCCGCTGGCGCACGTCGATCTCGGGGAAGGCGACCTGGCCCGCGATGTGGTCGACGATGGCGCCCGCGACGTCGAGGTTCGTCGCCCGCTCGATGCCCTCGAGGCCGGGGGAGGAGTTGACCTCCATGACGAGCGGGCCATCGTTGCCCTCGAGCATGTCGACGCCCGCGACCCGCAGCCCCATGATCTGGGCCGAGCGGACGGCTGCCTGCTCGTACTCCGGTGTCAGCTCGACCGGCTCGACCATGCCGCCGCGGTGCACGTTGGAGCGGAACTCGTCGCCCTTCGCGCGCCGCCGCATGGCTGCGACGACGCGGTCGCCGACGACGAGCGCCCGGATGTCGCGGCCCCTGCTCTCGGAGACGAAGCTCTGGATGAGCACGTTCTGCTTCGTGCTGTGCAGCGTCTCGATGATCGCCTCGGCGACCTTGATGTCCGGCGCGAGGATGACCCCGATGCCCTGGGTGCCCTCGAGCAGCTTGATGACGACCGGCGCCCCGCCCACGCGCTGGATGGCCGGCATGACGTCGACGCGGTTGCGCACGAACGTCGTGGCCGGCATGCCGATGTTGTGGCGCGAGAGGATCTGCGCGGCCCGCAGCTTGTCGCGGGCGTTGGAGATGCCGTTCGCGGTGTTCGGCGTGTAGACGTCCATCTGCTCGAACTGGCGCACGACGGCCGTGCCGAAGTAGGTGATCGAGGCGCCGATGCGCGGCAGCACCGCGTCGTAGTCGGAGATCGGCCGGCCCCGGAACTGCAGGTCGGGCTCGGTGCCGGTGAGGTCGATGGCGAAGCGCAGCGTGTTGAGCACGCGCACCTGGTGGCCGCGGTCGAGGGCGGCCGCGCGCAGGCGCTGCGTCGAGTACGCACGCGGCGCGCGCGAGAGGATCGCGAGTTTCATCCGGGGTCCTGCCAAGATGGGCGGGTGACTGGGCCGGCCTATTCAAGCACCCCCGTCGGATGGCGGGAGTGGGTCGGCCTGCCCGGCATCGGGATGCCGTGGCTCAAGGCGAAGATCGACACCGGCGCGCGCACCTCCGCGCTGCACGCCGCCGACCTCGAGGAGTTCGAGCGCGACGGTGCGCCGTGGGTGCGCTTCACCGCGCACCCGTGGCAGGACACCGACGACGACGCCGTGCAGGTCGAGTGCCCGGTGCACGACCGGCGCCACGTGCGCAGCTCGTCGGGGCACGCCCAGCAGCGCTACGTCGTGCTGCTCGACCTCTCGCTCGCCGGGCGCACGGTGCCCGCCGAGGTCACCCTGACGAACCGGCACCGCATGGGCTTCCGCATGCTCGTCGGCCGCGAGGCGCTGCGCCAGGGCTTCGTCGTCGACCCGGGCCGCTCCTACGCGGGCGCGCGTGCACCCAAGGAGTTCCGGCGCCGCAACCACGGCCACTGACCACCGACCGGTGACCACCGACCACCGACCCCTTCGATCAGTGCCCGCCGCCGAGCCGGCCGGCGAGCCGGTCGTGCCGTGCCTGACTGGCGTCGTCGAGCCCGGTGATGGTGACGGTCTTGCCCTTGGCGGCGTACTTCTGCGTGATCGCGTCGAGGGTGGCGACCGTCGAGGCATCCCAGACGTGGGCGCGGGACAGGTCGATGACGACGTCGACCGGGTCGCCGACGTAGTCGAACTGCGTCACGAGGTCGTTGCTGGAGGCGAAGAAGAGCTCGCCCTCGACGGCATACACGCGGGTGTCCGCGTCGGGGTGCGCGACGTCGACGACCCGGGTGAGGTGGGCGACGCGGCGGGCGAAGAGGACCATCGCGACGAGGACGCCGACGACGACGCCGATCGCCAGGTTGTGGGTGGCGACGACGACCGCGACCGTCGTGACCATGACGAGGGTCTCGCTGCGCGGCATCCGGCGCAGGGTCGCGGGGCGGATGCTGTGCCAGTCCATCGTGCCCACCGAGACCATGATCATGACCGCGACGAGCGCCGCCATCGGGATGATCGCGACGAGGTCGCCGAGTCCGACGACGAGGACGAGCAGGAAGAGGCCGGCGAGGAACGTCGAGATGCGGGTGCGGGCGTGCGAGGCCTTGACGTTGATCATCGTCTGGCCGATCATCGCGCAGCCGCCCATCCCGCCGAAGAAGCCGGTGACGACGTTGGCGGCGCCCTGGCCCCACGCCTCGCGCGTCTTGTTCGAGTGCGTGTCGGTGATGTCGTCGACGAGCTTGGCCGTCATCAGCGACTCCATGAGGCCGACGAGCGCCATGGCGAGCGCGTACGGCGCGATGGTCGAGAGGGTCTCGAGGGTGAACGGGACGTCCGGGAGGAGGAGGCTCGGCAGGCTGTCGGGGAGCGCGCCCTCGTCGCCGACGGTCGGCACGGTCACGGCGGCGACGACGGTGAAGAGGGTGAGGGCGACGATGGCCACGAGGGGCGCCGGCACGGCGGTCGTGACGCGGGGCAGCAGCACCATGACGGCGATGCCCACGGCGACGAGCGGGTAGACGACCCAGGGCACGTCGATCAGGTGTGGCAGCTGCGCGAGAAAGATGAGGATCGCCAGCGCGTTGACGAAGCCGACCATCACCGAGCGCGGGATGAAGCGCATGAGCTTCGCGACGCCGAGCAGGCCGAGGGCGACCTGGATGACGCCGGCGAGGATGACGGTCGCGATGAGGTGGTCGAGGCCGTGGTCGCGCACGACCGGCGCGATGACGAGCGCGACGGCGCCGGTGGCGGCCGAGATCATCGCCGGTCGGCCGCCGAGGAAGGCGATGCTGACCGCCATCGTGAAGGAGGCGAAGAGCCCGACGCGCGGGTCGACGCCGGCGATGATCGAGAACGAGATGGCCTCGGGGATGAGGGCCAGGGCGACGACGAGGCCGCCGAGCACCTCGATGCGCAGCCGCCTCGGCGACCGCAGGGCGGCGCGGACCGAGGTCACGTCGGACTCGTGCGCGAACGGCGGCGTGCTCGGTGTGGGCGTGGCCGGTTCCGGGGTGGTCGGGGTCAGTGGTCCAGGGGTGGTCACGGGACTCCTCGGTGAAGGGCGGGGCACGCTCGGCGCGGGCCGGTGGGCCGGGTGCATGCGGCGGGCGTGCGGGTGCGGGCTGCCCGGACGACGTTGTGCGGGCGGTGCAGGTCCGTGCGGACGTGCGTGGATGACGTGCGTGGCTGTTCTCGGGCTCAGTCGATCTCGTCGCCGAGCTGGTGCGCGAAGGCTTCCGCGCTCTCGACGCGCTCGCGCAGCCGGCCGAGCTGGTGCTCGACGAGCGCGTGGTACTCGCGCAGGCGCTCGGTCAGCTCGGTGCGGCGCGCGCGCGTCAGGCGGGGCCGGGCGAGCTCGTCGCGGACGTCGATGAGGTCGCGCATCTGCTCGAGCGTGAAGTCGAGCGGCTTCATCCGCTTGATGAGCAGCAGCCGCTCGACGGCGAGCTCGGAGTAGAGGCGGAAGCCGCCGGGGCTGCGCTGCGGCTCGGGCAGCAGCCCGACCTCCTCGTAGTGCCGGATCGTGCGGAGGCTGAGGCCGGTGCGGTCGGCGACGTCGCCGATCTGCAGCAGGTCGGTCGTGGGGCGGGCCTCGGGCACGGCGTTCCTCGGGGTGGGGGACGCGGCGACTCTACCCTTACGTGAGGGTAGAGTCACATCGCGGTGCTGGAGCGGTGCCAGAGCGGTGCCAGAGCCGGGTCAAGGCGGCGGCCCACCGCGCTCGCACGCGCTGACGACGAACGGCCGGCGCCCGGTCGCTCAGGGCTGCGACGGCCCGGAGTCGTGGAGGGCGAGCAGTCGTGCTTCCGCCTCTGCGTCCATCGGGCTGCCGGCGCGGTTGCCCGGGCGCGGCGGCAGCCCCTCGTCCCGCAGCCAGGCCCACGTGTCGCGCACGGTCTCGGCCGCCGGCCGGCAGCGCAGGCCCGCAGCAGCCGCGGCCGAGGTGTCGAGGGCGTGCAGGCCCGCGAGCTCGCCGGTCGGTGGCACCCAGATCGGCAGCTGCGTCCAGGGCTCCACCCCGGCGGCCTCGACCGTCTCCGGGCCGACCCAGACGAGCTGCGCGTCCCCGCCCGTGACGCGCCGCGCCTCGTCGAGCAGGTCGCCGGTCGTCGTGTGCCCCGGCGCGCTCGCGGTGTTGAAGGTGCCGACCGGGCGGCTCGCGAGCAGCCAGTCGGCGATGTCGCGACCGTCGACGAACTGCAGCGGCCGCTCGCGCGGGCCGGGGGTGGGGACCCGGCCGCCCGCGGCGACGCGGTTCAGCCAGAACGGCAGGCGGCCCACGACCTCGTACGGGCCGAGGATGAGCCCGGCCCGGGCGATCGCGACGTCGCCGTCGAAGTTCTCGAGCACGGCGAGCTCGGCCCCGCGCTTGGCCGCGGCGTAGTCGTCGGTGCTCGTGGACGAGGCGTCGCCGTCGACGACCGGGGCGTGCTCGTCGGTGCCGATGGCCATCGGCCAGGTGTAGACCGAGCACGACGAGACGTACGCGTAGTGCGCGACCCGGCCGCGGAGCAGTCGTGCCGACGTCGTCGCCGCGACGGGGGCGCCCGACCACGTGTCGACGACGGCGTCCCACGTGTCGGTGCCGAGCGCGGCGGCCATCGCCTCGGGGTCGAGGCGGTCGGCGTGCCGTGCCTCCGCCCCCTCGACGGGTCTGCCGCTCGCGCCCCGGTTGATCGTCGTGACGCGGTCGCCGCGGGCGAGCGCCGTCTCGACGACGGCGCGTCCGACGTGGTGCGTGCCTCCGAGCACGAGCAGTCTCATGCGCCGATCCTCACCCGTCCCACCACTCGTGCCAAGGGGACTTCGCCGACGGCGTGACGACACCCCGCGTCAGGCGCGGACGCCGTCCCACTCGGCCACGCCACCCGTCGCCCGCCCGTCCACGAGGTCGTCCACGTGCTGCGCGAAGCGCGGGCAGGCGACGATGTCGTGCGCGCGGCAGCGCAGCGCGTGCTCGGTCATCTCGCGCGACCGCTCGATGGAGCGGGCGCGTTCCGCGAGGTCGCGCAGGTGCGCCTCGAGCACCTCGTGACGCCCCGCCGCCTCACCGTCGAGGAGCACCCCGATCTGCTCGAGCGTCATGCCGGCCGCCTTGTTGCGCAGGATGACCGCGACCCGCACGAGGTCGCCCTGCCCGTACCGGCGGTAGCCCGAGGCGTCGCGCTCCGGGGCCAGCAGCCCGAGGTCCTCCCAGTGGCGCAGGACGTGGGTCGGCAGGTCGAAGCGGGCTGCGAGCTGCCCGACCGTCCACTGCCTCGATCGATCGCTTGCCTTCATGTCGACCTGAAGGTACACGCTGGTCCCCAGCCCGCCAAGAGCGAGAAGGAGAGAGTCATGGACCCGAAGACGCAGCAACAGAAGAGCACCACCGAGGTCGTCGTCGTCGGGGGCGGCCCGGCCGGACTGCAGGCCGCCCTGACGCTCGGACGCATCCACCGCGACGTCGTCCTCTTCGACGACGGCACCTACCGCAACGCCGCCGCCGCGCACATGCACAACGTCGTGGCTCACGACGGGACGCCACCGGCGCAGTTCCGCGCCGACGCGCGGGGGCAGCTGGCGGCATACGGGACCGTCGAGCTGCGCGAGGTCAGGGTGGAGTCGATCGAGGAGGTCGACGCCTCCTTCCGGGTGCGGGCCTCCGACGGGAGCAGCGTGACCGCCCACGCCGTGGTCCTCGCCACGGGGGTGCGCGACTGCCTGCCGCCGGTGCCGGGGCTCGACGCACTGTGGGGCGGGCCGGTGGCGCACTGCCCGTTCTGCCACGGCCACGAGCTGAGCGGACGCCGCGTGGGCATCCTCGGGGCGATGGCCGCCCCGCACCTCTCGGCGCTCCTCGGGCGCATCGCGTCCGGCCTCCTCGTGCTCACCGACGGCGAGGACGTGCCCGACGGTCTGCCCGACGGCACGGACGTGCGGTCCGAACGGGTCGTCTGCGTCGAGCCGCACGAGGACGGGGTGCGCGTGACGCTCGAGGGGGTGGACGGTCGGCGGTCGCACGAGCACGTCGCGGGCCTCTTCGTACGGCCCGAGCTGCGGCAGTCGGCACCCTTCGCGGAGCAGCTGGGCCTCGAGCTCAACGCCTCCGGCGCCGTGCGGATCGACGAGCTGGGGCGCTCGAGCCGCCCGGGCGTGCTGTGCGCGGGCGACCTGGCGCACCAGGCGGTCTTCCCCATGCCCATGGCGTCGGTCGTGGCCGCTGCGGCCGCCGGTCAGCTCGCGGCCTCGAGCGCGATCATGGCGCTGCTGTCCCGCTGACCTCTGGCTGGGTGCGGGTCTGGCAGGGTGGGTCGGATGGGAGCCACGCACGACTGGAGCGGCGATGTCGACGAGCAGCACCTCGCGCAGATCCGGAGTGAGGCGGACGCGTTCGCGGCCGGGGGCCCGCTCCACCTCGTGCTCGAGGTCCTCGCCTACCCGGTCGACGAGGCCGTCGAGGGGAGCTCGACCCACGTCCGCGTCGTGCTGCACGCGGACGGGTCCGTCTCGGTCGCCGACGACGGCCGCGGCACGGAGACCCGCGTCGACGCCGACGGGGTGGCGCGCGTCAAGCCGGTCATGGCAACGCGCGACCTGCGCTTCTTCGGCCGCGGCGACGCGCCGTTGCTGCCCGACGGGCGCCCGCGCTCCGGCATCTCGGTCGTCGCCGCGCTCAGCACGTGGCTCGTGCACACGAACCGCCGGGCGGAGGGCGGCTGGAGCCGACGCTTCGAGCACGGCATCCCGGCCGGCCCGCTCGACCTGCTGCCCGCCGCGCCCGCGTCGGGCACGGTCGTGCACTTCCTCCCCGACCCCTCGCTCGTGCCCGGCCGGGTGAGTGCCGACGACGTGCGTGCAGCGGCGAGGACGTATGCCGGTGTCGTCCCCGTCGAGGTCGTGGCCGAGGGCGTCGGCTGAGTCGTCACCCGTCCGCCGGCCCGTTCCACGGCCCCTCGTCGTGAGAGGTGACGGGGTCCTCGCCCGCCCGGGACGCCGTGACGCGCCTACGATGCTGGGATCCCGAGAAGCTCGAAGGAGTGGCCCATGCCGCGCGACCTCGCCCCCGACCTCGTCGAGCGCCTCACCAAGGCGTTCGAGGCCGACCCCACCGCACGGATGCTGCAGAACGCCGTGACGACGACGTCGGTCGACGACATCGCCCTCGACCGCCGGGTGGTGACCGGCATCGACCACTCGGTGTCGCACCTGCTCGACGACTGGGCGGCGACGTCGCAGGAGAAGAGCGGCCGCTGCTGGCTCTTCGCCGGCACCAACCTGCTGCGCGCCGGCGCCCGGGCGAAGCTCGGGGTCAAGGACTTCGAGTTCTCGCAGAACCACCTGCTCTTCTGGGACAAGTTCGAGAAGGCCAACCACTGGCTCGAGTCGATCATCGCGACGGCCGACCGCGACGTCGACGACCGCACGGTCGCGCACCTGCTCGCGACGCCGGCCGAGGACGGCGGGCAGTGGAACATGTTCGTCGCGCTCGTCGTCAAGCACGGCCTGGTGCCGAAGGTGGCCATGCCCGAGACGAAGAGCTCGAGCAACACCCGCCTCATGAACCGCGACATCGGCACGATCCTGCGCCAGGCGGCCCGTGACCTCCGGGCGCTCGCGGCCGCGGGAGCCGGCGCCGACGACGTGCAGGACGCGAAGGAGGAGGTGCTCGCCTCGATCCACCGCCTGCTCTGCATCCACCTCGGCACCCCGCCGGAGTCGTTCGTGTGGCAGTGGAAGGACTCCGACGGCGGCTTCCACCGGGACGGGTCGATGACGCCGCACGAGTTCGCCGAGCGCTACGTGACGGTGCCGCTCGAGGACTACGTCTGCCTCGTCAACGACCCGCGTGAGTCGAGCCCCTACGGCCGCACCTTCACGGTCGAGCACCTCGGCAACGTCGTCGGTGCGCCGCCCGTCACCTACCTCAACGTCGAGCCCGACCTGATGAAGTCGCTGGCCGCACAGGCGATCTCGGGCGGCGAGCCCGTCTGGTTCGGCTGCGACACCGGCCAGATGTCCAACGCCGACCTCGGCCTGTGGGACGCCGCCCTCTACGACCGGGCGGCCGTCTACGGCACCGAGCCGAGCCTCGGCAAGGCCGACCGGCTCACGCACCACGAGTCGCTCATGACGCACGCGATGCTCTTCACCGGTGTCGACCTGCACGACGAGGCCCCCCGCCGGTGGCGCGTCGAGAACAGCTGGGGCACCGAGAAGGGCGACAAGGGCTTCATGACGATGAACGACAGCTGGTTCGCCGAGTTCGTCTTCGAGGTGGCGGTGCGCCGCGACGCCCTGCCCGCCGAGCTGCAGGCCGCGCTCGACCAGGAGGCCATCGTGCTCCCGGCCTGGGACCCGATGGGTGCCCTCGCCGACTGAGCCGGCCCCGACCCGAGCGCGCCATCGCCCTCAGGCGGTGGCGCGCTCGTACGTCAGCACGACGGTGTCTCCGGCCACGGCGTGGTCGAGCAGGCGCCAGGCACGCGGCTCGAACGCCGCGCCGCGACCGAGGAGCGGGATGCCGTCGCCGACCGTCACCGGGCCGACCTTGACGACGAGCCGGTCGATCTCGTCGGCGAGGGCGGCCGCGAGCGTCCCGCCACCGACGAGCCAGAGGCCTGCGCCGTCCTCGGCCTTGAGGCGGCGCACCGTCGTGACCGGGTCGTCGGCCGTGACCTCGACGCCCGGGTCGTCGCCCGCGCCGAGGGTGCGGGAGAAGACGACGTGTCGCAGGTGCGGGTAGGCGTTCGTGATCCCGGCGTCGAGGCCCACCTGGTAGGAGCCGCGGCCCTCGAGCACCGTGTCGAAGTGCTGCCAGGGCCCCGCGACGCCGAGCGGCTCGTGCGCCATGACCGGCAGCGTCTCCGGGTAGTGCTCGAGCAGGTGCGACAGGTAGTCGGGTGACACCGGCCAGAAGCCGTCCGGCCCGGTGGGGTCGCCACCGTCGGGGCCGGCGATGAACCCGTCGATGCTCGAGGCGATGAGGTAGGTCAGCGTGCGCACGGGCGGGCTCCTGTCGTCGGTCGGCGTCCGGGCCGACCACCCTGCCACACGGTCGCCTACGCTGCATGGCGTGAGCACCCCCGGACCCCTGACGGATGCCGCCGTGCCGGCCTACGTCGCCGCGCTCGGTCTGCCGGGCCTCGCCGACGTGCACGTGCACTTCCTGCCCGACGCGGTGCAGCGCAAGGTGTGGGGCTACTTCGACGAGGCGCAGGCGCACTACGGCACGCCGTGGCCGATCACCTACCGCGCGGACGAGGGCGAGCGCGTCGAGACGCTGCGCGCGCTGGGGCTGCGAGCGATCCCGGCGCTGGCCTACGCGCACCGGCCGGGCATGGCGCGGTGGCTCAACGCGTGGTCGGCCGACTTCGCGCGGCGCGTGCCGGGCGCGGTGCACTGCGCGACGTTCTACCCCGAGCCCGGTGTCGACGCCGACGTCGCGGATGCCCTCGACGGGGGCGCGCGACTCTTCAAGCTCCACGTCCAGGTGGGTGACTTCACGCCCGACGACGAGCGCCTGGACCCGGCGTGGGCACGGCTCGAGCGCGCCGGCGTGCCGGTCGTCGTGCACGCCGGCTCGGCGCCGATCCGTGGCACCCACACGGGCCCGGGCGGCGTGCGCGAGGTGCTGCGCCGGCATCCGGACCTCGTCCTCGTCGTCGCCCACCTCGGCATGCCGGAGTACCACGAGTTCGCCGACCTGGCCGACGAGTTCGCGGGCGTCCACCTCGACACGACGATGAACGGCACCGACTTCACGAACCGCTTCGCGCCCTTCCCGGACGGCTACGTCGAGCGGCTCGCCGGCCTGCGCGACCGCGTCGTGCTCGGTTCGGACTTCCCGAGCATCCCCTACCCCTACGCCCACCAGCTGGAGGCGCTCGCACGACTCGACCTCGGGGACGACTGGATGCGGGCGGTGCTGTGGCACAACGGCGCCCGGCTGCTCGGGCTCGACGTCACCTGAGGTGACGGGCGAGGAAGGCCTCGGTGCGCCGGATCGAGGTGTCCCACTGCGGTGACGTGAGGGTGTGCCGCCCCCCGGGGTAGACGCGCAGCTCGACGTCCTTGCCCGCGGCCTCGAGGGCCGCCACCGACTCGCGCGACCACGACAGCGGGCAGTCCTCGTCGGCGGTCCCGTGGTGGATGAGCAGTGGCTCGGTGATCCTGCCGAAGTAGGTACGCGGGCTCGTCGCGGCCCAGGCGGCGGGCTTCGCCTCGGGCGTGCCGAGCCGCGCGATGACGGCGCGGGCCGCGCCGGAGCGCGAGCTGTCGCGGCGCACCCACTTGTCGAAGTTGTCGACGGTGTCGGAGCTGACCGGTGCGTAGGCCACGGCGGCACGGAACAGGCCCGGACGCACGACGAGGGCGTTGTACACGACCCCGCCACCCATCGAGCGGCCGATGAGCGCCACCCGGTCGGGGTCGACGACCTGCGCCTTCTTGAGCGCGAGCCCGGCGTTGATCGCGTCGACCGTGTAGCCGGCGCGGAGGTTCGCGTCGTTGCGCGGGTCGTCGTCGGACTGGGCGTGGTTGCGGTAGTCGATGTGGAGCGTGACGTAGCCCTGCCGGGCGAGGTAGTCGCGCTCGCGGAGCATCGTCTGGCCGTTCGTGTAGACCTCCGGGTCGACGTAGCCGTGCGCGAGCACGACGGCCGGGAACGGGCCGGTACCGCGGGGGATGTTGATGCGTCCCGAGATCGTCAGGCCGTTGCTCTCGTACGTCGCGAAGTACTGCCGGTAGGCGTCGGTGTTGCCGCGCTCGCGGCCCAGCCGCAGGTTGCCGCCGTCGTAGCGGGTCGCGACGAGCGCCGCGATCGACGCGGGGTCGGGCGCCTTCGCCGCCGGGGCCGGCGTGGTGGACGGCGTGACCGGCGGCGCCGTCGAACTGGTCGGCGTGGTCGGGGTGGTCGGGTCCGTGGGTCCGGGGGTTGCCGCGCCCTCCGTGGCCGTCCCGCCGACGGATGCCGTGGGGCTCGGCCCCGTGGTGCCGCCGCCCCGGTCGTCGGTCGGCCCGCTGCTGGAGCAGGCGCCGAGCAGCAGTCCGGCCGTGATGCCGACGACGAGGGCTCGGGGGGTGCGCACCCCTCGAGTCTCACCCGGGATCGCCGCGATTCCCAGCCCGCTCCCAGCCTTCGTGCCCGATCCGAGACCTGCGGGCCGAACGACGACCGTTGCTCGTGCCTGCCCGGTGACCTGGCCCCAGCGCGCGCGCGGGTGCGTCGGGAGGCGAGGGGACGGCATACGCAACGGTCGTCGGTCGGCGGCTCCTGCGCCCTCAGCCCAGGGTCGCGGCGGCCTCGAGGACGGTCCACGCCTGCAGCTGCGGCGACAGCTCGAGCGGTGGGCGCGGTGCGGGCGCGCCGGGTGCGACGGGGAAGACCGACGGGTCGCGGCGCCCGGGCAGCTCGAGCGGGGCCCGCCCGCGCCACAGCGCCTCCGCCGTGTCGTGGACGAGGCGGCGCGCCGTCGCCCGGGGGGCGTCGCCGAGGCCGGACGCGGGCGACGCGGCCGTCGCGAGGTGGCGCACGAGGATGCCGGTGAAGAGTCCGCCGTCGCCACCGCCGTGCGTGCGCAGCACCCGCGCGCCGTCGACCTCGGTCGTGAGCCCGGCGTCGACGGCCGCCACGAGCGCTGCCGCCCGCGACCGGCTCTCGGCGTCGCCGAGCTCGAGGAGCGCGCCGAGCACCGTGCCCTGGTTGTAGGACCACACGTCGGGGACGAGCACCTCGACCCCGCCCTGCAGCCGGATGCCGTCGAGCACCAGGCCGCTCTGCTGCGACCACAGCCGGGCGTAGACCCAGTCGAGCAGGCGGCGCGCCTCGTCGGCGGCGCCGCTCCGCGCGAGGTGCAGCGCGGCCGGCGCGGTCGCCGGGCTGTTCTTGAAGTCGCGGGTGCGGTTCCAGAAGAGCCCGCCGCCGAGGTCGTCGGTGTGGGCGGAGCGCAGCTGCGCCGTCAGGTGCCGGTCGGCCCCGGCGAGGCGCCGGCGGCGCGCGGTGCGACCGACGCGCTCGTGGAGGTCGCGCAGCCGTCCGGTCGCGAGGGCGAGCCAGGCCATGTCGTCGTAGTAGGCGTTGACCCAGCGCAGCCCGTTGCGCAGGCGGATCGTCGCGAGCAGGCGGTCGCCGTGCCGCGCCCGGAGCTCGGCACCGGCCCGGTCGCCCACCCGCAGCGCGCGCAGGCCCGCGTCGACGATCGCGTCGAGGTAGTGCGCCTGCCACCAGTAGTTCCACGTGCCCGCGGCTGCGCGGGTGGACCGCCCGTGGTCCGCCGGGTGGACGACCCGCGCCAGGTGCGTGCGCGGCAGGGGCCCGAGCCGCGCGCCGAAGAGCTCGCCCACCGACCGCTCGGCCTCGGCGGCGCGGTCGTCGAGCGCCGAGGGTGCAGAAGTGACGTCGCCGGCGGACACGCAGGTGACGCTACCGGGAGGCCCCGCTGGTCGGCGGCGTGTGGAAGGGTCGGGCGTGCTGTCGAGATCGCACGCGTCGCTCCGACGTCCCGGGTGACGAAGCGACACCACCGCACCGCGTGGCCCCGGTAGCCCGGGGTGTGCCGGAGCAGCCGGTGCGGCCCGACCGAGGAGCGACCGAGGAGCGACCATGAAGTACCTCGTGATGATCTGGAGCAACCCGCAGACGTGGGGGCACCCGATCTTCCTGCGCACGCCCGAGGCGGCGGCGATGACGGACGACGAGCGCGCCGGGCTGCTGCGTGACTTCGAGGAGCTGATGACCGAGATCAGCGAGTCGGGCGAGCTCGTCAGCGCCTCGGCCCTGGCCGACCCGCTCACGGCGCGCAGCGTGCGGGTGCGGGACGGCGAGGTCGTCGTGACCGACGGTCCCTTCGTCGAGTCCAAGGAGGCGATGGCGGGCTACTTCGTCGTCGACTGCGCCTCGCCGGAGCGGGCCGAGGAGATCGCGGCCCGCTTCCCCGACGCCCGGTTCGCCGCCGTCGAGGTGCGCCCGCTCATGGGCGGGTCGGCCGGGGACCTCTGAGCACGATGGCGACGGGGACGATACCGGCTGGCGCGATGGGAGCGGGGACGACGGTGGTCGACGCGGACGGGTCGCACGGCACGGAAGGGTCGGTGGTGGCCGACGAGCTGTGGCGCAGCGTGGCGCCGCAGGTCGTCGGCGCGCTCGTGCGCCGCTACCGCGACTTCGACCGGGCCGAGGAGGCCGCCCAGGAGGCCCTGCTCGCCGCCGCGGCCCAGTGGCCCGACGAGGGCGTGCCCGACGACCCGAAGGCATGGCTCATCCGCGTCGGCTCGCGCCGCCTCGTCGACCGCCTGCGCAGCGACGAGGCCCGCGCGCGACGCGAGCTCGCGGACAGCGCGCGCACCCCGGCCGACGACCTCGTCAGCCCGTCGCCGGATGCCGGCCGGTCGGCGGATCGCGACGACACCCTGACGCTCCTGCTGCTCTGCTGCCACCCCGCGGTCGCTCCGGCGTCGCGGATCGCGTTGACGCTCCGGGCGGTCGGTGGCCTGACGACGACCGAGATCGCACACGCCTTCCTCGTGCCCGAGGCGACGATGGCCCAGCGGATCAGTCGCGCCAAGGCGCGCATCCGCGAGTCGGGGGCGGAGTTCCGGATGCCGCCCGCTGCCGAGGTGCCGGGTCGCGTGCGCGACGTGCTGCACGTGCTCTACCTCGTCTTCACCGAGGGGCACACGTCGAGCGCGGGTGAGCAGCTGCACCGCGTCGACCTCACGGCGGAGGCGATCCGACTCGCGCGCCGGCTGCACGCCCTGCTGCCGGACGACGGCGAGGTGAGCGGCCTGCTCGCGCTCATGCTCCTCACCGAGGCACGGCGCCCGGCGCGGGTCGACGACGCCGGTCACCTCGTGCCGCTCGCCGAGCAGGACCGCTCGCGGTGGCACACGGCATACGTCGTCGAGGGCGTCGCCCTCGTGACCGACGCCCTGACGCGCGCCCGGCTCGGGCCCTACCAGGTGCAGGCCGCGATCGCCGCGGTGCACGACGAGGCACCGAGCGCCGACGCGACGGACTGGGAGCAGGTGCTCGCGCTCTACGGGCTGCTCGAGCAGCTCGCCCCGGGGCCGGTCGTGAGCCTCAACCGCACCGTCGCGCTCGCCATGGTCGAGGGGCCTGCGGCGGGGCTCGACGTGCTCGACGGGCTCGCGCAGGACCGTCGGCTGGCCCGCCACCACCGCCTCCACGCGGTGCGCGCGCACCTGCTCGAGCTGGCCGGCGAGACCGAACGGGCCCGCGAGAGCTACCTGCTCGCGTCACGGCTGACGACGAGCATCCCCGAGCAGGACCACCTCCGACGAAAGGCAGAAGCACTGTGAACGAGACCACGGCTACCGAGGTGACCGAGCTCGACGTCGAGCTGGGCGACGGGAGGGTGCTGCACGCGTACGACGGCGGCGCGCCCGCGGGGACGGCGGCGTCGGAGGAGCCGCTCGTCGTGGTGTGGTTCCACGGCACCCCGAACATCGGTGCGCCGCCGGTGCCGCTCTTCGCCGCCGCGGCCCGGCTCGGGGTGCGCTGGGTGTCCTACGACCGGCCCGGCTACGGCGGGTCGACGCCGAGGCCCGGCCGCGACACCGCCTCGGCCGCCGGCGACGTCGCGGCCGTGCTCGACCACCTCGGCGTCGACACCGTCGCGGTGATGGGCCACTCGGGTGGCGGTCCGCACGCGCTCGCGGTGGCGGCGGGGCTCCCCGACCGGGTGCGTGCGGCCGTCAGCGTGTCGGCGCCCGCACCGTTCGGGGCGTCAGGGCTCGACTGGTTCGCCGGCATGGCGCCCGGTGGCGAGGCGTCGCTGCGCGCGGCGGCCGCGGGGCGTGCGGCGAAGGAGGCGCACGAGGCCGCGATGACGGACGGTGGCGACGAGGGGGTCGACATCGGCTTCATCGCCGCCGACGAGGCGGCGTTCGCCGGGCCGTGGGGCTGGTTCGGCTCGGTCGTGGGCCCGGCGATGGCCGCCGGCCCGGCCGCGCTCATCGACGACGACCTGGCTGCCGTCTCGGACTGGGGCTTCGACCTGCGCTCGGTGCGCTGCCCCACCCTCGTCGTGCACGGCGGTGGCGACCGCATGGTGCCGTCCTCGCACGGCGAGTGGCTGGCCGGCGCCGTGCCCGGTGCGGACCTGTGGCTGCAGCCCGGCGACGGCCACATCTCGGTGCTGCGCACGGCGGAGGAGGCGCTCGGCTGGCTCGCCGGGGCCGCCCGCCGCCGGCCGACCGACGACTGAGCCGCACCTCGGCACCGCACCAAGGACCCCGCCACCCCGCGAGCTGCACGAACCAGCCCGCGGGGCGACCCGGCATACGCGATCTGCGCCGTGGCGCACCTCTGGCCACGCGGGGCCGGTCGTGCCGGTCAGGCGGCGGCGTCGGGCCGGCCGGACCTCGTGGTCGGGTTGAAGGCCCACAGCGTGTAGCCGTCGAGCCAGTGGACGATGGAACGCAGACGCTTCACGGTTGCTCCCGAGGGATGCGGAGGGTCATGACGGGCGGCTCCGTGGCGGCCTCGTCGCACGCACTCCACGTCCATCGGGGTGAAGCCGTCGCCTTCCATGCTGCGCCCACGACGTTGCCGCACGGTGAGATCGACGTGACGGCGGTGTTTCGGTCCTGACGCGCGCGTCACCACCCAGCCCCCGGTCCGACGCGGCTGATGATCTCCTGAAGCGCGTGCACGCCGCTCGTGTCGAGCCCGGTCCACGATGCGAAGCGGTCGTACGTGTCCTCGTAGGACGCGCAGTCGACGTGCACCGTGACGGGCCACACGGACCTGACCCAGTCGGCGCCGGCGATGACGTCGACGTCGTCGCGGAGCCTGATGACGATGTGCGTGCTGGACCGGCCGCTGCTCAGGTCCATGAGATCGACGAACGGGACGCGCTCGGGCTCGATCTGAGGGGCGGGCCGCTCCGGGATGTGCACGTCCCCGTCCCCGTGCGATGAGCGCGCCTGAACCACCCGGTCGTGGAGGGCGGTCACGATGGCGTCGGTGCCGACGCCGAAGGGCGGTGACATGATGACGAGCTCGCGGGGGTCCGTGCCGGCCTGGATCGATGCGCCGAGCTGGTAGCGGGTCAGCCATCGCTCCTGCCGCTGGAACGGCCCCGCGGGGTCGGGCGTGATCGAGCCGGTCGGCGTCCGCGGGACTCCCGGACCGACGGTGTCGTCGAGCACCGCGCGGACCGTCGCAGTCGGGTCGAAGGGCGGCAGCAGCCCACCGCGGTAGAGGGATCCCTCGACGAGGTCGAGGGGCAGCGGGCCGACGTCGCCACGCTCGGACGCGAGCGCCAGCGCCCCGACCGGTGACAGGCGCACCTCGGTGTAGCGCGCGTCGGCTGCCTCGTCACCGGCCATCGACCCGAAGTTGCCGTAGCCGTCGACGAGCGGCAGGTGGCGCACCCACGGCACGACGAGGTCGGCGAGGATCTGCTGGGAGTAGCGACGCCCCACGCCGGTCTCGGCGTCGACGCGCTCGAGGACGGCGAGCGTGGGCACGTGCGGTGCGTCTGCCGCACCGCCCAGCTCGTCGATCGCTCGTAGCACCGAGATCTCCACGGGTGTCAGGCCGCTCGCCGTCGCCCGCTCCGGAGGCAGCCTCGCGTCGGTCACGGCGCCACCACCTCGAGCGTCCACGTCCGGCCTCCCCTGACGTATGCCAGCTCCCGCGCTGCGACGTCGTCGTCGACGAAGACGTCGAGCGGGCCCCACGACGTGTCGACGTGCGACTGACCCTCCCGCCCGAGACGCTCAACCGTCGTCGTCACACCCAGCCCGGCGAGCGCGGCCGCGAGGCGTGGGAGGTCGCCACGGCACACGGTCACGTCGAGGTCGTGGGGCGTTCCCTCCCCGGTCGTGAGCCGGCGCGCGGTGCTGCCGACGACGACGAAACGCGCCCCGTGCCGGAGCAGCTCGGTCGCGAGGGCTGCCGGTCTGCCGGCGAGGTCGGTCATGGCGTCACCCTAGGCAGTCGGGCCGCGTCACGGGCGGATCGAGCCGATCGGGCTCTGCGCCTGCGCACCACCCCGTCCGGAGCGCAGTCAGAGCGCCGAGCTCAGAGCCTCAGGGTCAGGAAGGTGCTGTGCGGGTCGAGGCGATAGCCGCCGAACGGCCGCACTCGGTGAAGCCGTGCGCGGCGTAGAGCGCCCGCGCGGGAGCGAAGAAGTCGTCCGACCCGGTCTCGAGGCTGACCCGCGCGAGTCCGCTGCGGCGGGCCTCGGCGAGGATCTCGCCGAGCACCGCCCGGGCGACGCCGCGTCGCCGGGCGTCCGGCGTCGTGCGCATCGACTTCAGCTCGCCGTGGCCGGGCCTGACCTCGGTGAGCGCCCCGCAACCGAGCACCGCCTCGCCGTCGCGGGCGACCCACACGCGCACGCCCGGGGCACGCAGGCCGTCGAGGTCGAGCGCGTGGGTGCTCTCCGGCGGCGAGATCGACCGCAGCTGCGACACGTGGCCCTCGAGCAGGGCGACGACGGCGGGGTCGGTCAGGTCGTCGAGCGTGATGCGCACGCAGCCATCCTGCGCCACGCCCTCCGAGAGGCGCCCCTCAGGACCAGATGGCGGCCGGGATGCCGTCGGAGAAGACCTCGGGCGGGTCGGGCATCGACCGCGCGAGCCCCGTGGTGTGGCGTGCGGCCGACCAGGCGACCGCGCAGGCGTCGAGCACGTCGTCGACGGCATACCCCTGCCCCTGGAGCACGGACGGGCGGGCGATGCCGGCCGCCGCGAGGGCGTCGAGGCGGGCGGCTCGCCCCTCGTCGGTCTTCTTGCTCGCGAGGATCGGTGCCCCGGTCATCGCCGCGAACGAGACCTCCGGGTGCACCTCGAGCACCGTGACGGTCGGCCGGGTGCGCAGCCAGGCATCCACCTCGACGATCTTGTCGCGCAGCGCGAACGCCTGCGCACCGACGCCCTGGCCGACGAGCTCGCGGTTGACGGCATCGGCCTCGAGCCGGGTCGCCTCGCCGTAGGCGCCACGGGTGAGGGTGGAGAAGATCGACGACGCCTTGCCCGGCAGGGCTGCGCGGGCGAGCCGGTCGGCGAGACGGATCGTGTTGTCGGGCAGGCCGATCGGGATGTCGATGCCGACGACGCGTATGCCGGTCGACTCGCGCACCATGGCGACCAGCCCGGCGATCGTCGGGGCGACGACGATGCGCGGACGTGGCGCTCCGGGCTCGAGGAGGGCGCCCACCCAGCCGCCCTTGCACCCGTCGACACCGAGGACGGGGACGACGACCTCGACCGGCGCCGGTCGTCCGGTGAGGTCGGCGTCCGCGTCGCGCTCGAGCGCGTCGGCGAGGCGGGTCAGGGAGCCCACGGCCTCGGCGGCCGCCGCTCGCACGTCGTCCGGGGCGTCGGCGGCGGGCCCGGCGTCGCCGCCGAGCTCCGCGGCGAACGACCGGATCCGCTCCAGCCACAGCTCGGTGTCCATGCCCCCACCCAACCGCATCCGCGTGGGCACTCGACGCGGTGGGAGCGCCGCGTGCCCACGGCGGTCGTGGTCAGGCGCCGCCGGAGGGGTGGCCGGCCAGCGCGGGCAGGTCGGCGGGCAGGTCGAGGAAGCGGTCGGCCGTCACCGGCAGGTCGCGCACCCGGATGCCCGTGGCGTGCCAGGCCGCGTTGGCGACGGCAGCCGCCGCCCCGACGATCCCGATCTCGCCGATGCCGCGCGACCCCATCGGGTTGGTCAGCGGGTCGGTCTCGTCGAGCCACACCGCCTCGACGTCGCGCACGTCGGCGTGCGAGGCCACGTGGTAGCTGGCGAGGTCCTGCGTGACGACGTGCCCGAAGCGCGGGTCGCGCACCGACTCCTCGAGCAGCCCGCCGCCGAGGCCCATGACCATGCCGCCGATGAGCTGCGAGCGCGCCGTCGTCGGGTTGATGATGCGGCCCGCGGAGAAGACGCCGAGCATCCGGCGCAGCCGGGGCTCGCCCGTCCAGACGTTGACGCCGAGCTCGACGAACTGCGCGCCGAAGGAGTGGAGCGAGTGGGTGTCCATCGCGGGGTTGTCCGCCGGCGAGCCCGTGCTGACGTCGCCGACGCCGGGCGACGCGCCGTGCTCCTTGCGGAAGGTGCGGGCGGCCTCGACGATCGCCGACCCCCACGACGCCGTGCCGGCCGACCCGCCCGCCACCGTGGCCGGGGGCAGGCTGCTGTCACCGAGGTGCACGTCGACGTCTGCGACACCGATCCCCAGCGCGTCGGCCGCGATCTGGCCGAGAACGGTCAGTGCGCCGGTGCCGATGTCGGCCGCGCCGATGCTCACGGCGTAGCGGCCGCCCGTGAGCGCCTCGATGCGCGCCGTGTTGGCCGGCTGCCGGTAGTAGGGGTAGGTCGCCGACGCGACCCCGAGACCGACGAGCCAGTCGCCGTCGAGGCGTGCGCCCGGGCGTGGGTCGCGCTCGGCCCAGCCGAAGCGCTCCGCGCCCGTGCGCAGGCACTCGACGAGCTTGCGGTGCCCGAAGGGCTGGCCGGACTCCGGGTCGACCTCCGGCTCGTTGCGCACCCGCAGCTCGACCGGGTCGATGCCGCAGGCGACGGCGAGCTCGTCCATCGCCATCTCGTGGGCCGCCATGCCCGGCATCTCGCCCGGGGCGCGCATCCACGAGGGCACGGCGACGTCGAGCGTGACGAGGCGGTGGCTGGTGTGACGGTTCGGCGCGGCATACATGTGCCGGGTCGCGACGGCGGTCTGCTCGGCGAACTCCTTGAGGGCAGAGGTCTGCTCGAGCACCTCGTGGTTGATACCGAGCAGGGTGCCGTCGGCGCCGGCCGCCAGCTGGAAGCGCTGGATCGTCGCCGTGCGGTAGCCCGCGAGCGCGAACATCTGCTGTCGGGTCAGTGCGATCCGCACCGGGCGGCCCGGATTCGCCCGGGCGGCAAGGGCGGCCACGACGTCGTGCGCGTGCGGCAGGCCCTTGCTGCCGAATCCGCCTCCGACGTAGGGGGATCGCACCCTGATCTCCTCGGCCTCGAGACCGAGGATCGGCGCCAGCTCGGAGATGACGCCGTGCACGCTCTGCGTGGAGGCGTCGAGGACGAGCCGGGGCCCCTCGTCAGCGTCGGCCGCCCACCGGGCCGTCGTCGCGTGCGGCTCCATCGGGTTGTTGTGCTCGTAGGGCGTCGTGTACGTCTCGTCGACGACGACGGCGGCCGCCTCGAGCGCGCGGTCCATGTCGCCCACGCTGCTGTCGGTCGGGAAGGCCGGGTTCACCTTCTCGGGCGCGTAGGAGTCCTCGTCGCCGCCGCGCAGCTCGGCCTTGTGCTCCTGCACGTCGTAGTCGACGACGACGAGCCGGGCGCCCTCACGGGCCGCCTCGGCCGACTCGGCCACGACGACGGCGACGACCTGGCCCCGGAAGGTCACGTCGGGCGTCTGGAGCACCTGCAGCTCGGCGTTCTCGCCGGTCTCGAGCCGCGGCGCGTTCGTGTGGTCGAGCACCGCGACGACGCCCTCGTGGGCGAGCGCGGGCGACGCGTCGACGGTGCGGACGGCGCCCTTGGCGATCGTCGACTGCACGAGGTGGAGGAACAACGGGTCGTCGGCCGGCACCTCGAAGGCGTAGGCGGCGGCGCCCCGCACCTTGAGCGGTCCCTCGGTGCGGGCGACGGGCGTGCCGACCGCGACCGGCTCGAGCGCGTCCTGCTTGCTGGCCTGCGCGGTCATGCGATCGCCTCCGCCGTGGTCGCCGCAGTCGTGGCGAGCCGGAGCAGCACCATCGTCGTGGCGCGCCGCACGAGCGGCACCTTGTATGCCGTGTCGTCCGTCGTCGACGCCGCCTCCAGCTCCGCGTCGAGCGCGGTGCGGATCGACGCCGGGGTCAGCGTGCTGCCGCGCAGCGCCTCCTCCGCCCGCGAGGCCCGCCAGGGCTTGTGGGCGACACCGCCCCACGCGATGCGCACGTCGGCGACGCGGGCGTCGGGTCCCGCGCCGTCGAGGTCGAGGACGACCGCGACGCTGACGAGGGCGAAGGCGTAGGACGCGCGGTCGCGGGCCTTGTAGTACGTCGACGCCGAGGTCCGCGAGAGCGGCGCGAGCTCGACCGCGGTGACGAGCTCGCCGTGGCCGAGCGTCGTGTCGCGCTGAGGCTCGTCGCCGGGCAGGCGGTGCAGGTCGGCGAAGGGGATGCGGCGCTCCCCGTCGGGACCGAGCACGACGACGGTCGCGTCGAGCGCGGCCATCGCGACGGCCAGGTCGGACGGGTGCACGGCCACGCAGTCCGGCGACTGGCCGAGCACGGCGTTGTAGCGGCCGTAGCCCTCGAGCGCCGAGCAGCCGGAGCCGGGCTCGCGCTTGTTGCACGGCGTCGTGACGTCCTGGAAGTAGACGCACCGCGTGCGCTGGAGCAGGTTGCCCGCCGTGGTCGCCTGGTTGCGGATCTGGCCGGAGGCGCCGGCGAGCAGCGCGCGGGAGAGCACGGCATACCGCTCGCGGACGACGGGGTGGGCCGCGAGGTCGCTGTTGCGCACGTTGGCGCCGATGCGCAGGCCGCCCCCGGGGAGGTCGCCGATCTCGGTCAGCGGCAGTCGGCTGACGTCGACGAGACGGCTCGGGGTGGCGACGCCGAGCTTGAGGTGGTCGACGAGGTTGCTGCCGCCGGCGATGAAGCGGGCCTCGGGGTCGCCGCTGACGGTGGCCACGGCCGACTCGGCGTCGCGGGCGATCTCGTGCACGAAGGCCTTCATGCGCCGGCCGCCTCTCGGATGGCGTCGACGATGTTCGGGTAGGCGCCGCAACGGCACAGGTTGCCGCTCATCCGCTCCCGGATCTCGTCGTCGCTGAGGTCGACCTCGCCCGTGAGGTCGTCGGTGACGTGGCTCGGGTGGCCCTGTTTGGCCTCGTCGAGCATGCCCACGGCCGAGCACACCTGTCCCGGCGTGCAGTAGCCGCACTGGAAGCCGTCGCGGGCGAGGAACGCGTCCTGCACCGCGTGCAGCTGGTCGCCGTCGCCGAGCCCCTCGGCCGTGGTGACCTCGGCGCCGTCGTGGGCCACCGCGAGGGTCAGGCACGAGAGGTGCCGGCGCCCGTCGAGCAGGACCGTGCACGAGCCGCACTGGCCGTGGTCGCAGCCCTTCTTCGGGGCGGTCACCCCGAGCCGGTCGCGGAGGGCGTCGAGGAGCGTCGTGCGGTGGTCGACGACGACGCCGCGCACCTGCCCGTCGACGTGGAGCGTGATCGAGGATTCCATGCGTCTCACCTGCCTGGCGTGCGGTGCCTCCCGTCGAGGCACCCAGTGAGTCGTACCCGTCGGGCCGCCCCCCTCGTCGGGCGCGGCCCCGGAATGGATGGCGCTCCACGGCGGTTGCCGTCCTCATGGACAAGAGCGCAACGATCGGCGTCACCGGCCTCGCCACGATGGGCCGCAACCTCGCCCGCAACATCGCCCGGCACGGGCACACGGTGGCGGTCCACAACCGCACCACGGCACGCATGACGAGCCTGATCGACCAGTTCGGCGACGAGGGTGACTTCGTCGGCGCCGAGACGGTCGAGGAGTTCGTCTCCGCGATCCAGAAGCCGCGAGCCATCATCGTCATGGTCAAGGCGGGTGACCCGACCGACGCCGTCATCGACGAGCTCGTGCCGCTGCTCGACGAGGGCGACATCGTCGTCGACGCCGGCAACGCGCACTTCGCCGACACGCTGCGCCGAGAGAAGACGTTGTCCGACAAGGGGATCCACTTCGTCGGCATGGGTGTCTCCGGTGGCGAGGAGGGAGCGCTCAACGGTCCCTCGATCATGGTCGGCGGCTCCGACCACGCCTACGAGCGCCTCGCACCGGTCGTCGAGTCGATCGCCGCGCAGGTCGACGGCACGCCGTGCGCCGCGCACCTCGGCCCCGACGCCGCCGGCCACTTCGTCAAGATGGTGCACAACGGCATCGAGTACGCCGACATGCAGCTCATCGCGGAGTCCTTCGACCTGCTGCGCAGCGTCGCCGGCCTCGAGCCGACCGAGATCGCCGACGTCTTCCGCCGGTGGAACGAGGGCGACCTCGAGTCGTTCCTCATCGAGATGACGGCCGACGTGCTGGCCTTCTCCGACGCCTCCACCGGCAAGCCGTTCGTCGACGTCGTCGGGGACGCCGCCGAGCAGAAGGGCACCGGCCGCTGGACGGTGCAGAGCGCCCTCGACCTGGGCGTCCCGGTCACCGGCATCGCCGAGGCGACCTTCGCCCGCAGCCTGTCGGGCCACACGAGCCAGCGCGCCGCCGTGCGCGACACCTTCGCCGACCTTGCCGAGCTCGACCCGGCCGCGCAGCGCGACGTCGACCGCGACGCCTTCGTCGACGACGTTCGCGCCGCCCTCTACGCGTCGAAGATCGTCGCCTACGCGCAGGGCTTCGACCAGCTCGCCGCGGGCTCGAAGGAGCACGGCTGGGACCTCGACCTCGGCGAGGTCGCGACGATCTGGCGCGGCGGGTGCATCATCCGCGCCCGCTTCCTCGACCGTATCAAGGAGGCGTATGCCGCCGAGCCCGATCTCGAGACCCTGCTGACCGCGCCGTGGTTCGCCGACGCCATCGGCCAGGGCGTGCAGGCCTGGCGCCGCGTCGTCGCCGTGTCCGCGGAGCGTGGCGTGCCGGCGCCGGCCTTCGGGTCGTCGCTCGCCTACTTCGACGGCCTGCGCCGCGACCGCCTCCCGGCCGCGCTCATCCAGGCGCTGCGCGACAACTTCGGCGCGCACACCTACACGCGCGTCGACCGCGAGGGCACCTTCCACACCGACTGGGCCGGCGACCGCTCCGAGTCCGCCACGGCCTGACCGTCGGAGGGCGCCCCACGGGGCGCCCTCCGGCACCCCCCTCAACACCGCCCCTCGACACCACCCTCCACGCCGCCCGTCGACGCCACCTTCGACAGGGTGGGGAGTCGGACGTAGCGTGAGGCAATGACCCATCCCGACACCGGCCGCGCAGCCACCCTGGGCGAGCTGCGGGAAACCGGCCACGTGCACCGCAGCGTCAAGGCCGAGATCCGCGAGAACCTGCTGGCCCGGTTGCGCGCCGGCGACGACGCCTTCCCCGGCATGGTCGGCTTCGAGGAGTCGGTGCTGCCCGAGCTCGAGACCGCCCTGCTCGCCGGGCACGACCTCGTGCTGCTCGGCGAGCGCGGCCAGGGCAAGACCCGGCTCATGCGCACCCTCTCCGGGCTGCTCGACGAGTGGAGCCCGGTCGTCGAGGGCTGCGAGATCGGCGACGACCCGCAGGCTCCCTCGTGCGTGCGCTGCCGGCGTCTCGCCGACGAGCTCGGCGACGACCTGCCCGTCGCGTGGCGGCACCGCAGCGAGCGCTACACCGAGAAGCTCGCGACGCCCGACACGAGCGTCGGCGACCTCGTCGGCGACGTCGACCCGGTCAAGGTCGCGCAGGGCCGCACGCTCGGCGACCCCGAGACGGTGCACTACGGCCTCGTGCCGCGCAGCAACCGGGGCATCTTCGGCCTCAACGAGCTGCCCGACCTCGCCGAGCGCATCCAGGTGGCGCTCTTCAACGTGCTCGAGGAGCGCGACATCCAGATCCGCGGCTACTCGCTCCGGCTGCCCCTCGACATCCTGCTCGTCGCGACGGCCAACCCCGAGGACTACACGAATCGCGGCCGCATCATCACCCCGCTCAAGGACCGCTTCGGCGCCGAGGTCCGCACCCACTACCCGACCGAGGTCAGCGACGAGGTCGCCCTCATCGCGCAGGAGTCCGCCCTCGTGGCCGACGTCCCCGAGCACCTGCTCGAGGTGGTGGCCCGCTTCACCCGCGGTCTGCGCGAGTCCTCCGCCGTCGACCAGCGCTCCGGCGTCTCGGCGCGCTTCGCCATCGCGGGGGCCGAGGGCGTGGCGGGCTCCGCGCTGCGCCGGGCGGCCCGTTCGGGGGAGGCGTATGCCGTCGCCCGCGTCTGCGACGTCCCCACCGTCGTGCCCACCCTCCTCGGGAAGGTCGAGTTCGAGATGGGCGAGGAGGGCCGGGAGCGTGACGTGCTGACGCACCTGCTGCGGCTCGCCGTCGCCGAGACCTACCGTGCCCGGCTGGCGGGCCTCGACCTGTCCGGCTTCACCAACCTCTTCGCCGAGGGCGCCGTCGTCGAGACCGGCGAGCTGGTGCCGGGCTCCGACCTGCTCGCCCAGGTCGGCACGGTGCCGGGCCTGTCCAAGGTGCTCGACCGACTCGGGCACGGCGACGACGCGACGCCGGGCCAGGTGGCGGCCGCCGTCGAGTTCGTGCTCGAGGGCCTGCACCTGACCCGTCGGATCGACAAGGACTCCGTCGCCGGGCGCACCGTCTACGGCGCCTGAGCCCGCTCGTCAGCGGGCCGGGCCTGCGGGCGTCGCCACGACGACGAGGTTGGAGTCGTAGCTGCGCGTGGCCCGGTCGAAGTGGCCTGCGCACGTCATCAGGACGAGGCGGTGCGGCCCGCGCTGGTCGAACTGCGGGCTGCCTGCGTCGATCGTCGACTTGAGCACCGTGCTCACCGAGGTGACGCGGTAGGTGGCCCGGTGGCCGCTGCCCTGCAGCACGACGAGCTCGCCCCGGCGCAGCGTGCGGAGGCGCTCGAAGAAGCCGAGGCCCTGCCCGGGCGCATCGAGGTGGCCCGCGAGCACCGTGCTGCCGAAGGGGTCGCCCACCTGGGCGCTGCCGTCCCACCAACCCACGCGGCGCACGTCGTCCGGAACGGCGAGGGCGCCCTCGACGGTGGCGGCCGGGTCGACGACGGCCACGGCCCCGCCGGGCAGCGCGACCTGCTGGGGGCTGAAGCGCACCCGCTCGCTGGCGGCGGTGCGCGCGATGGCGGCCGGAGTCGCGGGGGAGTCCGGTGGCGAGGCCGGGGAGGAGCCGTGCGAGGCGGAGGGGGTGCCCGCCCCGTCGGCGGCGGGAGTGGCGGCCGGGGTCGCTCGGCCCGCGCCCGGCTCCGGCTCGGCCGAGCAGGAGGTGACGAGGACGCAGAGCGTGAGCATGACCCCGGCGAGGGCCGTGTGGACAACTCGCCCGGTGCCGGTGCCGGTGCCGTTGCGCGGGCCCGGCGTCACGGCGCGGGGGTCGTGACCGGCGCGGCGGGTGCGCCGGGGTGGAGCAGCGGCTCGAGGAGGGGGGAGGTGCGGGCGGCCGCCTGACCACCTGTGCCGGTGTCGACCAGGTCCGGCGCGCCCGAGCCCGTGGACCCGGCCGGCAGCACCTGCACCACCGCGCGCATCGTCGAGCTCTGCGGGTCGCCGACCGCGAAGACGCGGTTGAGCGACCCCTCCTTGACCGTGAGGTCGAGCGGGCCCAGCACGGTCGGTGAGTCGGCCCCGGACGGCACGATGTCGACGGTGTAGGTGTCGGCCGGCACGACGAGGTTGAGCGCTTCGCCGTTCGCGATGTTGGCGAAGAGCACCTTGCCGTTCACCCGCACGTCGGCGGGCGGAACGGCCGCGGTGTGGGCCACGGTGACCGACGCCTTGCCGCGCGGCACGGCCTTCGTCGTGTTGTCGTAGACGGTGAGGACCGGGCTGCCGCTGGGGTCGACGGGCAGGTGCAGCACGAGGTCGCTGCTCGACCCGGCCCGGAGGTCGACGCTGCGCCGCAGCACCTCGGAGCCACCGCTGCTGAAGGTGACGGTGTGCGCACCGGGCTCGAGCTCGACGGCCCGGCTGAGGGAGGCCCCGGCGAGACCGGTCGCGACCGGTCGACCGTCGACACCGACGTCGACGAGTCGTCCCGGCAGGCCCTGCACGACGAAGACCCGGGCCCGTTCGGGCGCCGCGACCGACGGCGACACCGACCAGAGCGACGACGCGGCGGCCGCGAGAACTCCCGCGGCGACGGTGACGGTGCGTCCTCGAGACATGGTGTCCCTCCCCTGACGATCCCCTCGTGCGGGTGGGGGTGGCGGAAAGTCGCAGCCCCCGAAGCCCCGATCGATCTCGAATATAGGTGACAATCGAGCGACTCGGTCGCGCGCGACGTGACGAGTTTCGTTGAGCGACAGGGAAATCGGTCGAATGTCGACACATGGGGGCGAATCGGGACAGGGGCGGCGCTACCGCCATGTCGCAGGGGTGATCGTGCCCGCCCTGCTCGTCGTGCTCGCCCTGTGGGTCTGGGGGCGGACCCCGTCGAGCGCGTCGCTCGCGGCCGACGGCCCGCGATCGGCCACGCCGGTCGCCGAACGCTCCGTCGCCCCGTTCCCGACCGTCCCGCCGGTCGGCGCCGCTCCGACCACGCCCCCGTCCACCCAGGCAACCACGCCCTCGTCCACCCCCGCAGGCACCCCCGCAGGCACACCCGCAGCCCCACCGACGGCCACGCCCTCGATCACGACCTCGGAACCCGGTGGCACGGCCGGCACGGCTGGGACGGGTCTGGACGCCGGGCGCTCCGAGCCCGGCATCCGGCTCGACGCGGCCACGGGGACGGATGGCTCGGTCGCCGTCACCGAGCGGGTGCGCCTCGTCTCGGCCGTCGACGTCCTGCGCCTCGCGGTGCCCGACCTGACGGCCGGCGGTCCCGCCTTCGCCACGGCTCGCCCCGGCGTCCGCGACCTGCGCGTGACCGTGGGCGGCAGCGACGTCCCCCTGGCCGCGCGGGGCGCCGACGGGTTGCAGCTCGTCGCGCTGCCGGGCTCCACGACCGCCTACGAGCTGCACTACGTGCTCACCGGCGCGACCGTCCGCAGCATGCCCTCCCGGCCCGGGCGGGCCCTCACCGGACTGGCGCCGCTCAGCCGACCCGAGGCCGGCACGTCGGTGGTCGTCGCGACGATCGGCTCGTCGGTGCTCAACCTCACCTGCCCCCTGCTCGCCGACGCCGGAGACGTCACGTGCTCGGACGGCATCCGTGGACGGATGACCGTGCGCGCCCCGCTCCCGGACTCCGCGGCGCTCGTGGTGCTCCAGGTCGAGCTGGCGGGCTCCGGGTGAACGACGCGTCGCGCGGCGTGCTCGGCGTCGTCGACGAGCTGGCCCTGCTGGCCGGGTTCGTGCTCGTCGCAGGGACGCTCGCCAGTTGGGTCACGATGGCGCCCAACGGGCGCTCCGACCCGCGTCAGGTTCGGCTCGTTCACGTCGGCGCTGTCGTGCTGGGCGTGGCGACGCTCGTCGTGCCGCTGCTCGCGCCGCCCACCGGTGCGGACGCGGGGGCGCTCGTCGGTGCCGTGTCGCGGGAGACGTGGACGGCCGTGCTCGTGCGCCTGGCCGTGGTCGTCGCACTGCTGGCCTGGCTCGACGAGCTCGTGAGCGGCCCGATCATCACCTCTCGCCGGCGGTGGGCCGGCATCGCCGTCGTCGCCCTCTCGGCGACCTTCGTGCTGCCGTCGGACGCCCTTGCCTCGCAGGACGGTCCGGTCGTCGCGCTCGTCGCCGTCGCGCTGCTGGCCCACGTCGTGGCTGCCGCGGTGTGGCTCGGAGGAGTCGTGGTCATCGCCGCCGTCGGCCTGCCGATGGGCGACCTGCACGACCTCAGCGCCGCCGTGCGCTCGTTCTCGCGGATCACGCTCGCGACCGTCGCGACCGTGGTGGTCTCCGGCGTCGCCATCCTCCTCGTCCAGGCCTCCGGGGATGCATCGACGGGCGCCGGCTACGGCGCGATGCTCCTCGTCAAGGGGGTCGCCCTCGCCGGCATGGTCGTGGCCGCCCACCACGGTCGGCGTCGCCTCGACGGCATGGTCTTCCACCGGCTGCGGGTCGGGAGCGACACCCTGAGTCGGGTGCAGGCCTCGTCGCTGCTCGTCGGGGCACAGCTGCTGCTCGGCGCCGGCCTGCTCGGCGCGACGGTCGCCCTCGCCGCGGTGGGCCCGAGTCTCTGACCACGCCGGAGGTGCTCAGCGCACGGACGGCGCCGATCTCCACGCACGGCTATCGCATCCTGCTCCGTTTTCGGGAGCAGGATGCGAGCGGCGGCGGGAACACCGACGGGACTCTCCTATCGGATCCTGCTCCGTTTTCGGGAGCAGGATGCGGAGCCGGCCACCGACCTTCGACAGGGGAGCGGCGGCGACGTAGCGTGAGGCGATGAGCCGAAGCGACGACCCGCACGGCCGGTTCCGCTACGCGCCGTGGACCGGTGGGCCCGACCCGCTCGCCCCGCCCTTCGACGTGCGGTCGGCGCTCGACGAGGTCGGCCGCGACGTGCTCGCCGGCGGCTCGCTGCGCGACGCCCTGCGCGAGCTGCTGCGGCGTGGGCTCGACGGGCGCCGCGGCCTCGACGACCTCGCCGACCGGGTGCGGCGCCTGCGCGAGGCGGCACGTCGGCGCGGCGACCTGGGGGGCACGCTCGACCAGGTGCGCGCCATGCTCGACCAGGCGCTCGCCGAGGAGCGGGACACCCTCGCCGGCGAGACCGGCGACGACGCCCGCCTCGCCGAGATGGACCTCGCGACGATCCCGGACGACGTGGCAGGGGCCGTCCGCGCGCTCGGTGACCACGACTGGCACTCCCCCCAGGCCCGGGAGACCTACGAGCAGATCCGCCAGATGCTGCAGCGGGAGGTCGTCGGCGCCCAGTTCGAGGGGCTCAAGGAGGCGCTGTCGGGCAACGACCCCCAGGCGATGCAGGCCGTCAAGGACATGCTGGCCGACCTCAACCAGCTGCTCGCCGCGCACGCCCGTGGCGAGGACACCGACGACCAGTTCCGCGACTTCATGGAGCGCCACGGCGACCTCTTCCCCGAACAGCCCGGCACCGTCGACGAGCTCATCGACGCCCTCGCGCGGCGCCAGGCCGCCGCCGACCGGCTCATGGCGTCGCTGACCCCCGAGCAGCGCGAGCAGCTCGGCCAGCTGATGTCCGACGCGCTCGGCGACCCCGACCTCGCCTCGCAGATGGCTCAGCTGTCCGACAACCTCCGGGCGCTGCGGCCCGGCCTCGACCGCCGCAGCCCCGTGCAGCAGGGCCGTGGCGGCGAGCCGATGGGCTACGGCGACGCCGTCGGGGCGGTCGCCGAGCTCGCCGACCTCGAGCAGCTCGGCGAGCAGCTCGGCCAGGGCTACGTCGGCGCGAGCCTCGACGACGTCGACGTCGAGCGCCTCGAGCAGTACCTCGGCGCCGACGCCGCCCGCGACATGACGGCCCTGCGCGAGCTCGAGCGCGAGCTGGAGCGCCAGGGCTACGTCTCGCGCGGCGACGACGGGCTGCGCCTGACCCCCCGCGCGGTGCGCCGGCTCGGTGAGACCGCGCTCAAGCGCGTCTTCGAGCGGGTCGAGGCGGCCGGCCGGGGCGACCACGACGACCGGGCCGCGGGCCAGGCCGATGAGCCCACCGGGCTCACGCGGCAGTGGGAGTTCGGCGACGAGCTGCCCATCGACACGGTGCGTACCGTGTCGAACGCCCTGCAGCGCAACGCCGCACACGGGCACACGGGCAGCGACGGGCATACGGGCAGCGACGGGCGTGCGGGCAGCGACGGGCGTGCGGGCAGCGACGGGGCCGCAGGTCACGGCGGCGTCCGGGGCGGCGCGTCCGGCGGCGTCGACCTCCTCGTCGAGGACTTCGAGGTGGCCGAGACCGAGCGTCGCGCGGTCGCGGCGGTCGCGCTCTGCGTCGACATGTCGTTCTCGATGCTGCAGGAGGGCCGCTGGGGGCCGATGAAGCAGACCGCGCTCGCGCTCTCGCACCTCGTGCAGACGCGCTTCCGCCACGACGCGCTCGAGATCATCGGCTTCAACCTCGCCGCCCGCCGGCTCAGCCCCGTCGAGCTGGCCGAGGCCGAGCCGGAGTTCGTGCAGGGCACGAACCTGCAGCACGCGCTGATGCTCGCCGCGCGCCACCTGCGCCGTCACCCGGAGGCCGAGCCGGTCGTGCTCGTCGTCACCGACGGCGAGCCGACGGCGCACCTCGAGTCGGACGGCCGCCCGACCTTCCACTGGCCCGCCCGACCCGAGACCGTCCGGGCCACCGTCGCCCAGGTCGACGAGCTGCGCCGGTCGGGCGCGCAGCTCAACGTCTTCATGCTCGGCGACGACCCGGGACTCGCCCGTTTCGTCGACGCGGTCGCGCGCCGAGCGGGCGGGCGGGTCTTCACCCCCGACATCGCGCGGCTCGGCGAGTACGTCGTCGCCGACTACCTGCGGACCCGTCGCGGCCGGCGCTGAGGCGAGAGCGGCCGAGGGCGCCGAAACCCGGTCGCCCACGCCGGGCGGCGGCTGCCATGGTGACGCCATGACGCGCGAGCAGGACGGCGGCAGCAGCGACGGCGGCGACGGTCGACTCGACCGCATCGAGGCCTACTACGACTGCGTGCCGCGCGCCGTCGCGACGGCCGAGCAGGTGGGCCCGTTCACGCTCTTCGTGGCACAGGAGGGCACGGGGTGGCAGTTCTACGCCCGCCCGCAGCTCGGGGGCCCGAGCCGTTTCGCCGCCGACGACGTGTGCCGGGTGCTCGACCTCCAGCGCGAGCGCGGGGTCAAGCGCGCGATCGAGTGGGTCGACGAGGTGACGCCGGCGTTGCTGCCAGCGGTGCGCGCGGCCGGCCTCGAGCCGCACCTCTACCCGTTGCTCCTCATGCCACCCGAGGTGCCGGTCGAGGCCGACCCGCGGGCCCGCGCGCTGCACCCCGCCGAGCCACACCTCTCGCTCGCCCTCGGCTCCGTGTCGGCGGGCTTCGCCGGGCGCGACGAGGTCGAGCCCAGGGACCCGGGCCCGCGCCCCACGCTCATGGAGCGCGGCGACCTCGTCGTCGTGGCCTCCTTCGAGGGCAACCGGCTGTGCGGCGCCGGGTCGGCCGCCCCGCGTGGCGACGTGGCCGAGCTGATGGGCATCGCCGTGCCGCCGGGCCACCGGGGCCGCGGCCACGGCACGGCGATCACGCGCACGCTCGTGGCGGCCTGCCGCGACGCCGGGGTCGAGACGGTGTTCCTGTCCGCCGGCTCCGACGCGGCGGCCGACATCTACCGCCGGGTGGGCTTCGTCGACGTGGGCACCGCCTGCATCCTCGAGCCCGACGACTGAGCCGCCGCGGGCCTGCCTGCTCAGCCCCGGGCCGGGCGGAAGCCGGCGGACTCCGCGGCCGCCATCGTCGCGAAGCACTGCTCCGGGTCGGTGATGCCGTAGTACCGGTCGCCCGGCGCGTGCGCGATCATCGAGTTCTCGTTCCCCTTGACGGGCCGGGCCTGTGGGCAGGGGTGCCGGTCACCGGGTAGCGGCCAGGCGCCGGCGTCTCCGGTGGCGGGCGCGGCGGGCGCGGTGGGTGTGATGCGGGCGGTGGGTGTGGTGCGTGTGGTGGGTGTGGTGGGTGCGGTTGCCGTGGCTGCCTCGACGGCCGGGTCGGCGCACGCCGCAGTGGGGCTCGCGGCATCGGCCCGCACGTAGGCGTCCTGACGCGGGTGGTGGCCGTAGCCGTCGCGGGAGTCGTAGCGGGCGACCGCATGACCCTGCGTGATCTGGCGCAGCCCGGCGTCGAGCCCGTCGACGTCGACGTAGCGCAGCGAGCGGCCATAGCGGTCGGCGTCGTCGCGGGCCCCGGCGGTGAGCGTGACCGGGCGGTCGCCCAGGACGGCGCGCAGGTTGCGGGTCGCCTCGGCATACCCGCACTGGCCCATCTCGGGGGTGTCGATGCCGATGACGCGCACCTTGAGGGTCACGCCGTCGCGCTCGGCCCAGAGGGTGTCGCCGTCGACGACCTTCGTGACGCTCCACGTCGGGCCCGCTGCCGTGGCGTAGGTGCCGGACCGGCCGGGTTGGCCGGACGGCGTGGTCGGCTCGTCCGCGCCGGTGCCGCGCGCGGCGGCGCCTGCCAGCCCGGCCGCGACGACGAGGGCGACGAGCGTCACCCACATCCTGGTCCTGCGCCTGCGCATGTCTCCCCTGTTCCCGACGTGAGGGCATCACCGTAGGGGACACTGGCGACACCGGCCGACGAAGGAGTCCCGTCATGACCGCTGCCGACACGCCTGCAGCTGCGACACCCGGCACCGTCGATGAGTACGTCGCGGGCTTCCCGGACGACGTGCGCCCGGTGCTCGAGCAGGTGCGGGACGCGCTGCGCCGGGCGCTGCCGGGCGCCGAGGAGAAGATCCGCTACGGCATGCCCGCGCTGATGTTCGCCGACCGCTACGGCATCCACTTCGCGGGGTGGAAGAAGCACGTCGGCCTCTACCCCGTGGGTGAGCTCGAGCCCGACCTCGAGGTGGAGGTCGCGCCGCACCGCGCGAAGAAGGACACCCTGCAGTTCTTCTACCGCGACGACGTGCCCTACGAGCTCATCGAGCGCGTGGCGCGATCCCTCGCGCAGCGGCACACCGGCTGACGGCAGCGCGCCGCCAACCGGTGTGCCCGAAGGCGGGGAGGGTCAGTCGCCGATCGTGACGCCGCGCCAGAAGGCGACGCGCCCCTTGATCTGCGCGGCGGCCTCCTTGGGCTCGGGGTAGAACCACGCCGCGTCGGGGTTCGTCTCGCCGTCGACGGCCAGGGAGTAGTACGACGCCTCGCCCTTCCACGGGCACGTCGAGTGCGTGTCGCTCTTGACGAGGACGCCGCTCGCGACGGACTCGAGCGGGAAGTAGTGGTTGCCCTCGACGACCACGGTGTCGTCGCTCTCGGCGATGGTGGTGCCGTTCCAGGTCGCGCGCACGGTGAGCTCCTCATGGGTCCGGTCCCCGACGCCCGGGGACGACCTCCATGACAACGACCCGGCCCCCCGATTCCTTCCGTGTCGGTTCCGTGTCGGTGCGGGTACTTGCGCGGGTCCTCCCTCGGTCAGCGTGGGCGGTAGACGAGCCAGAGGGCGCCGGTCGGCGTCGGCGTGGAGCGCACGAGCGTGAGCCGGCGCAGCTGCGGCAGCCCGTCGAAGAGCCGGCGTCCCTCGGGGTCGAGCACGGGGGCGACCGCGAGGTGCAGCTCGTCGACGAGGTCCTCGGCGAGCAGCGATCGCGCCAGCTCGATGCTGCCGTGCACGCCGATGTCCCGGCCCGGTCGGGCCGTCAGGTCGCGGACGACGTCGGCGACCGGGCCGGTCACCGCCTCGGCGCCGTCCCACGGCACGTCGAGCGGGGTGGAGGTGACGACGTGCTTGCGCACGCCGTTGATGAAGTCGGCGAACGGCTGCACGTCGGAGGTGGGCCAGTAGCGCGCCCACGCGTCGTAGGTGCGACGGCCGAGGAGCACGGCGTCCTGGCGCCCGATGAGCGCGGACTCCTGCTCGACGAGCACGTCGTCGAAGGTCGGCGGGTGCGGCTCGTCGGGGTCGACCTCGGCGGGGAAGAGCCGGTTCGGGTCGTCGACCGATCCGTCGAGGGAGGTGATGGCATACGCGACGATGCGGCGCACGGTGGTCTCCTTCTTCGGTGCGGGAGTGGGTGTCAGGACGCGGCGGGGCCGGTGACCGTGAGGCCGAGCCAGCCGGCGAGGTCGGCCACCTCACGGTGCACGGCCGCCTTGAGCGGCTGGGTGAACCGGACGTCCTCGTGCACGGCGTTGACGACGAGGGTGCCGGCCTTGCGGTCGGCCCGGGCGTCGAGCTTCCCGACGAGCCGGTCGTGGTGCAGGATCGGCAGCGCGAAGTAGCCCCAGCGCCGCTGCGACTCGGGCTTGTACATCTCGAGGACGTACTCGAACCCCCAGAGCTGCTCGGCGCGCACGCGGTCGTGCACGAGCCGGTCGAAGGGGCTGAGCAGCGCGGTGCGTCCCTCGAAGCGCTCCGGCACGTCGAGGTATGCCGGGTGCACCCGCCACGTGCCAGGAACCCCGTCGACCTCGGCGGGCTCACCGGCCTCGCCGACGTAGTTGCCCTCGCCCGGCATGACCGAACCGGTCGACCGGGCGATGCCGAGGGAGGCGAGCCGGCGCTCGTTGCGGTGGCGGACGGCCTCCTCGAGCGTGAGCCGGGGCAGGTCGGTCGGGTAGACCCGCTCGGGCAGGTCGAAGTAGCGCTGCCGGCCCTTGCGCCCGGCGATGGCGACCTCGCCGCGCACCGCCATGGCCTCGAGCATCTTCGTCACGTTGCGGTTGTTGGTCCACCCGGTCGAGGGCCACGGGACGACGCTCGTGTCGGGGATGTCGCGCGAGAGCAGCGGCCCCTCGGCCGCGAGCCGGGCGAGGATGTCGCGGCGGAACGAGGCGTTGTCGGCGAGCCACGTCGCCATGAAGGGATACGGCTCGGCCTCGCGCACCTCGGCGACGACGGCCGGCACGTCGTGGGGGCTGCGGATGTAGGCGACGGTCTCGACGAGGGTGCGGTCGTGCTCGACGGCGGCCGTGAGCTGCGCGGGGGAGTACGCCGAGCCGAGCCGGCTCCACAGCACGAGGTCGGCGCTCGGCGCGATGGCCGCCGTCGGGTCGATCTGCAGGATCGTGAGCCGCTCGACCGTCGCCACGAGGTCGGTCGGCCGGGGCAGGTCGAGCAGCTGGGCGTGCACGGCGATGCGACGCGCGTGCTCGACGGTGAGCTGGTGGACGGCCATGCGGCCGACCGTAGCCGAGGGCGCCGACCGTGGCCCGCCGACCCGACGAGCCGCCCACGGCTGGAAGGGTGCGGTCGAGGGGATCGATCAGCCGCAACGATCCAGCCGTGGCGGGAGGCCTGCGTCAGCGAGCGGCGACGAGGTCGACCTCGACCTCCACGTGCCGGCCCACGACGAACGTCGGCACCGCGAGGCCGAGCCCGGTGCGGTCGAGGCGGCCGGTGGCGCGCACCCGCACCGCACGCTCCTCCACCGACGTCGGCACGACCTCGAGGACGAGCGGCGCCGAGGCACCCCTGGCGCTGAGGGTGGCCTCGACCCGCCACCCCGTCGCCCGCGTGGCGGTGCTCCCGGCCTCGACGACGATCGTCGGGTGCGAGCCGGCGTCGAGGAAGCGGGGCTTGAGGAGGTCGCGGTCGCGACGGCCGTTGCCGGTCGACACGCCGGCGACGTCGAGCGTGACGACGGCGCTGACGACCTGCCCGTCCGAGCCGGTGATGACGGTGCCGGAGGCGATCGCGAAGGTGCCGTGCACGGTCGTGACGAGCTTGTCGCGCACCGCGAAGCCGGCCGTGCTCCGCGCGGGGTCGACGACCCAGGTCCCGGCCGGAACCCACGCAGGCGACACCGCGGCCTGCGCCTGCCCGCTCATCGCGCACCCGTCCCGAGCGCCCGCGTCACGACTGCCTCGGCGACCACGTAGCGCTCGGCCCGGGAGGGGCCGGGGAGCAGCCGCGGGTCTTCCCCGGGCAGCAGCTCGGAGGTCATGATGAGCTCGATCATCGCGTCGAGCGTCGACTCGGACCCGCTGACGACGAGCATCGCCCGGCCGCCGTCGGGCTGGCGCAGGTCGTAGCGGGCGACGATGTCGTCGTGGACGGCTGGGTGGGCTTCGAGGAGCGGCTTGATGCGCCGGCGGTCGGCGAGGTCGGCGGCGGCGACGAGCTCGGCGGATCGCGGTCCGTCGAAGACGAGCAGCTGGGCATGCATGGGACGGTCCTTTCACTGGCTCCGGGCCCGGCGGCCCGGGAGTTCCACCGTGCTGCTGGGCCTCGTCTCGCGCCTCAGTGGAACCACCGAGATCGGCACGCACTGGTGCGCCGGGCGCCACCCTGACGGCGCCACCCCGACGACGCGCCCCTCGACGGCGTGCCCCCCGACGGCACCGGCGGGACGACTCTGCGCGGGACGCGGGCAGGGACCGAGCGGCATACTCGCTCCGTGGGTGTCGTGGTCGGTCGCTCCGATCAGCTCGCCGTCGTCGACGGCGCGTCGTCCGCGGCTGCCGCTGGGCGGGGCGGCCTCGTGCTCGTGACGGGCGAGCCGGGCATCGGCAAGACGGCGCTCGCCTCGGCTGCGAGCGAGCGCGCGGCGGCGCGAGGCATGGCCGTCGCACAGGGGTATGCCGTCGACGACGCGGGTGCCCCGCTGCTCTGGCCGTGGCACCGGGTCGCCCGCCGGCTGCCCGCGCTCGACGCGGTGCTGGCCGACGTGGCGGCGCCCGACCCCGACGACGACGCCCTCCGCTTCCGCCTCTCGGACGCGGTGGCGGACGCCCTGCGCGGTGCCGCCGGTCCGACCGGGCTCCTCGTCGTGCTCGAGGACCTCCACTGGGCCGACTCGCTGACCGTCGCCGTGCTGCGGCACGTCGCCCTCGACCTCACCAGCTCGCGCGTACTCGTCCTCGTCACGGCTCGGAAGGACCCGGCGACGTCGTTCGGTCGCGTCGTGCCCGACCTCCTCCGCGGTGGCGCGACATCGATCCCCCTGCGCGGCTTGGACGCCGACGCCGTGCGGGGGTGGCTCTCGACCGACCGGGCCACGGCCGGATGGACCCGCCACGCCGATGAGCTCGTGGCGCGCACGGACGGCAACCCCTTCTTCATCCGCGTGCTGACCACCGAGCCGCCGCCCCCGTCGGGAACCCTCGACCAGGTCGTGCGGTCCCGCCCTGGGGCCCGCGACGTCCTCGCCGCGGCATTCCTCCAGCTGCCGACCGGTGCCCGGGACACCGTGGCGACCGCAGCCGTCCTGGGCGAGCGTCTCTCGCCGATGCTGCTTGCGGCGGCCACGGGGCGCACGGTCTCGGCCGTGAGCGTCGACGTCGCGATCGGCATCCGGTGCGGTCTGCTCGAGCACGGCCCCACCGGGCTGTCGTTCGTGCACGCCCTCGTCCGTGACGCCGTGCTTGCGCACCTGCTGCCGCCCGAACGGGCGGGGCTCGAGGCGTCCGTCGCCGCGGCGATGGACGCGACCGGCGACGAAGAGCTTGCCGGCCCGAGCGCGGTGCACTGGCACCGTGCGGAGGGCGTCGAGGCGTCGCGGCGGTGCCTCGAGCGATCCCGGGTGGCGGCGGCGCAGGCCGCTGCGGCCCGGGCACATGAGGAGGCCGTCGGCTTTACGCGGTTGGCCCTCGAGCACGCCCGCCGCCTCGGGGTGCACGGGGCGCGGCTGGCCGAGCTGCTCGCCGAGCAGGCCAGGTCCGAGTGGCTGGCGAACCTCGTGCCCGCCGCGCTCGCGTCGTGCGTCGAGGCGGTCGACGTCGCCGAGGCGGCCGGTCGCCCTGATCTGATGGCGCGGGCAGCACTCGTGCCGCAGGGGATCGGCTCGCTCGACGTCGCCCTGGTCGTGGACGGCCTCTGCGAGCGGACCCTCGCGCGGCTACCCGAGGAGGCCCTCGCGGAACGGTCGGGCCTGCTCGCGCTGCGTGCCTCGGCTGCGGCCGAGCGGGCCCTCGACACGACCGCGGATCCGCTCTCGCTCGCGGCGCTCGAGCTGGCGCGCCGGTCGGGGTCGCCCGAGGCAGAGCTCGCCGCCGTGGCGGCGCGGCACTTCACCCTGTGCTACCCGCAGGCGGTGCACGAGCGGGAGGAGCTGGCCCGCCGGGCGGTCGAGCTGGGCCCGGCGTCGACCTCCGCGGTCGGAGGGCTGTGGGGTCACCTGTGGCAGGCGGACATCGCCCTCCAGCGCGGCGACCTCCAGACGCTCCACCACACCGTCGAGCGTCTCGGCCGGGAGGCAGAGCGCCGCGGGTCGCCGGTCGGCCGGTGGCACCAGCACCGGCTGCGTGCACTGCGCGCGGCGCTGCTGGGCTCCTTCGACGACGCCCGGCGGGAGGCGGAGGCCGGGCGCCGGCTCGCCGAACGGATCGGCGACCTCTCGATGCTCGGGCTCTACGTCGCCTTCCGGCTCCAGCTCGCGTTGCTGCGGGGAGACCCGCAGGAGATCCCCGACGGTGCCCTGCCGCTGCTCGAGAGCGCCCCGGACATCCCACTCCTGCAGGCGACGCTGGCCCAGACCTACGTCCTGCTGGGCGACCGTCCGCGTGCGCAGGCGCTGCTCGGCACGGTGCGCCACGTGCCGGACCGGATGCCCCTCGGACCGCGGTGGAACGGGACGGTGGGCCAGATCGGTCTTGCAGCCGCCGCCCTCGGCGACGCGGCGCTCGCGGGGCGGTGCCGGGACATGCTCCTGCCTGCGGCCGGCTGGTGCGGCGCGGACGGCGGCGGCACCCCCTGGTCGCACGGCTCGAACCACCTCCCGCTCGGCACGCTCGCGTGGGTCGCCGACGACGTCGAGCAGGCCGCGCGCCACTTCGAGACGGCGGTCGACGTCGACCTCCGCCTCGGAGCGCGACCGTTCGTCGCACTGGCCCGGCTCGGCCTGGCCCGCTGCCTGCTCCGACTCGGCGGTCAGGAACCCCGCGCCCGCACCCTCCTCGTCGAGGCGGTCGCCGAGCTCGAGGCGCTCGAC
This sequence comes from Terrabacter aeriphilus, assembly GCF_039542985.1. NCBI lineage: Bacteria > Bacillati > Actinomycetota > Actinomycetes > Micrococcales > Intrasporangiaceae > Terrabacter > Terrabacter aeriphilus. The sequence continues at coordinate 95,913 of NZ_BAABIW010000002.1, forward strand.
CTGCCGGGGCCGCTCGCCCTCGGCCGGTCGGTGCTCGCGACGCTGCCGCAGGGAACGGCCTCCGCTCCGGCGCTGTCGCCGCGCGAGCTCGAGGTGGCGCGACTGGTGGCCGAGGCGAGGTCGAACCAGCAGATCGCCGACCAGCTCGTGCTGTCGGTGCGCACCGTCGAGTCCCACGTGCGAGCGGCCCTGACCAAGCTCGACCTCACGAGCCGCACCGAGCTCGCGCTCTGGGTGCGCGGGGTGCTCGACGACGGGCGGCCACGCTGACGTCAGTGCGCCGACCAGCCGGTGACCTCGACGAGGCGCAGCACGACCAGGTGGTCGAAGGGCTGGTCGCGGTACTGGACGTGTCGTCCGGCGAGCAGGTCGGCGAGGGCGCCCAGCCGCTCGGCCGACGGCTCGCCCACGTGTCGCAACGAGGCGCGCACCCACCACAGCCGCGACCAGTCGTCCGACTCCCAGTGCTCGACGAGCAGCGTCGCGCGCGGGTCGAGCTCGAGGTTGCGCTCGCGCTGCAGCCGCGTCGACCGCTTCGCCTTGACGCGGTCGACCGGGATGCCGACGAGGCCGTCCCGGTCGACCGCGAACACGCACGGCACGAGGTCGGGCCCGCGGGTCGGGTGCACGGTGGCGAGCACGCCGTGGTCGGCGCCCGTGAGCCGGGCGAGCGCGTCGGCCGCGTCCAGCGTGGCCATCCGGACCTCCGCTCGTCGGTGGTGAACCGTCGCCCCAAGCGTAGGTGCACCGGCACCGAGGAGGGCGGTGCCGGCATACGGCGGCGGCGGGCCCCGCTACGGTGACGGCATGGCAGCTCAGGTCACGCCGCCCTTCTGGGTCAAGGTCATCGCGACGTTCACGGGGTGCGCGTCGATCGGCGCGCTCGCCGGGATGCTCGTCGGGGCGCTCACGCGCGACGTCGGCCGGGGCTTCGCCGTCGGGGTCGGTGCCGGCATCCTCGTCGCCCTCGCGCTCGTCGTGCTGCAACCCGACCGCATCAGGGGCGAGTGACGCGAGGTCGCAGGATCGGCAGCAGCGCAGGCACCCGGGCTGCGTAGTCGGCGTAGGCCCGCCCGAAGGTACGGCGCAGGTCGCGCTCCTCGAAGTGGATGCCCACCGCGACGTAGGCCGTCGTCGCGGTGGCGAAGAGCAGGTGCGGCGCGCTCATCCGCGGCGTGGCCCAGAAGGCGAGCAGCAGGCCGGTCATCAGCGGGTGGCGTACCACGGCATACAGCCCGGTGACGTGCAGCGAGCTGGTGCTGCCGTCGCCGGCGAGGTGGTGACGCCGACCCCACCCGGCCTGCCGCAGCCCCACGAGCTCGAGGTGGTCGACCGCGTTGGTCGCGACGATTGCGAGCAGCCAGCCGGCGGCGCAGAGCACCCACAGCACGGTCGCGAGAGGTCCTTCGACGAGCCAGACCTGGCCGTCCCACGGCTGCCACAGGAGCAGCAGGAGCACGAGGCAGGCGTCGGTGGCGAGCACGTAGGTGGCGCGCTCGAGCTCGGCGGGGAGCCACCGGCGCAGTCGCTCCTTGACCGGGCGGCGCGCCATGACGGAGTGCTGCACGGCGAAGAGCAGCAGGAGCCCCACGTCGACGCCGACGGCGCCGGCGGTCGGCAGCCGCTGCGGGTGGCGCAGGGAGGCGTCGACCGTCGGGTCGACGACGACCCCGGCGAGGAAGGCCGCCGTCCAGGCGATGACGAGGAGGAAGCCGCCCCAGGCGACTCCCGAGACGAGCAGGTATGCGTGGCGTCGGGTCATCCCCCCATGCTCGGCAGCCGCGCGGTCGCGCACAGCCGTGGAACTACCGCACTGGGCCGTCGGCGCCAGGTTCAGGGCTGCCTGGCGGCGTGTGTCGCGACGTGCCAGGCGGCGACCTGCGCGCGCGAGCTGAAGCCGAGGCGCAGGCGGATGCGCTCGAGGTGCGACTCGGCCGAGCGCTCGGTGATGCCCAGCCGGCCGGCGATCTGACGGTTCGTCAGCCCCTCGGCGACGAGGGCCGCCACCTCCGCCTGCCGCGGGGTCAGTCCGGTCTCGACGGCCCGCCGCAGCGCGGGCAGCCCGAGGAAGCGGCGCACGGCGTCGACGACGGCCTGTGCGTCGCCCAGGGCCGGCAGGTGCGAGCGGCCGTCGAGCTCGACCAGCTCGGCGCCGGCGATGCCCTGCGCGAGGGCGCGTCCACCGGCCGGGGGTGCGGCACGGTCGCCGCGTCGGTGCAGCACCAGGGTGGGCGCGCGCACGTCGCCCAGGCTCGGGCGCACGTCGAGCTCGTAGGCGAGCCTGAGCAGGTCGACCGCGGTGGCGGCGTTCGACGCGGCCCGCTGGTAGCCGGCCAGCGCGCGGCGCGTGCCGGCGTCGGCATCCGGGGCGAAGAGCTCGGTGAGCAGGTCGGAGCCGAGGCCCCAGTGCGTGGCTAGCAGGCCGAGCACGTGCTCCCGGCTCGCCGCGTCACCGATCGCGCGACCGTAGGGCCACCCGCCGTAGAGCACGAGCCGGCTCACCGCCCCCGGCCGCTCGGCCGCCCAGCGCGCCGCCACCGCCGCCCCGAGCGACCAGCCCAGCACGTCGAGGTGCTGGGCGCCGACCGCGAGGGCCACGGCATCCACCGTCTCGAGCTCGAGCTCCATCGAGCGCGGGCCGTCGTAGGGGTCGGACAGGCCGCACCCGGGCCGGTCGAAGCGCACGAGGGTGCGTCCGGCCGACAGGGCCTCGTGGAACATCCGCTCGGCGGGGATGGCCCACCCCATCTCGAGGTGGCTGAGCCACCCCGGCACGACGAGCAGCACCGGTCCGCTCCCGGTCGCGGCGTAGGCCACGCGGCCGCCGCCCGGGAGCTCGGCCGTGCCGAGCCGCTGCGTGCTCACCCGGCCAGTCAAGCGCAGGGTGGCCCCGTGGCGTCAGTGGGCGCTCAGGCCGGGGCGGGTGCCTCGTCGACGGCGTCGAGCCACCAGGGGGTCTCGAGGAAGCCGCGCTTGACCGTGAGCAGCTCGACGCTGGCGCTCCAGCCGAGCACGCCGTCGATGCGCCCCAGCCCCTCGGTCAAGAAGGTGAACACGTCTTCGCTCGACGGCATGATCACCTCGCACATGAGCGTGCCGTTGAGCGTGGCGGCGAGGTAGCGCACGCCGACGTAGGAGGCGAGCTCACCGGCGATGGCGTCGATGCGCGTCGGCGCCACCTTGATGTTGAGGATGATCTCGGACTCGAAGCCCAGCGCGGGTGCGGCCACGAGCGTCAGCACCCAGGCGCAGCCGCGGTCGCGCATCGCCTCGAAGCGGCGCCGCACGGTGCTCTCGTTGACGCCGATGGCGTCGGCGACGGAGCGGAAGCTGGCCCGCCCGTCGGCCCGCAGCTCGCGCAGCACGAGCAGGTCGGTCTCGTCGAAGTGCGACGGGTCGCACACGTGCGGCTCGCGGATCAGCTCGGTCGACGACTCCCGGCTGGACGTGGCCCCCTGGGCCCAGTGCTGCGACACCTTGTAGGCGTGCAGCACGAGGTCGCTCTCGCAGCCCTCGACCCCGTCGATGGCGAGGATCTCGTTGATCTGCCGGACGTGCATCGAGTCGGCCCGCCGGCAGACGAGCTCGGCGAGCAGGTCACTGCCGCCGGTGACGAGGCAGAGGAAGCGCAGGTCCGTGCGCTGCGCGAGCGCCTTGGCGACGGCGACCTGCGTGCCCGCACGACACGCGATCCGCAGCACGAAGAGGTCGGCCACCCCGGGGGAGTTGATGTCGCTGCTCACCCCGACGCGCAGCGCCTTGGACGTGAGCAGCGACTGACCCCGGCGCGTGACGGTCGGCAGGGTGGCACCGCACTGCTCGGCGATCTCGGTCCAGCTGGCACGCCCGTCGCGCTGGAGGGCGGCCACGATCTGCCGGTCGAGCGCGTCGAGGGCGCGAGGAGGCGTCGACACTCAGCGGCCCGCCCCGTGGGCGAGCGCGCCCGCCAGGAACTCCCGCACGAGGGCCTGGAAGCGCTCGGCCTCCTCCACCTGCGGGGAGTGGCCGGACTCCTCGAAGATCTCGAGCCGGGCGTGCGGCACGAGCGAGGCGATGGTCTCGCTGCACTGGACGGGCGTGATCCAGTCGTCGCGCCCGACGACGACGAGCACCGGACACGTCACGGCGCCGAGCCGGTCCTTGACGTCGTAGTGGGGCATGTTCTCGGTGAAGGCCCAGTTGTGCGTCTCGTAGCGGTACGTGGTGGCCCGCACCTTGCGGTCGACGGCGGCCGGGTCGTAGACGTGGTCGTAGAGCGGGAGGATCTCCGCCCAGCACGCGCGCAGGTCCTCGTCGTCGCGCGTCCGGCCGTCCATGATCCGCTCGAACTTGTCCAGGTCGAGCTCGACGCGGGCGCTCGCCAGGGCGTTGGCCCGGGCCAGCTCCTCGTTCGCGTGGTCGGCGGAGGTGTCCCGCAGCACCATCGCGGCGAGGCGCTCGGGGTGGCGCACGGCGTACTCCATGGCGATGAACCCACCGTAGGAGCCGCCCGCGATGACGAACCGGTCGGCGCCGGCCCACTCGCGCAGGGCCTCGACGTCCGCCACCCACTGCTCGTGCGTGAACGGCGCGCGGCCCTCGCTCTGGCCGGATCCGCGGGCGTCGAAGACGACGACGCGGAAGTCGTCGGCGAGGGGGCCGAAGGTGGCGCGGGGTTCGGCGAGCGAGCCGAGCCCGGGCGCGCCGTGGAGCGCGATGAGCAGCGGCGCGTCGTCGCGGCCCATGACCTCCACGTTGAGCCGGTTGCCGTTGATGTCGAGAAACACGAGTACCTCCAGGATGAGGGTGACAGCCTCAGGCGGTCACGACGATGTCGTCAAGCGAGCGGGGGTAGGTGGTGAGGGCCTGAGCGCCGTCGGCGGTGACGAGCATGGAGTCCGACACGCGGTAGCCGGCATGGCCGGTGACGTAGATGCCCGGCTCGTCGGAGACGACGAAGCCCTCCTCGAGCACCGTCTCGTCACCGTCCTCGAGCCACGGGGACTCGTGCATGCCCACCCCGATCCCGTGACCCATGCGGTGCTGCAGGTAGGGGCCGAGCCCGGCGTCCCGGATCACCTGCAGGCAGGTCCGGTTCGCCTCCGCGCACGTGACGCCGGGGCGCAGCGCCTGCGCGCCGGCGGCCTGGGCGGAGCGGACGGCCTCGTAGTAGCGCCGCTGGTCGGCCGACGGCTCACCGAGCAGGAACGTCCGCTCGCCCTCGATGTAGCGGCCGCCGACGGCGCAGCCCAGGGAGAGCATGAACGTCTCGCCGGGCTGCAGGCGGTGGGTCGAGGGGAGGCCGTGCGGTCGGGCGCTGTTCGGCCCCGAGTAGACGAGCCCTCCGGCGCGGAAGCCGGCCACGACGACGTCCTCGTGCTCGGCGTCCATGATGCCGGCACCGACGGACCCGACGTAGGCGGCCAGCTCCGCCTCGCTCGGCAGAGCGCCGCCGGACCGGAGCGCGTCGGTCACGAGGTCGATGCCGCGGTGCAGCATGACGTCGGTGATCCTCCCCGCCTCGCGGTGGAGGGCGACCTCCTCGGGCTCCTTGACCCACCGGGCCCGCGTGACGGCATACGACGGCGTCACGTGCGCGCGGGGGAAGCACCCTTCGACGAGCGCGAGCCGGCCGATGGACATCGACGCGGGCACGCCCAGCCTCGCCGCCGCGGGCACGGCGCCGGCGAGCCGGCTGATCGGCTCGACGGTGCCGGGGAACTCCGGGTAGTCGACGACCGAGGCCGCCACGCGCTGCCACTCGGCGTGCTCCCGCTCGAGGCGTGGGACGAGCAGGCGCACCTCGCCGTCGACGGGGAGGTAGGCGATGACGGGGCGCTCGCAGGGGTGGTGGAAGAAGCCCGTCAGGTAGGCGACGTCGTCCGGGTCGTCGGTGAGCAGCGCGTCGAGCTCGCTGCGGGCGAGCGAACGCCGCACGCGGTCCTGGATCCGGCGCAGCACGTCGTGGCCGAGTCGTTGCTGGAAGGGCATCCTCAGGCCTCCCTGCCGCGCAGGTTGCGGGCGTCGTTGTAGGCGATGGCGATGAGGGTCGCTGCGACGACGAGGAGCAGGATCGCGAGCGACGGGAAGAACGTCGTCCACCACGCCGAGGTCATCGAGCCCGACTGCTGCGACTCGTAGAGGATGCGGCCCCACGACCAGCTGGCCGGGTCCCCGAGGCCGAGGAACGACAGTCCCGCCTCGGAGAGCACCGCCCGCGACGCGGTCAGCACGACGGTCACCGTGATGACCGGAGCGACTGCGGGCAGCAGGTGGCGTCGCACGATCCAGCCGTGCCGACCTCCGAGCACCTTCGCGGCATCCATGTACGGCAGGTTGACGACCGAGAGTGCTTGCGAGCGAACGACTCTCGCGACCTCCGGCCAGGAGAAGAAGGAGATGACGAGGATGATCGTGCCGAGCGACGGCCCGGCCAGCGCCGCGACGAGGATCATCAGCGGCAGCACCGGGAGGGAGAGCGAGAGGTCGACGACCATGCGCAGCACCGTGTCGACGCGCGGGACGTAGGCGCCGAGGACCCCGACGGCGACGCCGATCGCGATGGCGAGGAACGACGCGGCGAACCCCACCGTGAGCGAGACCCGGGTGCCCCAGACGACCTCGGCGAAGAGGTCCCGGCCGAGGTTGTCCGTGCCGAACCAGTGCGCGCTCGACGGCGGGGCGAGCACGTCGCTGCTGAAGCCCTCGGGGTAGGCCGCGAGGAGCGGCGCCGCCACCGCGACGAGGACGAGCAGGACGAGCAGGACGGCGGCGCCGAGGCCCATCGGGTTGCGGCGGAAGGCGCGCCAGGTCGCGGCGGCGGCGCGCTCGTCGTCGCCGACCGGCTCGCTGCCGTGCTCGGCGTCGACGCCCGGGACGATGACGGTGGTCATGAGGTGCGCACTCTCGGGTCGAGGAGCCCGTAGGCCAGGTCGGTCAGGAGGTTGGCCACGACGACGGTCGCGGCCAGCAGCACGAAGGCGCCCTGCAGGACGGGGAAGTCGAGCCGGATCACCGACTCGTAGATGGCCCGTCCCACGCCGGGGTAGGCGAAGATCGTCTCGGTGAGCACGGCGCCGCCGACCATGAAGCCGAGCTGCAGCCCGAGCAGCGTCGTCGTGGGGAGCAGGGCGTTGCGCAGGCCGTGCTTCCACACGACGAGCCGCTCCGGGGTGCCCTTGGCCCGCGCCAGCTCGCAGTAGTCCTCCCCGAGCGCCTCGATCAGGGTCGACCGGAGCGTCAGGACGTAGGAGCCGAGCGAGACGAGCACGAGGCTGAGGCACGGCAGCGCGAGGTGCTGGAGCACGCTGACGTACCAGGCTGCACCGTAGGCGTTCTCGTCGTACGCCCCGCCGATGGGCAGCCACTGCAGCTTCAGCCCGAAGACGAAGAGCAGGAAGATGCCGACGCTCGGCACGAAGAGCGACTGCCCGGTCACGCCGAGCACCTGGACCGCGCGGTCGACGAAGCGGCCGGCGTGGGTGGCGGCCAGGACCCCGAGGGGCACCCCGACCGCCACCGTGAGCACGAGCGCCGAGCCCGTGAGGAGCAGCGTCCACGGCAGCCGCGCCAGCAGCACGTCGCCGACCGGCTCCGACTGGCTGAACGAGGTGCCGAGGTTGCCGCGCAGCAGCTCACCGAGGTACTTGAGGTACTGGACGGGCAGCGGGTCGGTGAGCCCGTACTTCGTCAGCAGCTCCTCGCGCATCCGCGCGTCCATGTTCGTGCTCGCGATCGCCGATGCCGGGTCACCGGGCAGCAGGCGGAGCAGCAGGAACGTGATGGTGACGGCGAACAGCACCGTGACGACGCCGTGGAAGACCCGACGGGTCACGAACCAGACCATGGGTGGCATGTCATCCTCTCCGGCCGCGGCTGCGGACCTACTTGCGGGTGACCTTCGCGAGCGACTGCGGGTCGATGATCGAGAGCAGCTCGCTCGGCTTGGTCTCGAAGCCGGTCCACGTGTCGCTGTGCGCGACCTTGAGGTTCTGCACGTACATGATGTTGTCGATCATGTTCTCGTGCACGTAGCGGGCGGCCTGCTGCACCAAGGACTTCTGCTCCGCGACGTCGACGGTCCCCTGCGCCTGCTCGATGAGCGCGGTCAGCTTCGGGTCGTCGACCTGCGAGTAGTTGATCGCGCCCTCGGGCAGGTACTGCAGCGCCATGTTGGAGATCGGCTCGTCCATGATCGCGAACGACCCGGCATAGATGTCGTAGTCGCCCTCGACCGTCTTGGCGAGGTAGGTGTTGCGGTCGAGGCCGCGCAGGTCGATGGTGATGCCGGCCTTGGCGGCGCTGTCCTTGACCATCGTCGCCCAGGTGGCCACGACGGGGTCCTGCAGCGAGTAGATCATCGAGAGCTTGAGGTTGCTCACGCCTGCCTCGGCGAGCAGTGCCTTCGACTTCTCGGGGTCGTAGGCGTACTCCTTGAGCGACGGGTCGGCCCACTCCTTGAGGGAGTCGGTGATCGGGCTGCTGTTGGCGGTGACCGCCTGACCCTGCACGGCGACGGCCCGGATGGCCTCGTAGTCGACGGCGTGCGCGAGGGCCTGGCGGACCCGTACGTCGTTCATCGGCTGGCGCTTCATGTTGTAGGTCATGTGGGTGAAGCCGAGGCCCGGCACGTCGGCCACCTGCAAGCCCGGCGTCGACGAGAGGCCCTTGACCTGGGCCGGCGGCAGGGCGTTGGCGATGACGTCGACGTCGCCCTTCTGCAGCGCGAGGATCTCGGTGTTGACGTCGGGGTAGACCTTGAAGACGACCTTCGAGAGCGTGGGCTTGCCGCCGGGGGCCATCGGGTAGGACGCGACGCGTTCGAGCGTGTAGCTCTGGCCCTTGGCGATGCTCGAGAGCCGGTAGGGCCCGGCGCTCACCCAGTCGGAGCTGTTGGCGAAGTCGTCCATCTTGGCCTGCTTGCCGAAGACGTGCTCGGGCACGACCGTCATCCAGAAGCCCACCTCGGGCACCACGATGCTGTCGGGCCGCGCCATCTGGACCTCGACGCGGGTGTCCGAGACGGCGGTCGCCTTGACGAGGTTGCCCATGAAGCCGGCGACGACGTTGCCCTTGGGCTGCTGGGTCTTGATGGTGTTGATGGAGTAGGCGACGTCCTTGGCCGTGAGCTTCGTGCCGTCGCTCCAGGTGAAGTCGTCGCGCAGCTCGTAGAAGCCCGTCTTGCCGTCGGCGCTGTAGCCCCACTTCGTCGCGAGGTACGGCTGCTTGGAGCCGTCGGCGTCGATGGTGAGCAGCCGCGGGTACATCAGGTCGGTGACCCAGCTGTCGGTCCGCGAGTTGCCGAGCATCGGGTTGAGGTTGACGACGTCGGTCGTCGTCGCGATGTTGAGGACGTCGGCCGCGCCCGAGCCGCCGGACGCCCCCGACCCGCTCTCGGACGGCGCGCTCGGCGCGCAGGCGGCCAGGGCCACCGAGGTCACGCCGACGGCCAGCGCGGCGAGGCCGCGACCCACCCATGGGACTCGCATCAGAACCAGACCTCCTCGAGGACGCGGATGATGTTGCCGCTGACGACGGCGGCGATCTCGTCGTCGGAGTAGCCGTGCGAGACGAGCCATCCGATGATGTTGTAGAAGCACTCGGCCGGGTTCTCCAGCCCGTCGACGTAGGGCTGCTTCTCGTACTCCACGTGCCCGTGGGCCTGGCCGATCGACAGGTTCTTGCTGAAGGTGTCGTGCAGGCCGACGTGGTCGCCGAAGAGGGTGTCGGGGCCGAAGGCGACGTGCTCGATGCCGACGACGTCGACGAGGTGCGTGAAGTGGTCCATCACCGACTCGAGCGAGTGCTTCGGGTGGGCCGGCGACAGCGTCGTGTGCGGGGCGGCCTCGAGCCCGATGACGCCGCCGCGCTCGGCCATCGCCTTGATGACGGCGTCGGGCTTCATCCTGTTCGTCGGCCACACCTCACGGGAGCCGCAGTGGGTCATGAAGACCGGCTGCTTCGAGTGCTTGATCACGTCGAGCGAGGTCTGGTCGCCGGAGTGCGAGAGGTCGATCGCGAGTCCGAGCTTGTTCATGCGGGTCACGGCGCGCTCGCCGAAGTAGGTGAGGCCGCCGTCGCCGCGCTCCTTGAGGCCGCTGCCGAGGTAGTTCGCCTCGGAGTAGGCGATGCCGATCTGGCGCACCCCGAAGCCGTAGAGGATGTCGAGGCGGTCGACCTCGTTCTCGATCATCGTCGCGGCCTCGAGGGCGAAGACGAGCGCCATCTTCCCGTCGGCGTGCGCCGCGCGGATGTCGGCGAGCGACTCGCCCTTGACGAGGTAGTCTTGGTGCGCGAGGTCGGACATGCGCATCCCGAGGTCGTGCAGCACGTCGGTCCACTTCCAGCCGCCCTCGCTGCTGATGCAGCACGTGCCGTCCATGACGTTGTCGAAGACGGCGGTCATGCCGGAGCGGGCGAGGCCCTCGAAGCCGGTCAGCTCGCGACCCGTGCGGATGTACTCCCGCAGGTCGCCGGCGAGGTCCTCGGGGAAGACCGACGGGTGGTCGTGGAGCGAGATGACGACGTTCTCGGTCAGCAGGCGCTCGGTGCGCGCCCGCTGCTCGGTGTCGAGCTCGAGTCCGGCGTAGGCCGGGACGCGGCCGACCTCCTTGGCCATGGGGATGTCGGGGTAGTCGACCCCGGCCTCCAGGTAGCTGTAGGAGCGGTACTGCTTGTACTGCTCGGCGGGTTCGAGCACGGGGGCCTCCTGAGGCGCTGGAACGGTGTGACGTGCCGGTGGTGTCTCGCTGGACCCTTGGCAGTCTCATCACTTTGCGGCACCAAAGTCAATGGTTCTGACGAAATTCGGCAGGGTCTAGTCAGGGTTGAAATTTTCCGGCACACTCGTCGAAACCGCTCTGGAGGTATCGATGCCAGCTGCACCCGCTCCGTCCGCCCGGCCGACGCAGGCGCCGCCCACGGCCGCCCTGCGCCTGCGTGGCCTCGACGTCACCTTCCGCACCCGCCGAGGCCCCGTCCCCGCCGTTCGCGATGTCAGCCTCGACGTCCGCCGCGGCGAGTTCCTCGCGCTGCTCGGCGAGTCGGGGTCGGGCAAGTCCGTGACGGCGCGCGCCATCATGGGCCTGACCGGCAGCGGGGCCGACGTCAGCGCCGACGAGCTGCGCGTCGCCGGCACCGACGTGCTCACGAGCACCCCCGAGCAGCTGCGCCGGCTCCGGGGCGCCACCGTGAGCCTCGTCTTCCAGGACGCGCTCTCGGCGCTCAACCCGGTGCTGACGATCGGTGCGCAGATCGGGGAGCTCTACCGCCAGCACCAGGGCGCCTCGCGCAAGGAGTCGCGTCGGCGGGCCACCGAGATGCTCTCGCTCGTCGGCATCCCCGCGGCGAGCTCGCGCGTCGACGACTACCCCCACCAGTTCTCCGGCGGGATGCGCCAGCGGCTGCTCATCGCCATGGCGATCGCGCTCGAGCCCGAGCTGCTCATCGCCGACGAGCCGACGACGGCGCTCGACGTCACGGTGCAGGCGCAGATCCTCGAGCTGCTCGACCGGCTCCGCACCGAGCTCGACATGGGCGTCGTGCTCATCACCCACGACCTCGGCGTCGTGTGCCAGGTCGCCGACAGCGTGGCGGTCATGTATGCCGGCCGGATCGTCGAGCGGGCCAGCGCCGACGCGCTCTTCGACCGTCCCGGGCACCCGTACACGCAGGCCCTGCTGGGCTCGGTGCCGCAGGCGGGGCGGATCGGCCATGCGCTGCCGGTCATCCCGGGCAGTCCGCCGCACCCGGGCGCGCAACCGTCGGGGTGCCCCTTCCACCCGCGGTGCGCGTGGGCGGTCGACGCCTGCCGCGACACGCGCCCGCCGCTCGAGGCCGTGGCCCCCGCCCGCGAGTCCGCCTGCTTCCGTGCCCTGGAGGTGCTCGATGCCCACGCCTGAACCCGTGCAACCCGTGCAACCCGTGCACGCCGCGCAGCCCGTGCACGCCGCGCAGCCCGTGCTGCGCGCCACGAGCCTCAGCAAGACCTTCACGATCGGCTCGGCGGGGCGCGGCCGGCGTCACGTCAAGGCGGTGCGCGACGTGAGCCTCGCCGTGCACGCCGGGGAGTCGCTCGGCATCGTCGGGGAGTCCGGTTGCGGCAAGACGACCCTCGCGCGCATGCTCGTCGGGCTCGAGCGCCCCGACAACGGCACGATCGAGATCGGCGGCCACGACGTGACCCGCCTGTCGGGCAGGGAGCGCCGCGCGCTGACCCGCGACGTCCAGATGGTCTTCCAGGACCCGTACACCTCGCTCGACCCGAGGATGAGCGTGCTCGACCTCGTCGCCGAGCCGCTCCGGGTCCACCGCAGGCACCGCGGCGCCGGGGCCGTCCGCGAGCGCGTGGCCGAGCTCCTCCAGCTCGTCAACCTCTCGCCCGACATGATGAGCCGCTACCCCCACCAGTTCTCCGGCGGCCAGCGCCAGCGCATCGGCATCGCCCGCGCCATCGCGCTCGAGCCGAAGGTGCTCGTGTGCGACGAGCCGGTGTCGGCGCTCGACGTCTCGGTGCAGGCCCAGGTGGTCAACCTGCTCCGCGACCTCCAGCAGCGGCTCGGGATCGCGGTCGTCTTCATCGCCCACGACCTCGGCGTCATCCGGCACATCAGCGACAACACCGCCGTGATGTACCTCGGGAGCGCGGTCGAGACGGCGGCCACCGCCGACCTCTTCGCGCAGCCCACGCACCCCTACAGCCAGGCCCTGCTCTCCGCGTCGCCGACCATCGACCGCGAGCGGTCGGCCCGCCGGGCCCAGCGCATCGTGCTCCAGGGGGACCCGCCCTCACCGCTCGACCCGCCGCCGGGCTGCAGCTTCCACACGCGCTGCCGGTTCGCGACCGCGGTCTGCAGCGTCGACGCACCACCACCGGTGGACGTGGGAGCCGGCCACGTCGCCGTCTGCCACCACACGGAGCAGACCGTGCCGCTCGCGGCGTCAGTGGCCGAGTGAGAGCCCGCCCCGCTACTCCCTGAGCACGGGGTAGGTCAGGTGGGTCACCCCGACGCCCGCGACCACGGTCGGGTCGTCGAGGACGGTCGGCGCCACGGCCAGGTGGTCGAAGACCACCCGAGGGCGTCCGGCCCCGGTCGAGGCGGTTGCGCGGGCAGACTGGGCCCCGCCGGTCGAGGTGTCCGCGTCGAGTGCGACGTCGCTGTCGACGTGATCATGGATGTGGACGTGGACGTGGATGTGAAAGTGGATGTGAACGTCGATGTCGAAGGCCGCGACCGTCGTTCGACGTAGGGGTGTACGCACCAACCGACACACGTAGGAGTGATCGACATGCCGCGTTTCATGGGTTTCGTTCGGATGCAGGAGGGGATCGGTATGCCGCCCCAGTCGCTCTTCGACGCGATGGACGCCCACATCGGCGAGCGGGCCGCCGCCGGGGTCTTCCTCGACGGGGGTGGCCTCTACGGCACCGAGGACGCCGTGAACTTCGTGGTCAGCGGGGGCGAGGTCACCCGGCACGACGGGCCGTATGCCGAGTCCAAGGAGGTCGTCGGAGGCTGGTCGATCCTCCAGTACGACACCCTCGAGGACGCCGTCGCCGACCAGCAGAAGTTCGCCGAGCTGCACGCGCAGCACTGGCCGGAGGCCACCGTCGTCGCCACGCTGCGCCAGATCTCCGACGGGCCCGAGGCCCCGGGCGACTGAGCCCGCGTGACCACGCCGGCACCGGGCCGGGGCGGCACGACCGCGCCCGCCCCGGTGCCGCCGCGGTGCCGCCACGCCGGTGGCGCGGTCGGGCCACGACAGCGGCGGACCGGCCTGCACCGGCCCTGGACCAGCCCCGTCCCAGCCATGGCCTAGCTGTACTCGGCCTGGACGTTGGTGACACGTAGGCGTTGACGATGAGGAGAACCTCCGGGTGAGGT